>VGHR01000054.1 GCA_016868205.1 Betaproteobacteria bacterium
AGGACATCAGCGCCGTGATCAAATTGCTTGAGAGCGACTCCAAGCCGCCCGCAACAAAACCAGGGTCTTGATCGCTGCCCTCCCCTTGACTCCTAAGCGGCCCCCTATGAACGCCAACCCCTTGCGCATCGTCTTTCATGGCCAGAACGCGGCGCAATTCAGGCCAGGCATGGAGGCGCTGATTGGCAATCGGCATCAGATAGAAACCGTCGATGACGACTTGTCCACCGACGCCGCGGTGGAGGCCTTCACACGGGCCGATGTGCTCATCGGTATCCGGCTGCAAGTGCCGATGCCCCCGCTACACCAGCTGCGGCTTTATCATGCGCCGGCCGCCGGGACCGACGCCATCGACGCATCGCTTTTGCCCCCCGGTTGCAGCCTGTGCAACTGCTTCGGCCATGAGCAGGCGATCGCCGAATATGTTTTTGCAGCGCTGCTCATCGGCCATGTTCCGCTGGCTCAGGCTGACCGAGACCTTCGTCAGCAACGCTGGACTTATTGGGCTGGGGCACCCGGGGCCCTGCGCACCGAACTCGGATCGCAGACGCTGGGGATCATCGGACTGGGGCACATCGGGCAAACGATTGCTGCGCGGGCCCGCGCCTTCGGGATGCGGGTTCACGGCTGCAACCGAAGCGCCGGCCCAGCCGATTGCGTCGACCAGTTCTGGCCACTCGATCAGCTCGACAACTTCATGGCCAGCATCGATGCGGTGGTGGTGACCCTGCCCCTGCTGCCCGACACGCGCAGCCTGGTGGGTGCGCGAGCGCTCGCCGCCCTGGCGCCCCATGCCGTCCTGATCAATGTTGGCCGAGGCCCGGTGGTCGACGAGCAGGCCCTGTATGAGGCGCTCAAGAGCCGACGCCTGAACGCAGCGATCATCGACACCTGGTACCGCTACCCGAGCGCCGGACAAACCACCGCAGCGCCGGCGCACCTGGACTTTGCAAGCCTCGACCATGTTCTGATGACGCCGCATATGTCTGGCTGGACCCACGGCACGGTGCGGCGCAGGCAACAAACCCTGGCCGACAACATCCAGCGCCTGGCTGAGGGCCGACCCCTGCTTAACCTGCTTCGGGGCCCCACCCCCCGTTCGAACTAAAGTCTGCAAACAGACAACCGGCCGGCAAAAGAGATGTCAAAGGGTTATTCCTCACCGCCCCCTTTCAGGACAGGCGTAGGATAACCTGTGGCCGCGTGTGGCTTTCAAGGGAGATGATTTTTGTCCAAAGCAGAGGTGCTCGCGGTTGCGAAGCTCCATCCTTTCTACAGACAGGCGCTGGAGGCGCACTACACAGTCCACGACCGCAGCCACGAACTCGACCCGGCCGGCTTTGAAAAACTCGCCCCCCGTCTTGTGGGCGTTGCCGCCACCGGTGAATCCTTGGTCCCCGCGAGCTTGCTACAGCGCCTGCCGGCTGCGCGGGTGGTGTCGGTGTTCGGCGTCGGCTATGACGGCGTTGATGTTGCGGCTGCCAAGACCTGCGGCATCCCCGTCACACACACCCCCGGGGTTCTGACCGAAGATGTGGCTGACCTGGCCATAGCGCTGGTTTTGTCCGTGGCGCGGCGCCTGGCCCAAGCCGATGGTTTCGTGCGAGCGGGCCGTTGGCTTGAGGGCCCGATTGCCCTGGGTCGCAAGGTATCGGGGGCACGCATGGGCATCGTGGGCATGGGCCGCATCGGCCAAGCCATCGCCCAGCGCGCCCAGGCCTTCGGCATGTCCATCGCCTACACCGCGCGCAGCGCCAAGCCTGCGTTGCCGCACCCGTTTTTTCCAGATCCGGCCTCCCTGGCTGCCGCATCGGATTTTCTGGTGGTCATCACACCGGGCGGCGCGGGCACCCGCCACCTGATCGATGCCAAGGTGCTGGCGGCGCTGGGGCCCCACGGTTTTCTGATCAATGTGGCGCGCGGCAGTGTGGTCGACGAGGGCGCACTGATCGAAGCCCTGCGCGAGGGGGGCATCGCTGGGGCCGGACTCGATGTCTTCGCCGATGAACCTCGGGTGCCCCAAGCCCTCTTGGACATGCCACAGGTGGTTTTGACGCCGCACATGGCCAGTGCCACCACTGAAACACGGCAAGCCATGGCCGATCTGGCCTTTGCCAATATGCAAGCGGGCATCGAAGGCCGGCCCCTGCTGACGCCCGTACCCGAATGGACGGCCCAGGTCGCTGGCTGAAATGACTGGGCCGCGTCCCGCCGACTACCTGCGCCTGGTCGTCATGGGCGTTTCGGGCAGCGGCAAGTCCACCCTGGGAGCCGCGCTGTCCGAGCGTCTGGATCTGCGGATGGTCGACGGCGACGACCTGCACCTGCCCGAGAGCGTCGCCAAAATGCGCTCGGGCGTGGCGCTGGAGGATGCCGATCGCTGGCCTTGGCTGGACCGTATTGGGCACCTGCTGGCCGACCCCGAGCAGCCCTCTGGCCTGGTGGTGGCCTGCTCAGCTTTGAGACGGGCCTACCGCGACCGCATCCGGCAGCAGTCCACGGCCGTGCGTTTTTTATTTCTTGATGGCAGCTTCGAACTCATCGAAACGCGACTGAAACAAAGGGTGGGCCACTACATGCGGGCTGAACTCTTGATCAGTCAATTCCGCACCCTGGAGCGACCCGGTACCGACGAAAACGATGTCTTGCGATTGAGCATAGACCAACCGGTGGCCGAACTCGTCGAGGTAGCGGTCCAGCATCTGGCTGGCCTGAGCCGGCCGGCAATACATCTGCAAACGCAGCGGGTCACAACGCCATGAGAGTCGGCCCGCAGAGATTTCAACGTCACTGGCGCAGACGATGATGCGCCGCTCTTAAAACTTCGACAACCTGAGGAGCCCCCATGAAAATTTCGAAGATTCTGGCCGCAGTTTTGCTGGCGACGGTTGGCACCGCCGCCCTGGCCAACAAGTTCAATCTCAAACTGGGCCACGCGGTCAATACCACCGACGGTCAGCACGCGGCGGCCATGAAACTGGCCGAACTGGTCAAGCAGCGCACCAATGGCGATGTCGAAATCACCATCTTTCCGGCCAATCAGCTAGGCAATGATGCGGCCATGATCAACGGCACCCGTGGAGGCACGATTGACATCGTCTCCAGCGGCGCTTCGAACTTCAACGGCATCGTACCCAATACGGCCGCCATGGAGCTGCCTTTTGTCTTTCGCAGCGCCCAGCACGCCTACGCGGTGCTCGATGGCCCAGTCGGCACAGGTGTGCTCAATGAGCTGGCCCCGCATGGCCTGAAAGGTTTGGCCTATTGGGAAAACGGCTGGCGCGCCTTCACTAACAACAAGCGGCTAGTGACCAAGCCTGAAGACCTCAAGGGCCTGAAAATCCGATCCACGCCCAACCCCTATCACATTCAGGCCTTCCGCCTGCTGGGCATGAATCCGGCGCCGATGCCGATCGCCGAGCTCTACACCGCGCTGGAAACCGGCACCTTCGATGCACAAGAACATCCGATCAATGTCACCTGGTCGTCCAAGTTCTACGAAGTGCAGAAGCACCTGACAGTGAGCAACCATGTCTATTCACCGCTGGTGGTGGCCATGAACAAAGCCAAGTTCGACTATCTGCCAGCCAACTACCAGAAAATCATCGTCGATGCAGCCCGTGAGGCCGCCACCTTCCAGCGCAACCTCAACGCGCAAAATGCCAGCAAGGTGGTTGCCGATCTCAAGAAATCGGGCATGCAGGTAGTCGAGAATGTCGATATGGCGCCCTTCCAAAAGATCGTCTCCGCCGAGATCGCCAAGACATTCGCCGAGAAAAACGGTCCCGCCCTGCTCAAGGCCATCGAATCGACGAAGTGAGGCTACGGGCTGGCCGCACCCGAAGGTGTGGCCAGCACCTGTGATTCATGCAGAAAATCAGCCACCTCTTCTTCAAGGTGGCCGAATTCACCCTGGTGATCATGCTTTCGCTGATGGTCATCATGGTGTTCGGCAATGTGGTGTTGCGTTATGGCTTCAACGACGGCCTGATTGCATCCGAAGAGCTGTCACGCTTCTTCTTTATCTGGATTACCTTCCTCGGGGCGATCGTGACACTGCGCGACAACGCTCACCTCGGGCTCGACTCGCTGGTCAGGCACCTGAGCCTGAGAGGCAAGAAAATTGCGTTTGGTCTGTCCAATCTGCTGATGCTGGGCTGCTGCACCCTGATGTTATACGGAACCTATAAGCAGCACGGTATCAACGCCAGCACACGATCGGCAGTCACTGAGATCCCCATGATCTGGGTCTACGGCATTGGCTACATTACCAGCATTGCCATGGGCCTGATGATCCTGGGCAAGCTGATCGATCTCGCATGCGGTCGCTTCCGCGAGTCCGACCTGATTCAAATCAAGGACTCGGAAGAAACCGCTGTCGGCCCTGCGACCAGGGACAAGCCATGACCGTCCTGGTATTTATCGTCTCGCTGCTCGCCGCCATGGCTCTGGGCATGCCGCTGGCCTTCGCACTGATCGTCTCGGGTGTCGCCCTGATGCTGCATCTGGACAACTTCGACACCCAGATCGTGTCGCAGAATTTAATCAGCGGCGCCGATAACTTTCCCCTTATGGCGGTCCCCTTCTTCATGCTCGCTGGCGAGTTGATGAATGCGGGGGGCATGAGCCGCCGCATCGTGGAGTCGGCGATGGTCTGGGTCGGCCATTTACGCGGAGGACTGGGCTATGTGGCCGTTTTTGCGGCTATCGTCATGGCCAGCCTGTCTGGCTCAGCCGTGGCCGATACCGCCGCTTTGGCCGCCGTTCTCTTGCCCATGATGCGCGATGCCGGCTACCGCATGGACCGCTCGGCCGGTCTGATTGCCGCCGGCGGCATCATCGCCCCAGTCATCCCGCCCTCGATCGGCTTCATCCTCTTTGGTGTGATCGGCGGAGTCTCGATTTCCAAGCTGTTCATGGCCGGCATCTTCCCCGGCATCCTGATGGGTGTGGCCCTCATCATCACCTGGGCAATCGTCGCCCGCAAGGATGAAGTCAAGGTGGCCGAGAAGGTACCGATGGCCAGGCGACTGAAAGTCACGCTCAATGCCTTCTGGTCGTATCTGCTGGCCATCACCATCATCGGCGGCATGAAGATGGGTGTGTTTACCCCGACCGAGGCCGCGGTCGTGGCGGTGGTCTATTCGCTTTTCGTCGGGCTCTTCATCTACCGCGAAATCAAGCTGGGCCAGCTCTACGGCATCATCCTTGCGGCTGCAAAGACTTCTTCAGTGGTGATGTTTCTGGTTGCAGCTGCACTTATCAGCGCCTGGCTGATTACGGTGGCGCAAATTCCCAATCAAATCGTCGAGATGCTCCGGCCCTTTCTCGACAATCCCACTTTGCTGCTGATCATGTTAATGATTTTGGTCATGATCGTCGGCACGGCGCTCGACTTTGCGCCCACTGTGTTGATACTCACACCGGTGCTGATGCCCCTGGTCAAGCAGGCGGGTATTGATCCCGTCTATTTCGGCGTGCTCTTCATCATCAACAACGCCATCGGATTGCTAACGCCACCCGTGGGCACCGTACTCAATGTGGTCTGTGGCGTGGGGCGCATCCCCATGCACGATGTGATCCGGGGCGTCATGCCCTTCCTGGTCTCGCAGGTGGTCGTGATGGGCGCGCTGATTGCATTCCCGTCCCTGGTGATGGTTCCTCTCAAATGGCTGATGATGAAATGACTGCTCTCGATCTTTTCAATCTCAAGGGCCAGCGTGCGCTGATCACCGGCTCGTCGGCCGGCATCGGACTGGCGTTAGCCCAAGCACTGGGCCAGGCAGGTGCGGCGGTGATTCTCAACGGGCGTACAGCGCCCAAGGTTCACTCGGCGGTCGACAGTCTGCGCGCCCAGGGTCTGTCTGCCAGCGCCTCGGTCTTCGATGTGACCCAGGCCCAGGCGGTGCGCGATGCGGTGGCCGGGTTGGAGCAAGAAGGCCCGATCGATATCCTGATCAACAACGCCGGCATGCAGATTCGCGGTCCCTTGCAGGATTACGCCGAGGCGGACTGGCAAACCCTCATGCGCACCAATCTCGATAGCGTGTTTCATGTCGGCCAGACGGTGGCGCGGGCCATGATCGGCCGCGGTCGTGGCAAGATCATCAATATCTGTTCGGTACAGAGCGAGCTCGGTCGGCCGGGCATTGCGCCTTACACGGCCAGCAAGGGCGCGGTGAAAATGCTCACCAAGGGCATGGCCATTGACTGGGGGCCACTCGGGCTCAATGTCAACGGCATCGGCCCTGGTTATTTCAAGACCGAGCTGAACCAAAAGCTGGTGGACGACCCCGCCTTTAGCGCCTGGCTGGTAGGCCGAACGCCTAGCCGCCGCTGGGGTGAGCTTGCCGACCTGGGTGGTGCGGCGGTCTTTCTGGCCTCGGAGGCCTCGCGCTTCGTCAACGGTCATATCCTTTATGTAGACGGTGGGGTTACTGCCACCCTTTAAGATCGACCCCCAAGCCCTTTGGAGATCTCCATGAAGTCCCTGGTCTGCCACGCCGCCAAAGACTTGCGTATCGAAGACGCGCCTGTGCCTGAACCGGGCGAGCATCAATTGCGGGTTCGGATTGCCTTCGGCGGCATCTGCGGTTCAGATCTGCACTATTACCAGCATGGGGGCTTCGGAACGGTACGCATCCGCCAAGCCCTGGCCCTGGGACATGAAGTCTCCGGCACGATCGAGGCGATCGGTGCCGGCATCACACATCTCAAAAGCGGACAACGCATCGCCATCTCGCCATCGCGGCCCTGCGGTCATTGCCGCTTCTGCCAGGCTGGGCAGCACAACCACTGCCTGAACATGCGCTTCTTTGGCAGCGCCATGCCCCTCCCCCACATCCAGGGGGCCTTCAGCGAACAGGTGGTGATCGAGGGCCATCAGGCTCACCCGATCGGTGACCACCTCAGCCTTTCGCAAGCCGCGCTGGCCGAGCCCCTTTCAGTGGGCCTGCATGCGATTGCCCGCGCCGGCAGCGTTCTGGGTCAGCAGGTTCTGGTGACCGGTTGCGGTCCGATCGGCTCGCTGCTGATTGGCGCACTACGGCGCGCCGGGGCCGGCCGTATCGTGGCGGCGGACATCGCGGACCTGCCGCTACAGTGCGCCCGCCAGATGGGGGCCGATGACACCCTGCACCTGAAAACCCAAGCCGATCGCATCGAGGCCTTCAAAGCCGAAAAAGGTCAATTCGATACGGTCTTTGAAGCTTCCGGCACCGAAGCGGCGCTGCGACTGGGCCTTGATGTCATCCGCCCGCGCGGCGTGCTCGTCTCCATCGGGATGGGCGGAGAAGTCAAGCTGCCCATGACGCAGTTGGCCGCCAAAGAGGTGGATCTGCGCGGCACCTTCCGATTTCACCCCGAGTTCGCCACTGCGGTTCGCTTTCTCAACGAGGGGCTGATCGACGGACGCCCCGTCATCACCCGTGTCATGCCCTTGGCTCGGGCGCTTGAGGCTTTTGATCTGGCCGGCGATAAATCGCAATCGCTGAAAGTGCAGATTGCCTTCGCCGAAGAAGCCGTCTGAAATTTTTCCAAAATAATCCTATGAAAAAAGTTGCTCTTGTTACCGGCGCCAGTTCAGGGATTGGCCGCGCCTGCGCCTTGGCCCTGCTCAAAGAGGGCTGGCATGTGGTCCTGGTCGGCCGTCGGGCCGATGCCCTGGCCGACACCCTGACCCATGCCGGGGAGAACGCCTCTCGAGGTCTGCCGGTGGCAGCCGATGTGTCCGACGAGTCACAGGTGCAAGCGCTGTTTGATCAGGTTCGGCAAGGCATGGGGCGGCTCGATCTGCTGTTCAACAACGCCGGCATTTCCCTGCCCGGGACTTTGCCAGGCGACTTGAAAGGCTCAGACTGGCGGCGAGCCGTGGATGTCAACCTCCATGGCGCTTTTTACTGCCTTTCGCATGCCTTCAAGCAAATGCAGCAACAAGACCCTCAAGGCGGTCGCATCATCAACAACGGATCGATATCGGCCTATGTACCTCGGCCCGGCTCAATCGCCTACACCGCCACCAAGCACGCGATTTCCGGGCTAACGCGCGCCGCTTCCCTGGATGGACGACCTTTCAACATCGCCGTCGGACAAATCGACATCGGCAATGTGGCCTCCGACATGACCGCCCGCATGGCTCAGGGGATCGCGCAAGCCGACGGCAGCATACGCACCGAGCCCCGCATGGATATGTCGGCGGTGGTGGAAACCTTCATGACCATGGCCCGGCTGCCCCTGTCGGCCAACATCCTTTTTACGACGGTGATGGCCACCCAGATGCCCTATGTGGGCCGCGGCTGAGGCCTGTCGTCACACCGGTCCCCGATGAGACGCAGCGCAGACCTTGGCCTGATCGGCCTGGGGGTCATGGGAGAAAACCTCGCTCTCAATTTTGAGAGCCGAGGCTACGCCGTATCCGGCTTCGACACCCAGGAAAGCCGACGACACAGTTTTGATCAACGGTCGCAGGGCAAGCGCGCCTGGGCCAGCGACAGCCTGTCTGAGTTGGTGGCCAGTCTTACACGCCCGCGTCGGCTGCTTCTGATGGTGCCCGCCGGAGCGGCGGTAGACGCGGTGATCGACAGCTTGCGTCCGCTGCTGCAAGCTGGGGATGTCATCATCGATGGCGGCAATACCCACTACCAAGATACCGAGCGCCGCGTCCAAGCCCTGAACAGCGCAGGCTTGCACTTCGTGGGGTTGGGGGTCAGTGGAGGCGAACAGGGCGCCTTGCACGGACCCGCCCTGATGCCCGGCGGCGATAGCAGCGCCTGGCCCCTGATCGCACCGATGCTGCTGTCCATTGCCGCGCGTACCGATGAGGGCCAGGTGTGCTGCCATTGGATGGGCTCTGGCGGCGCCGGCCATTTCGTGAAGATGGTACACAACGGTATCGAATACGCCGATATGCAAGCCATATGCGAAGCCTACTGGCTGATGCACCAACTGCTGCACATGCCCGCAGCCGAAATTGCCGATGTCTTTGAGGGCTGGAACCAGGGCGAGTTGAGCAGCTACCTGGTCGGCATCACCGCAGACATCCTGCGGCGCAAAGAGCCACAAACTGGAGAGGCGCTGGTGGATCTGATTGTTGATACCGCCGAGCAAAAGGGAACCGGCCAGTGGACCGCCCAGACGGCGCTTGAGCTCGCAGTGCCAGCCCCCACCTTGGTACAAGCCGTCATGGCCCGCAGCCTCAGCGCCCTCAAAACCCAACGCATCGATGCGGCCTGGCTACTGAGAGGGCCGGCCAGCCTGACCCCGCCCGAACGCACAAGAACCATTGAGACCCTGGGTCAGGCTCTGATGGCCGCACGCATCTGCACTTATGCCCAAGGCTTTGCGCTCATCCACCGTGCCGATGCGCAATACCACTGGCACATGCAAGCCGCCCAGATTGCTGCCACCTGGCGGGCGGGCTGCATCATCCGAGCGCGTTTGCTGGCCGACATCGCCCAGGCCTTCGACCGCAGGGCGGACCTGCCCCAACTGCTGCTTGACCCCGAATTGGCCGAACGCATGGGCCAGGCGCAGCAGGCGCTGCGCGAGGTGGTCTGCCTGGGCGCCCTCAGTGGCGTCGCCCTGCCCACACTGGCGGGATCCCTGGCCTACTACGATGCCTACCGCTCGGAGCGGTTGCCAGCAAACCTCCTGCAAGCCCAGCGCGACTACTTCGGCGCGCACGGCTATCGCCGCCTCGACAAGCCCGGGGTCTTCCACACCCACTGGAAAAACTAGAAGAAATCGCCATCAGCCCCCGCGGCGATGGTCCTCCTAAAAGCCTTAGGCGCTGAAACGAACCATCGCGTCAGAACGCTTGTGCAAATCGGGCAACAGCTCCAAACCCAGGCCAGGTTTGTCATTGAGGCTGATCATGCCGTCCACAACCCGCGGCAATTCAGTCACCAACTCCTTGTACCAGCCGCTGTAGAACGCACGCACACTCTCCTGGATGAGTGCATTAGGAGCGTGCAGCGACAGATGCGTCGATGCCGCCCACACCACCGGACCAGTGCAATCGTGCGGGGCCACCGGCAATTGCCAGGCATCGGCCATGGCGGCAATCTTGCGTGCCTCGGTCAGGCCGCCGCACCAGCTCAGATCAAGCATGGCCACGCCAGCGACACCGGTTTGCAAATAGTCCTTGAAGCCCCACTTATAGCTGAGCGTTTCGCTGGCGCAGATGAGCGCCTTGCAGTCCTGGGCATACTGCTTGAGCAGGTCAAGACTGTCCATGCGGATCGCATCTTCATGCCAGAAGGTGTTGAACTCCTGCAGCGCGCGAGAAATCTTGCAAGCCATCGGCAAGCGCCAGAGGCTGTGGAATTCAACCATGATGTCCATCTTCTCGCCGACCGCCTTGCGGATCTTGCGAAAAGGCTCCAGCGCGCTGTCGAGCTCTTGCGGGCTGATGTATTGCCCGTGCGAGCGCTCGGCCGCCAGGTCAAAGGGCCAGATCTTCATTCCGGTAATGCCTTCGGACAGCAGGGACAGAGCCAACTCGTCGGCATGGTGCAAAAAGCCCTGCAAGTCCTCATAGGGGCCCGCGTTGTTACCCAAACCCCAGTTCGAACTGCTTTGATTGACATTGCTGCGTATGTACTGATACCCCGCACAGGTGTTGTAGATCCGTATGCTGTCACGGCTCTTTCCGCCCAGCGCCGTGTGTACCGGCATGCCAGCAGCCTTGCCGAATAAGTCCCACAAGGCAATGTCCAAAGCTGAGTTGCCACGGGTCTCCACGCCCGATCCGCGCCATCCCAGGTAGCCAGTGAGATCCCGGGCGCGCGCCTCAATGGCCAAGGGGTCTTGCCCCAACAAGCGCGGGGCGGCCCACTCGTGCAGATACGCTTCTACAGCCAGCGCGCCCATGAAGGTTTCGCCCAAACCTACCAGCCCTTCGTCCGTATGTACCCGCACCCACAGGATATTGGGGAACTCGCCCAACCTGACGGTCTCGACTTGGGTAATCTTCATGGTCAAACCTCCATAAAAAAAGGCCCCACGACCGAAGTTGTGGGGCCTCGATCAAGCGCTGTTAACCGCCGCGCGCCTTACGCAGCTCGTCCTGAACCATCTTGATGGCTTCAGCACCAATCGAATCCTTGTGCTTGTCATAGACCGAGGCCACACGCTGGCGAATACGGTTTTGCTCGGCCGGTGCGATTTCATTGACCTGCATGCCTTTGGTCCTCAAGCTGGCGAGCGACTTCTCGTTGAGCGCCCGATTGGCCGCACGCTGCACTTTCTGTCCCTCCATCGCCGCCTCGCGCAGCACCGCTTGCTCCTGCGGGCTGAGCTGATCCCACAGCTTCTTGCTGTAGAGCACCAGGAACGGGGTGTAAGCGTGGCGGGTGACACTGAGGAACTTCTGCACCTCATTGAACTTGGAGGTTTCAATGGTGACGAACGGGTTTTCCTGACCGTCGATGGTCTTGGTCTCCAGCGCGGTGAATACCTCCTGGAAGGCCATGGGCACGGCGTTGGTGCCCAAGGTGCGGAAGGTGTCGAGGAAAATGTTGTTCTGCATCACACGCAGCTTGACGCCCTCGAAGTCCTCCAGGCGGTTCACAGCGCGCTTGCTGTTGGTCAAATTGCGAAAGCCGTTTTCCCAGTAAGCCAGATTGACCAGGCCCGCCGCTTCCAGCTTGGCATTGAAGTAACGACCCGCCGGGCCATCGAGCACCGAATCAGCCTCTTTCTCGTTGGCAAACAGGAAGGGCAAGTCGAACACGCCCAGTTCCTTGATGATGCCCACCAGCGGCGAGCTCGAGGTACACACCATCTCTTGCGTGCCGGCACGCAAGGCCTGGGTCGCCTGCAAGTCACCGCCAGCCGAACCGCCCCAGAAGGCGGTGATCTTCATCTTGCCGCCGGTTTTGGCAGCGAGCACCTCCTGCATCCGCTTGACGCCTACGCCAACCGGATGGTCCTCATTCACCCCGTTGGTGAACTTGATATTGCGGTCGGCAAACTGTGCCAGCGCGCTGGTGCTCACGAGCACCGCGCCTGCCACCATTGCTACCAGACTTCTACGCTTGAACATACAGGTCTCCTTGAAAAAACACAGGGAAATCAACTGAGCAACCACTTCATCGGAACCAAAACCAAGGCAGGGAACAAAACCAGGGTGAACATTACACTAAGGTGTGCAATCAGAAAAGGCAAGACGCCGCGAAAAGCCGTGTCCATACTGATACGCGCCACACCGCACACCACATTGAGCACCGTGCCCACCGGCGGGGTGATCAAGCCGATGGCGTTGTTCATGATGAAAAGTACGCCAAAGTAGACCGGATCGATCCCCGCCTGCTTGACCAGGGGCATCAAGACCGGCGTCAGGATAAGGACGGTCGGTGTGAAATCCAGTGCAGTTCCCACGACCACCACCAGCAGCATCAAAACCAGCATGAGCAAGATCTTGTTGCCCATGAAGGGCTCCATCATCTTGGCCACCTCAGCAGGAATATTGGCCACAGTGATCAGCCAGGCGCTAACCATTGCCGCGGCCACCAGGAACATGATGACGGCGGTGGTCTTGCCCGCCCTCAATAGAAGGGAGTAGAGGTTGGAGAAGCGGAGCTCGCGGTAAACAAAGGCCCCGATGCAAAAGCTGTAAACGGCAGCCACCACCGCTGCTTCGGTGGGCGTGAACACGCCAAATTTCATACCGCCGATGATCACCACAGGCAGCGCCAGCGCCAGCAGACCCTCACGGGTGGCCTGCAAACGACCGGCCATGTCAACTTTTTCTGCGGGTTGAACCTGTTCGCGCCGCGCCACCCACCACCAGGCGATGCCAATGGCCACCCCCATCATGATGCCGGGCACGATGCCGGCGAGGAACAACTTGGTGATCGAGACATTGGCCGCCACGCCGAAGATGATGAAGCCGATAGAGGGCGGAATCACCGGCGCGATGATGCCGCCGGCGGCGATCAGGCCCGCTGATCGGCCCACGTTGTAACCGGCCTTGCGCATCATCGGAATCAACAAGGCCGCCAGGGCCGCGGTATCGGCCACCGCCGAGCCCGACAGCGAGGCCATGATGATGGCCGCAATCACCGCCACATAGCCCAGCCCGCCGCGGAAGTGTCCGACCCAGGCCATGGCCATCTGGACAATGCGTCGGCTCAAGCCGCCAGCGTTCATAAACTCACCGGCCAGCAGGAAAAACGGCACGGCCAGCAAGGGAAAGTTGTCGGCTCCATCCACAAAGCGCTGGGCCAAAATCTGGCTGTCGAAGGCGGCTATGCCCCCAGTGGCCGCCAGATAGCTCATCAGCGCCAAGCCGCAGACCAGCAAGGCATAGGCGATCGGCATGCCCAGCGCCATTGCACCGAGCAGACTCAAGATGAAGACAGCAACCGTCATCGTCCGCTCTCAGCTTGAACGGCGGACGGATTCACCTCATCCTCCGCATGGACCACCACCAGATCGTCCTCACTGAGGCGTCCGGCGAGTAATTTCAATAAGACATGCAGATTAATGACGGCCATCACAGCGGCCACGACATAGCCGATCCCGTAGATCCAGATCATGGAAATACCCACGACCGGCGACACATTGCTGACCTGTAACTCATGCATCTTCCAGGTCCCGATGAAAAACAGGACATTGCACAGCAGCATCAAGGATTCACTGAGAAAAAGACAGACTTTCTTGCCCAGCAGGGGCAGGCGGCGAACCAGCGTGTCTACGCCCAGATGGCCCTTTTCCCGCATGGCGACCATGGCGCCCAGGTAAGTGAGCCAAATGAAACAATACCGCGACATCTCCTCAGACACCAGGATGCCCGAATTCATGGTGTAACGCAGGACCACATTACCAAACACCATGAGGACCATGGCAACCAAACACGCCACGATCAGCACCTCTAGGGCCTTGAAGAAAAAATCGATCAGGGATTTCATCGGCTGCTCAGGCAGGAGCTAAGGGAGTGGCCGCGCCGGCCACGCGCGGCAACTTGCGCCGGGTGGCCAGAACCTCGTCGATATCGTCGTTGGCTGCGCTGATCAACACCATCAAGGCCCGCTCGGCCCGGGCGGGCGCATGAGCGATCACCGCATCGAGCACCGCGCGGTGCAGGGGCAGCGAATCGCGCGGCCCATGTTTGATACGCGTCGATATCTCAAAGCTCACACGCAGCAAAGCCGTCAGCGCGCGCCCCATCTGCACCAGCATTCGGTTGTGGGAGGCCTCGAGCAGGCCCTGGTGGAAGCGCAGATCATGGGTCACATAGTCGCCGCCATGGTCGATGGCTCGTTTCATGCCCGCATAGGCTTCCTCCAGCGCCACGATATCGTGCTCGGTGGCTTTGCTCGCCGCCATCCGAACGGCCGCCGGCTCCACCACCAGGCGCAGCTCCTGCAGATCGCGCACAAATTCAGGGGTGAGCCCCGACTGGGCCCGCCAGGCAATGACATCGGAGTCGAACCAGTTCCAGTGACCTTCGGGCAAGACGCGCGTGCCGCGCTTTGGACCGGTGATCAACAGACCCTTGGCCACCAGCGACTTGATCGCCTCACGCACCACAGTGCGACTGACGCCCAAGTCCTCGCACAGCAAAGGCTCCGGCGGCAAACTGGCGCCGACGGGATAACGCCCCGACAGGATCGCCTGACCCAGCCGATCGAGAGTGTGCCCGTGTATGTTCTTGACCATGCGTACCGATACGAATCGGCGAATCATATGATGAATGTCCACTGCCCACCCACTCAGGAAAAACCCTCAAAAGCGCCGTTGCCGAGGGCTCCGCGGGCGTTTGTCCATTTACAAGAGTCCCGACCCGTGACTATCATCATACGATTGCAACTCCCTCCTCAGGGCGACCCATCATGAGCTCTCCACCGCGCAAAAAACCCCAGGATCTTCGCTCGCAGCAGTGGTTCGGTCGCCAGGACCGCGACGGATTTGCCTACCGCAGCTGGGTCAAGGGCAAGGGCGTTCCTCATGACCAGTTCGATGGCCGGCCGGTCATCGGCATTTGCAACACCTTCAGCGAACTCACGCCCTGCAACTCCCACTTCCGCACCCTGGCTGAGCAGGTCAAGATCGGGGTCTACGAGGCTGGGGGCTTCCCGCTGGAGTTTCCGGTCATGTCCCTGGGCGAGACTCTGCTGCGTCCGACCGCCATGCTCTACCGCAATCTGGCGTCGATGGATGTCGAGGAAAGCATACGAGGCAACCCCATCGACGGCGTGGTGCTGCTGATGGGCTGCGACAAGACCACGCCATCACTGCTGATGGGGGCAGGCAGCGCAGGCTTGCCAACCATCGGGGTTTCCGGCGGACCGATGCTCAATGGCAAATGGCGCGGCCAGGAGCTGGGCTCGGGTACCGGGGTTTGGAGCATGAGCGAACAAGTGCGGGCCGGCACCCTCAAGCTCAAGGAGTTCTTTGAGGCGGAAAGCTGCATGCACCGCAGCCACGGACACTGCATGACCATGGGGACGGCCAGCACCATGGCCTGTATGGTGGAGGCCTTGGGCATCGGACTGCCTGGCAATGCGGCTTTTCCGGCGGTCGATGGCCGTCGCAATGTACTGGCCCGGCAAGCCGGCCGACGCATCGTGGAGATGGTGCATAGCGATCAAACCATCAGCCAGGTGCTCACCCGGGAGGCTTTCGAGAATGCAATTCGTACGCTGGCGGCCATCGGCGGCTCGACCAATGCGGTGATTCATCTGATCGCCATCGCCGGTCGACTGGGCATTAAATTGACGGTCGATGACTTCGAGCGGCTAGGCAGCGAGATGCCCTGCCTGCTCAACCTGCAGCCCTCCGGCCAGCACCTGATGGAGGATTTTTGCTATGCCGGCGGACTGCCAGTGGTGATGAAGGAAATCCAGAGCCTTCTGCACCGCGATATCGTGACCGTCAGTGGCAAGACGGTGGCCGAAAACATCGCTGACGCGGTCAATTACGACCCACGGGTCATCAAGACTCTCCAGGAACCGTTCAAGCCCAAGGCGGGTATTGCGATCCTGCGCGGTAATCTGGCCCCGCGGGGGGCGGTGATCAAGCCCAGCGCCGCCACACCGGCCCTGATGGTGCACACCGGACGCGCCGTGGTTTTCGAGGACAGCGATGACTTTCACCGTCGCATCGACGATGAAAGCCTCGATGTCGACGAGCACTGCATCCTGGTACTGAAGAACTGCGGCCCCAAGGGCTACCCGGGCATGGCTGAAGTAGGCAACATGCCACTGCCGCCCAAGGTGCTGCGCAAGGGCATTACCGACATGGTGCGCATCAGTGATGCGCGCATGAGCGGCACAGCCTACGGCACAGTGGTACTGCACACATCCCCGGAAGCGGCGGCCGGTGGGCCGCTGGCCGTGGTCCGTAACGGCGACATGATCGAACTCAATGTGCCCAAGCGACGCCTGCAACTGCTTATCAGCGACGATGAGCTCAAGCAGCGCATGGCGCAGTGGACGCGACCGGAGCCGCCGCTCAAGTCGGGCTACTGGAAGCTCTACATCGACCATGTCCTGCAAGCCGACGAAGGGGCTGACCTGGATTTCCTGGTCGGTCAGCGCGGCGCCTTCGTACCCAAGGACAATCACTAAAGCAGCGGCAGGAGCCACCGCCTCAGATCCAACCCCACCCTTGAGGAATCAAACCCATGCGTATTCTCGTGACCGGCGGCGCCGGCTTTTTGGGCGCGCGACTGGCCCGCGCCCTCCTTGGCCGCGGTGCGCTTGGCGGCCAGCCCATCAAAGAGCTGGTCCTGGTTGACCTCTTCCCGGCCCCCGGCGATCTGCAAGCCGATGCCCGGGTCAAGACCCACGCAGCGCCTTTGCTGGAGCAAGGCGATCTGCTGGCCAGCGGTTTCGACGGCGTCTTTCATCTGGCCTCGGCTGTCTCTGGCGAATGCGAGCTGGACTTCGATCTGGGCCTGCGCTCCAACCTCGACAGCACACGGCTGCTGCTCGACAGCATCCGCCGCTCGGGCAAGGCCTCGCGATTCGTATTCGCCAGCTCGGTGGCCGTCTTCGGTCCCTATGCGGGCCAGCCCATGCCCGCGCTGGTGACCGACACCACCCTGCCCTCGCCGCAAACCTCCTACGGCACGCAAAAATTGATGCTGGAGTACCTGGTGGCAGACCACACCCGCAAAGGCTTCATCGATGGCCGGTCGGCACGGCTGATGACCGTGAGCGTGCGACCGGGCAAACCCAATGGCGCCGCCTCGTCATTTTTCAGCGGCATCATCCGCGAGCCGCTGGCCGGCGTCGAGAGCGTCTGCCCGGTCGATGCCAGCGTCTCTCATCCGGTGTCCTCACCGGGCACGACCATCAACAGCCTGATCGCGGTCTTCGAAGCCAGTGCCAGTACCCTGGGTAACCGCCTGGCGCTCAATTTACCGAGCGTGACGGTGACCGTACAGCAGATGCTCGATGCGCTGGAAAAAGTAGCCGGCTCGAAGGTTCGCGCAC
>VGHR01000055.1 GCA_016868205.1 Betaproteobacteria bacterium
CGCTCCTGGCTTGGCTGCAAAAACGGTCTGGTAGCGCGCCTCGTCAGCGGCGGTGTCCGCGTGCTTGATGTAGGGCGGCAGGGGCACATGGCCGTGCGCGGCCATCAGGGCGTAGGGGTCGGCGCTGAACTCCAGCCGGTAGAGAGGTCCGTCTTCTTCGGGCCAGCGCCCCAGCACCCGCGCGGTGAAGCCGCCGTCCATCTCCAGGGTGGATCCGGCCGGAGCCTTCTTGCTGACCTTCATGTGTGCCGCGACGGTATGGCCTTTGAGCACCCGCTCGACCAACAGCTCAAGTCGCCCGCCCGTTTCCTTGCGTCCGAACAAACGGGCTTTGATCACCTGCGTGTCATTGAAGACGAGCAGGTCACCGGCTTGAAGCAGCGAGGGCAGGTCGCGAAAGGATCGGTCCGCCGGCTGTGCGCCGCGGCCATCGAGTAATCGCGAAGCCGATCGTTGGGCCACCGGATGCTGCGCGATCAGCGCCTCGGGGAGCGAGAAATCGAAATCATCCACCGTCCACGGACGGTTGACGCAATTGGCAGAAGGGGTCGTCATAGCGCTTGAGGGCTGGACAAGCCCGTTCCAAGAAGAGATTTGGATTGTGTCATGCGCGACGCTTCTGGTCGCGGCGAGGCAAAATCTCCGCGCATGCCCTCTGATGCCTCCATCGCCGGCGGTCGCAGCACGCTCTCGCCCGCTCAAAAGGCCCTGCACAAGCTCGGCCTGAGGGACGCGATCGACCTCGCCTTGCATTTGCCCCTGCGCTATGAGGATGAAACGCGCATCGTCCGTTTGTCTGATGCCCGGGCCGGCGAGCTGGTGCAGATCGAGGCCCGTGTGATCCGCAGCGAGGTCACATTTCGGCCCCGCCGACAACTTCGGGTCGAGGTCGACGATGGCAGCGGCCGCTGCGTGCTGCGTTTTCTCAACTTTTACCCCGGCCACCAGAAGACGCTTGGCGAGGGGGCGCTGGTGCGCGTGCGCGGCGAACTGCGCGGGGGCCTCCTGGGCTTGGAGATGGTCCACCCGAGCTTCAAGCCCGCCGGGGGGCCTTTGCCGCAGACGCTCACGCCGATCTACCCGAGCGTGGCTCAGTTACCGCAAGCCTATCTGCGCAAGGCGGTGATGGGCGGGCTGGTCCGGGCCGATCTGTCCGAGACTTTGCCCCCGGGTGCCTGGCCGGCCGCTCACGCACCGGCTTGGAGTTTGCGCCAGGCCCTTGAGCTGCTGCATCAGCCCGGACCGCAGCTGCGTCTGGCAGAGCTGGAAGACCGCAGCCATCCGGCCTGGCAGCGCTTGAAGGCTGAAGAGCTGCTGGCCCAGCAACTGTCCCAGTTGCAGGCTCGCCGTGCGCGCGATGCCATGCGCGCCCCGGTCTTGCAGCCCAGCGCCATCGAACCCGTTGCTGCCTTGAGGCAGCAGCTGCTGGCCGCCCTTCCGTTTGAACTGACGGCGGCGCAGAAGCGGGTGGATGCGCAGATCACCGCCGATCTGACGCGAGAGCAGCCGATGCACCGGTTACTGCAAGGCGATGTGGGCTCGGGCAAGACCGTCGTGGCCGCGCTGGCGGCCCTGCACTGCATCGAGGCCGGCTGGCAGTGCGTCTTGATGGCGCCCACCGAAATTCTGGCTGAGCAGCATTTCGGCAAGCTGGTGAGCTGGCTCGAGCCCTTGGGCGTGCACACCGCCTGGCTGACCGGTAGCCAAAAGGCCGCCGAGAGGCGCAAGGCACTGGCGGCCATTGAATCGGGCCAGGCGGCGCTGGTGGTGGGCACTCATGCGGTGATCGAGGACAAGGTGCAGCTGCACCGCCTGGGGCTGGTCATCATTGACGAGCAGCACCGCTTTGGTGTGGCCCAGCGTCTGGCCCTGCGCAGCAAGATGGCTTTGGGCGAGGCCGGGCGCGCCCTCGAGCCGCATCTGCTGATGATGTCGGCCACACCGATTCCGCGCACTCTGGCCATGAGCTACTACGCCGACCTGGATGTATCCACCCTGGACGAGCTGCCGCCGGGCCGCAGCCCTATCGTGACCAAGGTGGTGCATGAGCGGCGCCGCGAGGAGATCGTCTCGCGCATTGCCCAGCAGATTGCCCAGGGTCGGCAGGTGTATTGGGTCTGTCCCATGATTGAGGAGAGCGAGGCGCTCGATCTGCGCAACGCTACCGCCACCCACGCCGAGTTGCAGAGGGCCCTTCCAGGTCATGCGGTGGCCTTGCTGCATTCGCGCCTGTCCGCGATCGACAAGAAGGCAGTCATGGCCGCCTTTGCAGCCGGTCAGACGGCGGTGCTGGTGAGCACCACGGTGATCGAGGTGGGCGTGGATGTGCCCAATGCCTCGCTGATGGTGATCGAGCATGCCGAGCGATTTGGCCTGTCGCAGTTGCATCAGCTGCGGGGTCGGGTCGGTCGCGGCACGGTGGCTTCGGCCTGCGTGCTGATGTACAGCACCGGCGAGCAGGCTCGCCTGGGGCAGGCAGCGCGGGCGCGTTTGCAGGCCATGGCGCAGACGCAAGATGGCTTCGAGATTGCCCGCCGTGATTTGGAGATACGCGGGCCAGGCGAGTTTTTGGGGGCCCGTCAGTCCGGAGCGCCCTTGCTGCGCTTTGCCGACCTGGCCACCGACACATTGTGGTTGGAGTGGGCACGGCAATGGGCCCCGCGGCTGCTCCAGCAGTACCCGCATCTGGCGCAGCGCCATGTGGAGCGTTGGCTCGGCGGGCGGTCCGAGTTCGTCAAGGCCTGAGCGCCCGCAGCGATGAAGGACAATTTGCGTCATGACCCTGACTGAACTGAGGTACATCGTGGCGGTGGCGCGGGAGCGCCATTTCGGCAAGGCCGCTGAGGCCTGCCATGTGTCGCAGCCCACGCTGAGCCTGGCCATCAAGAAGCTGGAAGAGGAGCTGGAGGTCAAGCTGTTTGAGCGCAATGCCAACGAAGTGTCGGTCACGCCCTTGGGTGAAGAGATCATCCGTCAGGCGCAGGGCGTCCTCGAGCAGGCCGAGGGCCTGCGCGAGATTGCCAAGCGCGGCAAAGATCCGCTGGCGGGCCCCTTGCGTCTGGGAGTGATTTACACCATCGGCCCCTATTTGCTGCCCGATCTGGTGCGACAAGCGATTGCGCGTCATCGACAGATGCCCTTGATCCTGCAAGAGAACTTCACCGTCAAGCTGCTCGAGCAACTGCGCATGGGTGACATCGATGCGGCCATTCTGGCCGAGCCTTTTCCCGACACTAACCTGGCCCTTGCGCCGCTGTATGACGAACCGTTTGTGGCTGCCGTGCCCAGCAGCCATCCTTGGGCGCGGCGTAAAAGCATTCGTGCCGAAGAGCTCAAGCATGAGACCATGCTGCTCTTGGGCAACGGCCACTGTTTTCGCGACCATGTCCTTGAGGTCTGCCCGGAATTTGCGCGGTTTTCCAGTGCGGCCGAGGGCATCCGGCGCAGTTTCGAAGGCTCTTCCTTGGAGACGATCAAGCATATGGTTGCTGCCGGGATGGGCATCACCCTGGTGCCTCGCCTGAGCGTGCCGGCCGGGGGCTTGCAGCCTGCGCCGCCCAAGCGCGGCCGGCGGATCGATGTTCAGTCCACGGCCTTCGTTCGTTACCTGCCTTTCGAGGGCCATGTGCCGAGCCGGCGGGTGGTGTTGGCCTGGCGGCGCAGCTTTACCCGCTACGAGGCGATAGCCGCTCTGCGCAATTCCATTTACGCCTGCGAGCTGCCGGGCGTGGCGCGCCTGTCCTGAAGCCCAGCCCTCATCCGCCTGTACCGATGTCCGACATGAGGTCTCTTGCCGAGCAGCCCGCCCGCTGGCGCCTGTACCTGGACTTGATCCGATGGGACCGGCCAGCCGGCTGGCTTCTGCTTTTGTGGCCCACCTTGTCCGCGCTGTGGCTGGCCGCAGGCGGTTTTCCGGGTTGGCACCTGCTGCTGGTTTTTGTACTGGGCACCGTGCTGATGCGTAGCGCCGGCTGCTGCATCAACGATGTCGCGGATCGTGAGTTTGATCGCCATGTCAAGCGCACCGCCGATCGACCCGTGACCCGCGGCGCCCTGAGTGTGGGCCAGGCCCTGCGCCTGGGCGCGGTGCTGGCCTTGGCGGCGTTTTTGTTGGTGCTGACCACCCATCCGGTGGCGGTGGCCTGGTCGTTTGCGGCGCTGGCCATCGCGCTGATCTATCCGTACGCCAAGCGATGGGTGTCTATGCCGCAGGCGGTGCTGGGGGTGGCCTTCAGTTTTGGCATTCCGATGGCCTATGCAGCGGTGCGCGGCGAAGTGCCGATGCAGGCCTGGGGACTGCTTTTGGGCAATTTGTTCTGGGTGCTGGCGTATGACACCGAGTACGCCATGGTCGATCGCGACGACGATCTGCGTATTGGCATGAAGACCTCGGCCATCACCCTGGGCCGCTTCGATGTCGTGGCAGTCGGCTTTTTCTACGCGGTTTACCTGCTCGTCTGGACCTGGTTACTCGATGCGCCCTCGCGTTCGGCCTGGCTGTCCTTGGCCTTGGTGCTGGCTGCGGCGCAGGCACTGTGGCATTTGTGGCTCATTCGCGGCCGGCAGCGTGAGCGCTGTTTTCTGGCCTTTCGCATGAATCACTGGGTAGGGCTGACGGTCTTCGCCGGCGTGGCCCTGTCGGCCTGAACCCTGGGGCGGCCCATTGGGGCCATCAGGTGGGGCTGCGCCCAAACTCCTGGCCGAGTTCGGCTGCGCGTTTTTGCGCGGCCAGCACCGCTTCCATGAAATGCACCTTCAGTCCGGCCGCCTCGATTGCGCTGATTGCGGCGTGCGTGGTACCCCCCTTGGAGGTGACCTGCGCGCGCAATTGCTCGGGCGACTCTTGCGAGCTTTGAGCCAGGGCCGTGGCACCGCTGAAAGTGGCCAGTGCCAGGGTTCGCGCCTGATCGGGCGTCAGGCCCATGCGCACACCGGCTGCAATCAGGGCCTCAAGAAAGTAAAACACATAAGCAGGCCCCGAGCCTGAGAGCGCGGTAACCGCGTCGATCTGCGACTCCTGCTCCAGCCAGATCAAATCGCCGGTGGTGTCGATGATGCCCTCGACCCTGCGCCGCTCATCGGCGCTCACGGCCGGCCTGGCATACAGCCCGGTGATGCCGCGCCCGATCAGGGCCGGTGTGTTGGGCATGGCCCTGACGATGCGTTGGCTGCCCAGCCAGGCGGCCATGCTGTCGCTGCTGATGCCGGCGGCCACGCTCAGATGCAGGGCCTGCCGTGTGTAGGGAGCCGCTTGTGCCGCCGCCTGCGCAAACACTTGGGGCTTGACCGCCCAAACCACCAGGTCGGCGCGACTCAGGCCGGGGTGGGCCTGTACGCTGCTTTGAACACCCCAGCGTCTGCGCAGTCGCTCCCCTTGCTCGGGCAGCGGTTCCACCACCTCAATCAGGTGGCCTTCAAGTCCCTGCGCGCGCAAGCCCCCGATCAGGGCGCTGGCCATATGGCCCCCGCCTATGAAGGCGATGGCCTGGGGGTGGGCGGTAGGCGTGGTCATGAAGGAGCCGGCGAAACAAAGGGGCCCTGAGGTTAGCAGACGGTCCAGGGCGAGGGCGCGCACTCTTTCGGGTCGCCCTGTTTGACCCCTGGCCGTAAATGAGTTATAGTATTCGACTGCGCGTTGCTTTGAGAGCTTCGCGTGGGTTATCGCCCCAAGCGGATTAGCTGCGAGTGGTTTGCAGCAAAGACGACGGGCCCAAGACTGACTGGCCGAGTGGATCGGGCTGCTTGCAGCCTGCCCCTGCCGGGACAAGTTGGGAATAAATAAATGATTCAAACGCAATCGAAACTCGATGTTGCTGACAACACGGGTGCCAAGTCTGTCATGTGCATCAAGGTGCTGGGCGGATCAAAGCGCCGCTACGCCAGTGTGGGCGATGTGATCAAGGTCAGCATCAAGGAAGCGGCCCCGCGTGGCCGCGTCAAGAAGGGCGAGGTTTACAGTGCCGTCGTGGTCCGCACCGCCAAGGGTATCCGCCGCGGCGATGGTTCGCTGATCAAGTTTGACGGCAACGCGGCGGTGCTGCTCAACGCCAAGCTCGAGCCCATTGGCACCCGTATCTTCGGCCCCGTCACGCGCGAGCTGCGTACCGAGCGCTTCATGAAGATCGTGTCGCTGGCCCCCGAAGTCATCTGAGGACGCCCGCCATGAACAAACTAATCAAGGGCGACGAGGTCGTCGTCATTGCCGGTCGCGACAAAGGCAAGCGCGGCCGCATCGCCCGCCGCTCTGATGAGGCGCATCTCGTGGTTGATGGTATCAACCAGGTCAAGAAGCACACCAAGCCCAACCCGATGAAGGGTACGACTGGTGGCATCGTTGAGAAAAGCATGCCCATTCACCAGTCCAACCTCGCGATCTACAACGCGGCCACCGGCAAGGCCGATAGGGTTGGTGTCAAGCTGCTCGCTGACGGCAAGAAGGTTCGCATCTTCAGGTCCAGCGGCGAAGAAATCAAGGCTGCATGATCATGGCTCGCTTGCAATCCCTCTATCGCGAAAAGATCGCGCCCTCCCTGGTTCAGAAATTTGGCTACACCTCGCCCATGCAGGTGCCGCGCATCACCAAGATCACCCTCAACATGGGCGTGAGTGAGGCGGTGGCCGACAAGAAGGTGATGGACCACGCTGTTGGCGACTTGACCAAAATCGCCGGCCAGAAGCCCGTGGTGACCAAGGCCAAAAAGGCGATCGCCGGGTTCAAGATTCGCGAGGGTCTGCCCATCGGTTGCATGGTGACCCTGCGCGGCATACGCATGTATGAGTTTCTCGATCGCTTCGTCACCGTGGCCCTGCCGCGGGTGCGTGACTTCCGCGGCATCTCCGGGCGCGCTTTTGATGGTCGCGGCAACTACAACATCGGCGTGAAAGAGCAGATCATCTTTCCCGAGATCGAGTACGACAAGGTCGACGCGCTGCGCGGCCTGAACATCAGCATCACCACGACGGCCAAGACCGATGAGGAGTGCAAGGCACTGCTCGCCGCTTTCCGTTTCCCGTTCAAGAATTGAAGGCGCATCATGGCAAAGAAAGCTCTTCTGCAACGTGAACTCAAGCGCGACAAACTGGTCGCCAAGTTCGCCAAGAAATACGCCGAACTCAAGGCGCTCGCCAGTGATGCCAAGCGGTCTGAAGACGAGCGCGCCCTGGCGCGTGCCGACTTGCAAAAGCTGCCCCGCAATGCCAACCCGACCCGGCAGCGTAACCGCTGCGGTGTAACCGGTCGTCCGCGCGGCACCTTCCGTCAGTTTGGCTTGGGCCGTACCAAGATTCGCGAGATGGCTTTCGCCGGCGATATCCCCGGCATCACCAAGGCCAGCTGGTAAGCGCCGGGCACGAGGAGAACACGAAATGAGTATGAGTGATCCTATCGCCGATATGCTGACGCGTATCCGCAATGCCCAGATGGTCGAGAAGACCTCTGTGCAGGTGCCGTCCTCCAAGGTCAAGGTGGCCATCGCCCAGGTCCTCAAGGACGAGGGCTATATCGAGGGCTTCCAGGTCAAGACCGATGAGGGCCGTCCGCAGTTGGAAATCGCCCTGAAGTACTACGCCGGTCGTCCGGTCATCGAGCGTATCGAGCGCGTCAGCCGTCCGGGCCTGCGCGTTTACAAGGGCAGCAATGCCATTCCGCAGGTCATGAACGGTCTGGGTGTGGCCATCGTCACCACCCCCAAGGGCGTGATGACCGACCGCAAGGCCCGCGCCAGTGGCGTGGGCGGCGAAGTCCTGTGCTACGTGGCTTGATGCCGGGACAGAAAGGAACCGCAAAATGTCTCGAGTTGCCAAGAGCCCCGTTGTCGTGCCGCAAGGCGTCGATGTGGCCATCAAGGAAGACCAAATCAATGTGAAGGGCTCTCTGGGCGCTTTGTCGCTGGCCCAGAGCTCGCTGGTTACCGTCAAGAACGAGGGTGGAAAGCTCACCTTTGTGCCCAGCGATGACACCCGTCAGGCCGATGCCATGAGTGGCACCATGCGCCAGTTGGTCAACAACATGATCATCGGCGTGGCCAAGGGCTTTGAGAAAAAGCTCTCCCTTATTGGCGTGGGTTACAAGGCGCAGGCCCAGGGCGCCAAGCTCAATTTGAGCGTGGGCTACTCTCACCCGGTCGTCATGGACATGCCCGCCGGCATCAAGGTTGAAACTCCTTCGCCGACCGAGGTCGTGATCAAGGGGTTTGACCGTCAGCGCGTTGGTCAGATGGCCGCCGAAGTGCGCGCCGTGCGTCCCCCCGAGCCTTATAAGGGCAAGGGCATACGCTACGCCGACGAGACGGTTGTGATCAAAGAAACCAAGAAGAAGTAAGGAGCTGCACCATGCTGAACAAGAAAGAGCAGCGCCTTCGTCGTTCGCGTCAAACCCGTTTGCGTATTGCGCAGCAGGGCGTGGCGCGGCTGACGGTCAACCGCACCAATCTGCACATTTACGCCAGCGTCATTTCCGACGATGGGGCACGGGTCCTGGCCAGTGCCTCCACTGCCGAGGCCGAGGTTCGCAAGAGCTTGGGGGCTTCAGGCAAGGGTGGCAATGTGGCGGCCGCGCAGACCATCGGCCGTCGCATTGCCGAGAAGGCGCGCGCGGCTGGCATCGAGAAAGTGGCTTTCGACCGGGCCGGTTTTGCCTATCACGGCCGCGTCAAGGCGCTGGCTGAGGCCGCCCGTGAAGCGGGCTTGCAGTTTTAAGCAGGATTTCAGATATGGCCAAGTTTCAAGCTAAATCGCAGAACGATGCTCCCGAGGACGGCCTCAAGGAGAAGATGATCGCGGTCAACCGGGTCACCAAGGTGGTCAAGGGTGGACGCATTCTGGGCTTTGCCGCACTGACCGTGGTCGGAGACGGCGACGGCCGCGTCGGCATGGGCAAGGGCAAATCCAAGGAAGTGCCCTCGGCGGTGCAAAAGGCCATGGAAGAGGCGCGCCGCAATATGGTCAAGGTGTCCCTGCGCAGCGGAACCATCCACCACACGGTGGAGGGCCGTCACGGTGCCTCTACGGTCATGATGGCCCCGGCCCCCAAGGGAACCGGCATCATCGCCGGTGGCCCGATGCGCGCCATCTTTGAGGTCATGGGCATCACCGACATCGTGGCCAAGAGCCATGGTTCGAGCAATCCCTACAACATGGTGCGCGCCACGATGGATGCCCTCAATAAGTCCACCACGCCGGCCGAGATCGCAGCTAAGCGCGGCAAGAGCGTTGAAGAAATCATTGCCTGAGAGGAGCCCCATCACCATGACGACTCCCAACAAACTCAAGGTCCAGCTGGTTCGTAGCCCGATCGGCACCAAGCAGTCCCACCGCGACACGGTGCGCGGCCTCGGCCTGCGTCGTGTCAACAGCATCAGCGAGCTCGAGGACACGCCGTCTGTGCGCGGCATGATCAACAAGATCGCTTATTTGGTCAAGATTCTGTAAGAGGCGGCCTACCATGCAACTCAATTCCATCAAGCCCGCTGACGGTGCCAAGCGCGAGCGGCGCCGCGTCGGTCGGGGCATCGGTTCGGGCCTGGGCAAAACCGCAGGTCGTGGCCACAAGGGTCAAAAATCGCGCGCGGGCGGCTACCACAAGGTCGGCTTCGAAGGCGGACAGATGCCACTGCAGCGCCGCCTGCCCAAGCGCGGCTTCAAGTCCCAGTCCTTGCGTTTCAATGCCGAGGTCACCTTGGCCGCTCTTGAAAAGCTCGGGCTGAGCGAGGTCGACATGAACGCCCTCAAGAGCGCCGGCCTGGTCGGCCAGCTTGCCCGCACCGTCAAGGTCATCAAGTCCGGTGCCTTGACCAAGGCAGTCAAGCTTCAGGGCATCGGCGCCACCGCCGGGGCCAAAGCGGCGATTGAGGCGGCTGGCGGATCCCTCGCCTGATTCTTCAGCAACTCGGTAACTCGACAGCGTGGCCACCTCGACTTCAGCTCTGGCAAGAACCGGCAAGTACGGTGATCTGCGCGCGCGCCTGATCTTCCTGCTGCTGGCTCTTGTGGTCTATCGCATCGGCGCCCACATTCCGGTGCCTGGCATTGACGCAGCCCAGCTGCAGCAGTTGTTCAGTCAGCAGGGCGGCATTCTGAATCTGTTCAACATGTTCTCCGGCGGGGCGCTGTCCCGCTTTACCGTGTTTGCCCTGGGCATCATGCCCTACATTTCGGCCTCCATCATCATGCAGCTTCTCACCTATGTCGTGCCGACATTTGAGCAGCTCAAGAAGGAGGGCGAGGCGGGCCGACGCAAGATCACCCAGTACACCCGCTACGGGACGCTGGCGCTGGCGATCTTCCAGTCCATCGGCATTGCAGTGGCCCTGGAAAGCTCGCCCGGTCTCGTGCTCGCACCTGGCTTTGGGTTTCGCCTGACGGCTGTGGTCAGTCTGACCGCCGGGACCATGTTCCTGATGTGGCTGGGTGAGCAAATTACCGAGCGCGGCCTGGGTAACGGCATCTCCATCCTGATTTTTGCCGGTATCGCTGCCGGTCTTCCCAGCGCCATGGGCGGCCTTCTGGAACTGGTGCGTACCGGAGCGATGAGCATCCTGATTGCCCTGATCATTGTTGTTCTCGTCGGCGTGGTGACCTACTTTGTCGTGTTTGTCGAGCGCGGCCAGCGCAAGATCCTGGTTAACTACGCACGGCGACAGGTTGGCAATAAAGTCTATGGCGGCCAGTCCTCGCACCTGCCGCTCAAGCTGAATATGGCCGGGGTGATTCCGCCCATCTTTGCCTCGTCCATTATTTTGTTGCCGGCCACGGTGGTCGGTTGGTTCTCCACCGGCGAGAGCATGGCCTGGTTGCGCGATCTGGCGGCAACTCTGGCGCCTGGCCAGCCCATTTATGTGCTGCTTTACGCCGCGGCCATCATCTTCTTCTGCTTCTTCTACACCGCCCTGGTTTTCAACAGCCGTGAGACGGCCGACAACCTCAAGAAGAGCGGCGCTTTCGTCCCGGGTATCCGTCCGGGCGACCAGACCGCTCGGTATATCGACCGCATTTTGCTGCGCCTGACCTTGGCCGGTGCTGTGTACATCACCTTTGTCTGTCTGCTGCCGGAGTTTCTGATTCTCAAGTACAACGTGCCGTTCTATTTCGGCGGCACATCCTTGTTGATCATTGTTGTGGTCACCATGGATTTCATGGCCCAGGTGCAAAATTACCTGATGTCGCAACAGTACGAATCCTTGCTCAAGAAGGCTAATTTCAAGACCGGCCCCTGATTGCGGCGGTTGCCCCTGTTTTTTGAGGCCGGCCCACGGGGTGTGGCCGGTGTCTAGGAGAAAAAAGTGAGAGTTTCAGCTTCGGTCAAGAAAATCTGCCGCAACTGCAAGATCATCCGTCGCAAGGGCGTGGTGCGCGTCATCTGCACCGATCCGCGCCACAAGCAGCGCCAGGGTTGATTTGAGGAATTTGAAGAGGACGCTATGGCTCGTATCGCTGGTATCAATATTCCGCCGCATCAGCATGCCGAAATCGGCTTGACGGCAATTTTCGGCATTGGTCGCACGCGCGCTCGCAAGATTTGCGAGGCCTGCGGCATTGCCTACAGCAAGAAGGTCAAAGACCTCACTGACGCTGATCTGGAGAAGATTCGCGATCAGATCGGTCTTTACACCATCGAGGGTGACTTGCGTCGTGAAACCACGATGAATATCAAGCGCCTGATGGACATCGGTTGCTACCGCGGTTTCCGTCATCGTCGCGGGCTGCCGCTGCGTGGCCAGCGCACCCGTACCAACGCCCGTACCCGCAAGGGCCCGCGCAAGGGCGCAGCCGCACTGAAGAAATAAAGAAAGCACTCCATGGCAAAAGCACCCGTTTCTAACGCCGCCCAGCGCGTTCGCAAGAAGGTTCGCAAGAATGTGGCCGATGGCATCGCCCACATTCATGCCTCCTTCAATAACACCATCATCACCATCACCGACCGGCAGGGGAACGCCCTGTCCTGGGCCTCTTCCGGCGGTCAGGGCTTCAAAGGGTCGCGCAAGTCGACCCCGTTTGCTGCCCAGGTGGCCTCTGAGGTGGCCGGTCGCGCGGCGATCGAGCAGGGCATCAAAAATGTCGATGTCGAGATCAAGGGTCCGGGACCCGGTCGCGAGTCGTCGGTGCGCGCACTCGGCGCGCTTGGTATCCGGATCAACTCGATTTCCGATGTGACTCCGGTGCCCCATAACGGCTGCCGCCCGCAAAAGCGTCGCCGTATCTGAGCCAAGGTGAACCGGTCGGCGCCAGGCGGCGCCTTCTCTGTTCTGTTTTAAACCAAGCCCACCGCCGGCCGACTCCTCGTCCGCCGGCTCCTGCATCCAAGGGGTGCAGCAGTTGATTGAAGGAAGACTCAAGTGGCACGTACCCTGGGCCCAAAGGCCAAACTCTCCCGCCGCGAAGGCACCGATCTTTTCCTCAAAAGCGCCCGCAGGGCGATTGCTGACAAGGCCAAGTTCGACTCCAAACCCGGTCAGCATGGCCGGACCTCCGGAGCCCGCACTTCGGACTTCGGTCTTCAGCTGCGTGAGAAGCAGAAAGTCAAGCGCATGTACGGCGTTCTCGAGCGGCAGTTCCGTCGCTACTTTGAGGAGGCTGACCGCCGCAAAGGCAACACCGGTGCCAATCTGCTGTCCTTGCTAGAGAGCCGCCTGGACAATGTGGTCTATCGCATGGGCTTTGGTTCGACGCGGGCCGAGGCCCGGCAGCTGGTTTCGCACAAGGCGATCACCGTTAACGGTCAGAGCGTCAACATCCCGTCTTACCTGGTCAAGGCCGGCGATGTGATTGCGGTGCGCGAGAAGTCCAAAAAGCAAAACAGGGTGCTTGAGGCCCTGCAACTGGCCCAGCAAGTCGGCTTGCCCGGCTGGGTTGAGGTCAGCGCGGACAAGGCCGAGGGCACCTTCAAGAAAACGCCAGATCGCGACGAATTCGGCTCCGATATCAATGAGTCGCTTATCGTCGAGTTGTACTCGCGTTGATCATTTTCATTCCCGGGACGCGTTTGTGCGCGCTCCGGGTTCTTCAGCCGGCCTTATCGGTGTAACGAGCCGAGGGTATTGAGAGGAAGATTGCATGCAAACCAATCTGTTGAAACCCAAGACCATCAATGTCGAGCAGTTGGGCCCCAACCGCGCGAAAGTCACACTCGAGCCCTTCGAGCGTGGTTATGGCCATACGCTGGGTAACGCGCTGCGTCGCGTGCTCCTGTCGTCCATGGTCGGCCATGCCGCCACCGAGGTAACGATAGCCGGCGTGCTCCACGAGTACTCGTCGATTGATGGTGTGCAGGAGGATGTGGTCAACATTCTTCTCAACCTCAAGGGCGTGGTGTTCAAGCTCCACAACCGCGACGAGGTGACCTTGAGTCTGCGCAAGGATGGCGAAGGTCCGGTCACCGCTGGCGACATCCAGACTCCGCACGATGTAGAGATCATCAATCCGGACCATGTCATTCTTAATCTGGCGCAGTCGGGCAAGATCGATATGCAAATCAAGGTGGAGAGTGGCCGCGGCTATGTCCCGGGTACCTTGCGTCGCTTTGGCGATGACGCCACCAAATCCATCGGTCGCATTGTTCTTGATGCATCCTTTTCACCTGTCCGTCGGGTCAGCTATACCGTTGAGAGCGCCCGCGTGGAGCAGCGCACCGACCTCGACAAACTGGTGATCGAAATCGAGACCAATGGGGCGGTGACCGCGGAAGACGCAGTTCGCGCCTCGGCCAAGATCTTGGTCGAGCAACTGGCGGTGTTTGCCCAGCTCGAGGGCAGCGAACTGGCTGCTTTCGACACCCCGGTTCAGCGCAGCTCGCAGCAGTTTGACCCGATCTTGCTGCGCCCGGTCGATGAACTGGAGCTCACGGTGCGTTCGGCCAACTGCCTGAAGGCTGAGAACATTTACTACATCGGTGACCTGATTCAGCGCACCGAAAACGAGCTGCTCAAGACCCCGAATTTGGGCCGTAAGTCGCTCAACGAGATCAAGGAAGTGCTCGCCTCTCGCGGCCTGACCTTGGGCATGCGCCTGGAAGCCTGGCCCCCGGCCGGCCTCGACAAGCGCTGAGCACCTTCTTCAGGAAGGTTGTGCACGGGCAGTACCTGATACGGCTGCCCCGATTAAAAAATTGGAAAGGACAAGCACATGCGTCACGGACACGGACTTCGTAAACTCAACCGCACCAGTAGCCACAGGCTGGCCATGCTGCGTAACATGATGAACTCGCTCATCGAGCACGAGGCCATCAAGACCACCGTCCCCAAGGCCAAGGATTTGCGCCGTGTGGTCGAGCCCATGATCACCCTGGCCAAGGAGCCGACCCTGGCCAACAAGCGCCTGGCGTTCGATCGCCTGCGCGATCGCGACATGGTGGTCAAGCTTTTTGCCGAGCTGGGTCCGCGCTACAAAACCCGTCCCGGCGGTTACACCCGCATCCTCAAGATGGGCTTTCGCGTCGGCGACAACGCCCCGATGGCTTTGGTGGAGTTGGTGGATCGACCCGAGCCGGTGGATTCGGCCGATGAGGCCAAGGCAGAGTAAGCCTCGGCAAACTTCGAGCCCTTTTTTGCAACAAATCGTTGGTCAGGCCTCTCCAAGACCATCGATTGGGACTACAATCAAGCTTCTGACGCGCGGTGGAGCAGCCTGGTAGCTCGTTGGGCTCATAACCCAAAGGTCGTAAGTTCAAATCTTGCCCGCGCAACCAATTTAAAACGCCAACCCCTGGGTTGGCGTTTTGCCTTTGTGCCGCAGCTCAAGCTGCAGGCACCGCTAAGCACCGGCCATCTGACGCAGCTTGAATCGTTGCAACTTGCCGGTCTCGGTGCGGGGCAGCGCACTCATGAACTCGACTTGCCGTGGATACTTGTACGGCGCGATCGTGGCCTTGACATGATCCTGTAGCGTCTTGACCATCGCCTCGTTGCCTTCGTGGCCGCTTTTAAGGACCACATAGGCCTTGACGATCATGCCCCTTTCTTCGTCAGCCACTCCGACGACGCCGCATTCGCCCACTGCCGGGTGGGTGAGCAGGGCGTCCTCCACCTCTGGGCCACCGATGTTGTAACCGGCTGAGATGATCATGTCGTCAGCCCGGGCCTGGTAGAAGAAGTAGCCTTGCTCGTCCTGGGTGAAGGCATCGCCCGGGTAGTTCCAGCCCCCCTTCACATAGTTGTTCTGCCGTGCGTCGTCTAGATAGCGGCAACCGGTAGGCCCGATCACGGCCAAGCGTCCCACGGTGCCGCGGGGCACCTCCTGGCCCTGATCGTCGACCACCTTGGCGGTGTAGCCGGGCACCACCTGGCCGATGGCTCCGGCGCGCGTTTGGCCGGGCACGCTGGAGATGAAGATGTGGAACATCTCGGTGGCCCCGATGCCGTCCATCATGTCCAGTCCACTGGTCTGTTGCCAGAGCTGCCGGGTGGCCTGGGGCAGGGCTTCGCCTGCACTGACGCTGATGCGCAGCGAGCGCGGTGGAATCTGTTGGGCCAACAGCGCCATCTGTCGGTAGAAGGTGGGTGCGGTGTAGCTGATGGTGGCACCCAGGCGACTGATGGTCTCCAGCATGGTCTGCGGTGTGTAGGGCTTGTCAGGGTAGTAGACGCTGGCGCCGGCCCACATCGGAAAAATCAGCAGGCCACCGAGGCCAAAGGTGAACGCCAGGGGGGGTGAGCCCACCACGATGTCCTCGGGTTGGGCGCGCAGCACATGACGCGGCCAGGCTTCGCAGGCGGCCAGTATGTCCCGGTGCGAATGCACCGCTGCCTTCGGCGAGCCTGTGGTCCCTGAGGTAAAGGCCATCATCGCAATGTCATCGGCGCTGCACAGGCAGGGCGGGAAGTGGCCATCCTTGACACTGGAGAGTACGGCCAGGGAACCGGGCTCGTTCATCAGGTTAAAGGGCACAATGGTTTTCAGCCCGCTGCCTTCTTGCGCCGCCTGCAACTCCGTTAGCAGCGCAGCATCGCACAGGGCCAAGGCTGGCTCGGCTTTGAGGATGATCTCGCGCAACTCTTTGGCCCGTAGCAGGGGCATGCTGGCCACCGCTACCAGGCCGGCCTTGACCACACCCAGCCAAGCCAGTGCCATGCCGATCGAATTGCCGCCGCGCAGCAATACGCGGTTACCTGGCACCAGGGCAAAGTCTTCGGTCAGCACTTGTGAGATGCGCCGTATCCGTTCGTCGGCCTCGCGGTAGGTCAAGGTGATTCGATCAGAGCGGAGAAAGGGGCGGTCGAGCCAGCCTTCACCGGCCGCCCGCGCCATCAGGCGATCGACCAGGTTGGCCTGATCGGGGATTCGCAACTCGGGCTGGTCGTAGCGCATTTGCGGACACGCCAGCGCTGCGGGCAAGCGCTCGTGTACGAAGCGGTCTTTCTGGAGGGAAGGATGGGCGGGCATAGGTCTGAATTCCGGGTCCGGCGCAGCACGGGGGCCAGGCGCCGATTATTAAGACCTGAAGTAAATCGTCAAGCCGTGGGGATCCCCTAGACCTGGCCGCCGCCCTGTGACCGCTCAGGCGCGCCAAAGCACGCGGACTTCGCCCCCCTGGCGTTGCAGCAGGGCCCGGCTGTGCAGCGTCCAGCGCGAGCCCGCTCGTACCTGGACCACGACCTCAAAAAATCGTGTGCTCACCGTGTGCAGGGCTGGATCGGCCCGGTCGCTCAGTCCCGCATCGGCCAGCGTTGCGAAGGGACGCCCTTGTCGTCGTGCAATGAGCGAACGGGCTGCCTCCTCAGGCAGATCGATCGCGGCGCGCAGCGCGGCAAGGCCGGCGGTGTTGAGATTGAGTCCGAGTCGGCCCGGCAGTACGCTCGGGTGGGGTTTGAGCACCGCCGCGCTCGTCAGGCTTAATCCGAGCCAGGGGAGGTCATCGACGCGCTGGGGCATCAGTGGGGCGGGGCCGGCTTGTGCGGTGCCGGCGCTGGCACGCAGCAGGGAGAGGCTGAGACGATCGAGCTCCTCGCGAGGCAATCCGAGTTGTTCGAACAGGCGGATGAATACAGGCATCCAGACGGGCGAAATCGAGGCGCCCTCGATCAGGTTGAGCAGATTGATCCGGGTCTGCGCATCTTCGATGGTGATGTCGATTTCCAGCGCCTGCGCATCGTCTCCGGCCGCGGCTTGTCGTCCGGTCCACACGCCCTCGGGGGCCTGATTGCGAACCGGCTGTGCCCACGGTTCGCCCAGGTGGTCGCTCGATGTCGCAAGCAAGCCGTCCTCTCGCACGCGTTGGGCGGCCCAGACGATGGTGCTGTCGAGCAGCCAGCGGCCCGCTACCGCATCGCGCGCTGCCGACTCGGCGGTTACCGTGCGCCGGC
>VGHR01000056.1 GCA_016868205.1 Betaproteobacteria bacterium
GCATTTAATTGGAATCATTTAATTTGGGGTCAGATTCCAATTATTTCGGCTCGCTGGGCCCACGGCCTCAGTCGATCGTGGCACCGGAGTCCTTGACCGCTTTGGCCCAGCGCGGCAGGTCCGACCGAATCAGCGCCCAGAATTGGTCCGGGTTGAGCTTATAGGCTTCAGCGCCCACATTGGCCAGTTTTTCGCGCACATCGGGCGCATCGATGGCCCGGTGAATGAGGCCCTGTAACTGCGTCACCACAGCCGCAGGCGTTCCGGCGGGGGCGAAGACACCGTACCAAGGCGTAACCGCAAGGCCCCTGACGGTTTCGCTGATTGGCGCGGCATCGGGCAAGGCAGCCAGCCGTTTTTCATTGACCACGCCGAGGACCTTGATCCGCCCGCTCTTGATGAAGCCGATCGACGAGGGCAAGCTTTGCACCGAGACCTGTACCTGACCGCTGGCCAGGTCGGTCACCGCGGCCGCGGCTCCTTTGTAGGGCACATGGACCAAATCGATGCCCGCCGCCTTGTTGAGCATCTCGCCGACCAGATGGTTGACGGTGCCGTTACCGGCCGATCCGATCATGATCTTGCCCGGCTGCGACTTGGCGATGGCAATCAGTTCGGCAGTATTCTTGGCCGGGAAGTTGTTATTGGCCACCAGCACATAGCCGGCGGTAGCGACCGGCGAGACGGCCTCAAAGTCCTTCAGAGGATCAAAGCCGGTGCTCTTGTAAAGCGAGGGGTTGATGACATAGGAACTGTCGGCCGTGAGCATCAGGGTGTATCCATCAGGCCGGGCCTTGGCCACAAAGGCCGTGCCGATATTGCCGCCGGCTCCCGGCCGGTTCTCCACGACAAAGGATTGACCGCTGAGCTCGGTCAGCTTTTGAGCCACGATGCGGCCTATGGCATCGTTGGCACCGCCGGCCGCTTGCGGCACGATCACCGTGACCGGCTTGCTAGGGTATTTGTCCTGGGCCCCAGCGGCGGCAGCGGTCAGTCCGACGCAGACCATCAGGACTTGAGCCAGTTTCGGCATGAACATGGTGTGTCTCCTTAAAGGGCGGCCGGTCCAAGCCCAGATGGCCGATGGAGCCTTTGCGACTTGAACGCCTTGTTTTTAATCCCCAAGCATAAGCCAGAAGCGAAAAATCGGTTGCCGCCTCTGCAACAATCGGGCCTTTCATCGAAACGACTCGACGCCATGTCTGACCCCGTCCGCCCCGCTCTACCCGACCACCTGTCGATCCACGAACGCAGCCCCTACTATGCGGCCCAAGTGCTCGAACACAGCATCGGTGTGCGTTTCAATGGCAAAGAGCGCAACGATGTGGAGGAGTACTGCATCAGCGAGGGCTGGATCCGTGTGCCGGCCGGCAAGACCGTGGACCGGCGCGGCCAGGCGCTGCTGATCAAGCTCAAAGGGCAGGTTGAGGCGTTCTACAAGCCCTGAGCCCGGGGTGGGCTCGACGGCGCCGAGGGCGATCAGCCGACCCAGCGACGGGCGTTATGCCACAGGTTCATCCAGGGACTCAAGGCTGAGGGGTCGCCAGGGGTCCAGCTCATCTGGATGTTGCGAAACACCCGCTCGGGGTGCGGCATCATGGCGGTAAAGCGTCCGTCGGCGGTGGTGACCGCAGTCAGGCCACCGGGGCTGCCGTTGGGATTGGCGGGATAGGCCTGCGTGGGCTGTCCGGCGCTATCGACAAAGCGCATCGCGGCAATCACCCGGCCCGCATCGCCGCGCCGCGCGAAGTTGGCATAGCCCTCCCCGTGGGCCACGGCAATGGGAAGACGCGCGCCTGCCATGCCTTGCAGGAAAAGGCTGGGGCTCTCCAGAATCTCCACTTGTGACAGGCGCGCCTCAAAGCGTTCACTGCGATTGCTGGTAAAGCGCGGCCAGGCTTGTGCGCCGGGGATGATGTCAGCCAGCTCGGCAAACATCTGGCAGCCGTTGCACACCCCCAGCCCGAAGGTGTCGCCCCGTGCAAAGAAAGACTGAAACTGCTCGGACAGACGCTCATTGAAGACGATGCTGCGCGCCCAGCCTATCCCGGCCCCCAGGGTGTCTCCATAGCTGAAGCCGCCGCAGGCGACCACGCCGGCACATTCGCTCAGGGCCACACGCCCCGCCTGCAAGTCGCTCATGTGGACATCGACGGACTCAAAGCCGGCCAGGTCGAAGGCGTAGGCCATCTCGACATGGGAGTTGACCCCTTGCTCGCGCAAGATCGCCACCCTCGGCCGTCCCACACGCGATGCGCGGGTTAGCTGGGGTTGCACCGGGGCCGTTAGCGACTGCGGCCAGTGCAGGTGCAGGCCAGACTCACCGGAGCGCCCCGCAGCCTCGTGCTCTGCATCGGCGCAAGCCGGGTTGTCACGCTGCTGGCAAATTTTCCAGCTCACGCTGTCCCAGACCTGCTGCAAATCGCGCAAACTTGCGCTGAACACGCAGCGCGTATCGCGCCAGACTTCGAGCTTGCCCTTGCCCACCTCCATCGGCGCCTGTTCGGGCCGGGTCTTGCCAATGAAATGGCTGTGCTGCGACAGCCCATGCTCACGCAGCACCTGCATGACCTGATTGCGCTGGCTGCTTCGCACCTGAATCACCACGCCGAGCTCTTCGGAGAACAGGGCCCTGAGAGTGGCCTCCTCGCGGCGGGCGGCAACCTGCGTTGTCCAGTTCTTGCTGTCGCCCGTGTCCATGCGGCTGTCGCTGATGCCATCGCCCTCAACCAGCAGCATGTCGACATTGATCGATACACCCACCTGGCCAGCAAAAGCCATCTCGGCCACGCACGCGAGCAATCCGCCGTCACTGCGGTCGTGATAGGCCAGCAGGTGCGGCCGCAGGGCACTGATGGCCTGCACCAGCGCAATCAGACGCTGCGGCGCGTCCAGATCGGCCGGCTCCCCGCCGTCGAGTTCGAGCGCCTGCGCAAGGATGCTGGCGCCCATGCGGTTGCGGCCGTGCCCGAGATCAATGAGGATCAGGGTGGTGTCCTGCTCCTGCGCATCGAGTTGCGGCGTCAGCGTGCCGCGCACATCGTCCAGGCTGGCGAAGGCGCTGACAATCAGGGACACCGGAGCGCTGACTTGTTTTCGCTCGGCGCCCTCGGTCCAGACGCTGCGCATGGACAGAGAATCCTTGCCAACCGGGATGGAAATGCCCAAGGCGGGGCACAGCTCCATGCCCACCGCGCGCACCGTGTCGTAGAGCGCCGCGTCCTGGCCCGGCTCGGCGCAGGCGGCCATCCAATTGGCCGACAGCTTGACGCGACTCAACTCGATCGGGGCTGCCAGCAAATTGGTGATGGCCTCGGCCACCGCCATCCGGCCTGATGCAGCGGCATCGAGCACCGCCAGGGGCGTACGCTCGCCCATGGCCATGGCCTCACCTGCAAAACCCTGGAAATCGGCCAGGGTCACCGCGCAATCGGCCACCGGAATCTGCCACGGTCCGACCATCTGGTCGCGGTGGGTCAAACCCCCAACGGTGCGGTCACCGATGGTGATCAAAAATCGTTTGGAAGCCACGGTCGGATGCGAGAGCACCCGGATCACCGCATCCTCCAAGGCCAGCCCCGTCAGGTCCAGCGCACCGGTCGATCGGTGCTCGCGCTGCACATGCCGATGCATTCGAGGGGGCTTGCCCAGCAACACATTCATGGGCATGTCCACCGCCGGCGGACCGGCTGCATCGAGCAGACGCAACTGCGGCTCATCGGTGGACTCGCCCACCACCGCATACGGACAGCGCTCGCGCTCGCAAAAGGCGGCGAAAGTCGGCAGCGCCCCGGGGGCGATCGCCAGCACATAGCGCTCCTGGCTCTCGTTACTCCAGATCTCGCGCGGCGACAAGCCGCTTTCCTCCAGGGGGACAGCGCGCAAATCAAAACGCGCCCCTTGACCCGCATCGTTGACCAGCTCGGGAAAGGCGTTGGACAGCCCGCCCGCCCCGACATCGTGAATGGCCAGGATGGGGTTGTGCTCGCCCAGTTCGGCGCAACGGTTGATGACTTCCTGCGCGCGCCGTTGGATTTCGGGGTTGCCCCGCTGCACTGAGTCAAAGTCGAGCTCGGCGGCATTGACGCCCGATGCCATGGAGCTGGCCGCGCTGCCGCCCAAACCAATGCGCATGCCCGGCCCACCGAGTTGCACCAGCTGTGTGCCCGCCGGAAAGCGGATCTTGCGCACCAGACGGGCATCGATCGTCCCCAGCCCGCCGGCGATCATGATCGGCTTGTGGTAACCCCAGCGCCGCCCCTGTACCGTCTGCTCGTACTCGCGGAAATACCCCGCCAGATTGGGACGCCCGAATTCATTGTTGAAGGCTGAACCCCCCAGGGGCCCCTCGATCATGATCTGCAGAGCACCGGCGATATGGTCGGGCTTGCCGTAGCGGGTATCGAACAGGCGGGAGACGGTAAAGCCGGTCAGACCGGCCTTCGGTCGCGATCCGCGACCGGTGGCCCCCTCATCGCGAATTTCACCGCCCGCGCCGGTGGAGGCTCCAGGGAAGGGCGAAATGGCGGTGGGATGGTTATGGGTCTCGACCTTCATCAACACATGCGCCAGGCTGTCGTCGTGGGCGCGATAGACCTGCCGGCCCTCAAGCTGGACCGGGTGAAACACCTGTTGTCGCCGGCCCTCCATGATCGAGGCGTTGTCCGCATAGGCCACCACCGTGTGCTGGGGGTGGAGCTTCTCGGTGTTGCGGATCATGGCAAACAGGCTCAGGGCCTGGTCCTGGCCATCGATGGTGAACTGGGCGTTGAAAATCTTGTGGCGACAATGCTCGCTATTGGCCTGCGCAAACATCATCAATTCCACATCGGTGGGGTTGCGGCCCAGTGCGGTGAAGGCCTCCACCAGGTAATCGATCTCGTCGGCGGCCAGCGCCAAGCCCTGTTCGCGGTCGGCCCGCTCCAGGGCTACGCGCCCGCCCGCCAGCACATCGACCATGGCCATCGGCGCGCCGGGCAACTCCCCGAACAGCTGGGCGAGCGCCTCCCGGTCGTCCAGAACGCTTTCGGTCATCCGGTCGTGCAGCACAGCCCGAAGGGCCGCTTGCTGCTCCAAATCGAGACCCGGGCGCGCGAGCAAACCTTTGCGCACAAGGACACGGTACTCGACAAAGCGCTCGATGCGGCGTACCGGCAGGCCACAGTTGTGGGCGATATCGGTGGCCTTGGAGGCCCAGGGCGAAACGGTGCCCGTTCGCGGCGTGACGATAAAAAAGGCCGCCACCGCCTTGTCCGGCGGCAATGGGCCGCAAGGCTCGCCGTAACTGAGCAGGCGGGCCAATTGGGACGACTGCGCAGCCGAGATCGGCTGGGCGCTTGCCACACCATGTACATACCGGGCGTGCAGTCCCACAATCCGCTCGTCGAGCGCTTGCAGGCGGGGTAACAACTGGGCAATCCGGAAATCGCTGAGAGCGCTGATGCCGGGGGCATCGCCCTCGAAAAAGGACAAATGAAAAGTCACGGGGGCTGCGGGCGGATGGCCCGGGCTGCGGAGCTGTGGTCCGGGAGTTGGATGCCTCTCGGGTCGGTGGGTGGGCAAATTGTAGCCAGCGCACGGGTCTGCTTGCCAGCGCGCCGCGCGAAATAACCGACTGCCACCCGCGTGCAGCCGGTGCAGCGATAATTAGGCGATGAGCATCACCATCAAGGACGAAAAAGGTATCGAGGGCATGCGTCAGGCCGGACGCTTGGCCTCAGAAGTGCTGGATTACCTGACGCCCTTCATCAAGCCGGGCATCACCACCAACGAAATCGATCGTCTGGCGCACCTCTACATGACGCAGGTGCAGCACACCACCCCGGCCCCCTTGGGCTATCAGCCTGCGGGCTACGCGCCGTATCCGAAGTCGCTGTGCACATCGGTCAATCATGTGGTTTGCCACGGCATCCCCAACGACAAGCCGCTCAAAAAGGGGGACATCGTCAATGTCGATGTCACCGTCATCAAGGACGGCTGGCATGGGGACACCTCGCGCATGTTTTTGGTGGGCGACTGCTCTATCGCAGCCCGGCGCTTGTGCCAGATCACTTACGAGGCCATGTGGCATGGCATTGCCAAGGTACGGCCCGGCGCCCGTCTGGGCGATATCGGCCATGCAATCCAGGTGTTTGCCGAGCGTCAGGGCTACAGCATCGTGCGCGAGTTCTGTGGGCACGGCATCGGTCAAAAATTTCATGAGGAGCCACAGGTTCTTCACTACGGCCGGCCCGGCACCCTCGAGGAGCTGCAGGCCGGGATGGTGTTCACCATCGAGCCCATGATCAACCTGGGCAAGCGCGATATCAAGGACGGCCCGGAAAAGGATGGCTGGACCATCGTCACCCGCGATCATTCGCTCTCGGCCCAGTGGGAGCACACCGTCTTGGTCACGCCCAGTGGCTACGAGGTGCTGACGGTATCGGCCGGCAGCCCGGCTCTGCCCGACTTCGTGGATCCAAGCGCCCTGGTGGGCGCCTGAGCGGTAGCAAGCTGGGCCGTCTGCCATGCAGGAAGCGCTGGCCAGTACGGAACAGGCGGCTCAGTGGCGCCAGGCGCACCGAAGCGGCAAGGAGGCCCTGCTGGCGCGACAAGGCGGTTCCACGCGAGGCGTGCGCGCCCTGCTGCAAAAACTGGCCCGCCACACGGACGCCACCTTGCGCAAAGTGTGGGAGCACAGCGATTTTCCTGACGGCTTCAGCCTGTTGGCTGTAGGCGGCTATGGTCGCGGCGAGCTGTTCCCCCATTCCGATGTCGATGTGCTGCTCTTGTTGCCCGAAGCGTGCGACCTGGGGCTTGCCCGCAACGATGGCAGCACCTTGCAGCAGCGCATCGAGGGCTTTATCGGACTGTGCTGGGACTGCGGCCTGGAAATAGGCTCGAGCGTACGCACACCGCAGGAATGCGAAGACGAGGCTCTGCGCGATATCACCATACAGACCTCGCTACTGGAGGCTCGCCATGTGGCCGGCTCGGCCTCGGCCAGCCGTCAGCTGCTTGAACGACTGCGGCGGCGCATGGATGCCCAGGCCTTCTTTCAAGCCAAGACGCTGGAGATGCGCCAGCGCCATACTAAATACGAGGACACACCGTATTCCCTCGAGCCCAATTGCAAGGAGTCCCCGGGCGGGCTGCGCGACCTGCAGATCATCCTGTGGATGGCACGCGCGGCGGGCCTGGGACACAACTGGCAGGAGCTGGCAGAACAAGGCTTGCTGACCTCCTTTGAAGTGCGGCGGATTCAGGCCAACGAGGCCTTGCTCAGTCTGATCCGGCTGCGTCTGCATCTGCTGGCTGGCCGTCGGGAAGATCGCCTGGTCTTTGACCTGCAGACCGCCGTGGCCCAGTCCTTCGGCTACGCCCCCATCCTCGATGCCGCCGGACAGCCAGGGCGGGGCGCGATGCGCATCAGTGAGATGCTGATGCGCCGGTATTACTGGGCGGCCAAGGCCGTGACGCAACTCAACCAGATACTGTTGCTGGGGATCGAGGAGCGGCTTTTTCCCAGCCAGTTGCCCCTGCGACCGATCAACTCCGATTTTCTAGACAAGGGCGGCCAGCTCGAGGTTCGCAGTGACGACCTTTACCTGAAAAACCCACGCGCTATTTTGCAGACCTTCCTGGTCTACGAAACCGAGCCGGGCATCAAGGGGCTGTCGGCGCGCACTCTGCGCGCGCTCTACAACGCGCGCGGCATCATGGATGCGCGCTTTCGGCGTGACCCGGTCAACCGCGAGACCTTCCGCCGCATCTTGCAGCAACCCCAGGGCATCACCCGTGCCATGCGCCTGATGAACCAAACCTCGGTGCTTGGCCGCTACCTCTGGGTGTTCCGCCGGATTGTGGGGCAGATGCAGCACGATCTCTTCCATGTTTACACCGTCGACCAGCACATTCTGATGGTGCTGCGCAATGTACGGCGATTTTTTATGGCCGAGCATTCACACGAATACCCGGCCTGCTCGCAACTGGCCGCCGGCTGGGACAAGCCCTGGATCCTCTATATTGCCGCGCTGTTCCATGACATCGCCAAGGGACGCGGTGGCGATCACTCTGAACTGGGCTGCCGCGAGGTTCGACTTTTTTGTCGCCAGCACGGCATCGAGGCCGAAGACACCCGACTCATCGAATTTCTGGTCGCTGAACATCTGAGCATGAGCCGGATTGCACAGAAGGAAGATCTCAGCGACCCCGAGGTGATCCGCGGTTTTGCCAAGCGGGTGGGCAATGAGCGCTACCTGACTGCCCTGTACCTGCTGACCGTGGCTGATATACGCGGCACGAGCCCCAAGGTCTGGAACGGCTGGAAGGGCAAACTGCTGGCCGACCTGTATCGCTACACCCTCAGAGTGCTCGGCGGACGGGCGCCCGATGCAGATGCGGAGGTTGAGGCGCGCAAGCGAGAGGCCATCTCGCTGCTGGCGCTGCACTCGCAGCGCCACGATGCGCACAAGGCGCTCTGGGACTGTCTGGATGTGAGCTATTTCATGCGCCACGACGCGGCGGATCTGGCCTGGCACGCCCGGCAGCTCTCGCGTCATGTCGGCCAGCGGCAGCCCATTGTCCGCGCGCGCAGCTCTGCCAGCGGCGAGGGCTTGCAGGTGCTGGTCTACACCCCCGATCAAAGCGATCTGTTTGCCCGTATCTGCGGCTATTTCGACCAGGCCAGCTTTTCCATTCTGGATGCCCGCATACACACAACCACCGACGGGTTTGCGCTGGACACCTTCCAGGTCATCAGCTCTCAGCTTGACGAGCATCCGCGCGAGCTGACTGCCCTTATCGAATCGGAGCTGGCGCGTACCCTTGAGCAGGCAGGGCCGCTGCCGCCCCCAAGCAAGGGGCGTGTCTCGCGACGGGTGCGCAGCTTTCCAATCACGCCGCGTATCGATCTACAGCCCGATGAAAAAGCCCAGCGCTGGCTGCTCAGTGTCTCCGCCTCGGATCGGGTCGGGCTGCTTTATGGTATCGCGCGTGTTCTGGCGCGCAATCAGATCAGTGTGCAACTGGCCAAGGTCACCACGCTCGGAGAACGGGTGGAAGACACCTTTCTGGTTGCCGGCGCCGCCCTGCAGCAAAACAAGGCCCAGATTGCCGTGGAGACCGAACTGCTGCACGAGCTCCGGGGCTGATCCCGACCTGCCACAAACAGCCCCGGTGCAACGCGCGGGCGAACGAGGGCTCGTCCCTTCACAGGAGCATCAGTCGTCGTCAGCGCCAAGGAGCTGCGGAAACAGCACCTCGGTAAATCCGAAGGCGCTCAGGTCACGCATGCGGGTGGGATACAGGCGACCTATCAGGTGATCGCACTCATGTTGAACCACCCGGGCGTGAAAGCCCTCAACCACCCGGTCAATGGCGCGGCCCTCGGCGTCGAAGCCCTGATAGCCGATGGTCTGCCATCGCGGCACACGACCCCGCAAACCGGGCACCGAAAGGCAGCCCTCCCAACCCTCCTCCTGCTCGCTGCCCACGACGGTGATGCGAGGGTTGATGAGCACGGTGCGCGGCACCAGCGGAGCCTCGGGGTAACGCGGATTGGGCAGATCGCTGCCGAAGATCACCACTTGCAGGTTCACACCGATCTGTGGCGCAGCCAGTCCCGCGCCTCGGGCTGCGGCCATGGTCTCGAGCATGTCGGCGATCAGGCCATACAGCTCAGGCGTGCCAAAGGACTGCACGGGCTCGGCCGTACGCAGCAAACGGGAGTCCCCCATTTTCAGGATTTCACGCACGGCCATTGATCATCTCCATTAAACGGGCTTCATCAATCACGGGTATGCCCAACTCAAGCGCCCTGCTCAGTTTGCTGCCAGCTTCAGCGCCAGCGAGCAGGTAATCGGTCTTGCGACTGACCGATCCCGCTACCTTGCCCCCCGCCGCTTCAATGCAGCTTTTGGCCTGCTCGCGATCCAGGCTGGGCAAGATGCCGGTGATGACCAGGGTCTTGCCGCTCAAAGGCAGACCGAGCGTAGCCGCCGGCTGACCTTCAGGCCAATGAACGCCCAAGGCCCGCAGTTGCTCGACCACCTCCCGATTGTGCGGCTGCGCAAAAAAAGTATGGATGCTGCGTGCCACCACCGGCCCCACATCGGCCACCTCCAGCAGTTGCTCGCTACTGGCCTGCATCAGATCATCCAGGCGGCCAAAATGGCGGGCCAGTTCCTTGGCTGTGGCCTCGCCTACATGGCGGATGCCCAGCCCGTAGATAAAGCGCGCGAGTGTGGTCTGCTTGGATTTCTCCAGGGCGGCCAGCAAATTACACGCCGATTTTTCGCCCATGCGGTCCAGACCGGCCAACGCGCTCAGGCCAAGCCGGTACAGGTCAGGCAGGTGTCGGATCAATCCAGCATCAACCAGTTGATCGACCAGCTTGTCGCCCAGCCCCTCGATCTCCACCGCCCGGCGCTGGGCGTAGTGCAACAGGGCCTGCTTGCGCTGGGCCGGACAGAACAGGCCCCCGGTGCAGCGGTGATCGGTCTCGCCCTCCTCCCGCTCGGCCAGACTGCCGCAGACCGGACAATGGATGGGCATGGAAAACACCGCGCTGGCGCTCTTGCGTCGATCGATCAGGACGCTCACCACCTCGGGGATCACATCACCGGCCCGACGCACCACAACCGTATCGCCCACCCGTACATCCTTGCGCCGCGCCTCGTCCTCGTTGTGCAGCGTGGCATTGGTGACGGTCACGCCACCGACAAAAACTGGCGCTAGCTTGGCCACCGGAGTTAGTTTGCCGGTTCTGCCGACCTGAACATCAATGCCCAGCACCTCGGTCAGCTGTTCCTGCGCCGGATACTTGTGGGCCACCGCCCAACGCGGCTCCCGGGTCACAAAGCCCAATTGCTGCTGCAGATCGAGGCGGTTGACCTTATAAACCACGCCATCGATATCGAAAGGCAGCGCATCGCGCTGCGTGCCGATCTGTCGATAGAAGGCCAGAAGCTCTTGGGCGCCAAGCGCCAAGCGGGTCTGCTCAGCCACCGGCAAGCCCCAGGAACGCAATAGCTCTAGCCATTGCAGATGCGTTTGCGGCAGGTGGGCCTGCGCCGATGCCTGTACCGCACCGATGCCATAGGCAAAAAAACTCAACGGTCGCTGCGCCGCGATTGCCGGATCTAGCTGCCGCACCGCCCCGGCTGCCGCGTTGCGAGGGTTGACGAAGGTTTTCTCGCCACGCGCGCCCTGCGCGATTTTCAGACGCTGCCGCTCATTGAGCGCCTCGAAATCGTCCCGCCGGATATAAACCTCGCCACGCACCTCCAACACCGGCCAGGAGCATGCCCCTTCGATGCGCAGAGGAATCTGACCGATGGTGCGAATGTTTTGCGTGACATCTTCGCCAAGCTCACCGTCGCCGCGTGTGGCAGCCTGCACCAGGGTGCCGGCTTCGTAACGCAAGTTGATGGCCAGACCATCGAACTTGAGCTCGGCAACATACTCGACCGGCGCCTCCCCCCAGCCCAGCTCCCGCCGCACCCGGGCATCAAAAGCCAGCGCACCCTCAGCGGTGGTATCGGTCTCGGTGCGAATGCTGAGCATAGGCACCGCATGACGCACGCTGGCAAACTCGCTCAGGGGCGGGCCACCCACCCGTTGCGTGGGAGAGTCTGGCACCCGCAGCGACGCAAAGCGCTGCTCGAGGGCCTGCAACTCGGCGAACATCTGGTCATAGGTGGCGTCCGGAATCTCCGGCGCATCGAGAACATAGTAGCGATGCGCGTGATGATGCAATTGCTGGCGCAGCGCATGCGCCCGCTCGGAGGCCTGGGCCAGATCGGAAGGCGAGGAATTCATCGCAAGAACTCGTCAGGAGCGGGGTTGACGACCGCAGGCTCGCGCTGCGCCCGACCGGCTCAGGAAAAAAGCCGCCGGCACAGGGCCGAACCGGCCGGCAGGTCGCGCAGTTCAAGCGCGTCATAAAGATTTTGCAGGTCGGCGTTGATGGACTCCATGACCTGCACGTCGATACGGTTACCGTGGTCATCAATGATCACGCCGTCCATACTTTTGGCCAGGCTCAATGCCACTTCGCACAGGCGCTCAAAGGGTCGATCCCCCCGTGCAACCTGCGGGACATCGAGCCAGAGCGTAATCTCGCGCAGCGCAGCTCGCTCGGGCGCATCGGCCAAAGCGGCCTGCGAATCAAAGGACAAACCGAGCAGGGGCGGCTGTCCATCGACCAGCGCCGGCAGGACCAGCCGTCCCGGAATGACCCCTGGGACAAAGCCCAGACGCGCCGCATGCTGCTGCACATAGCCCGGGCTCCAGGCAGCCTCGCGCGCCCGCAGGGTAAAACTCAGCTGCGCATCGTGCTGACCCGCGAACTGATCCAGCTCGCGGGCCCGGGCCACTTCCTCGAGCATGTCCGGAAACTGCGGCTCACCGCCGACCGCATCGGCAAAATGCCCCGTCTTGGTGACAAATTCCGAGAACTCGATCTGATTCATGGGACCGATGCGATTGGCCATCTGTATCCCTGCTTGGAAGGCGCTGTAGCGCTGCCCGGCGACCAGCGCTTCCCACGAGCCGGTCTCGGCGCTCAGGCCTTCGACCGTGAAAGGCTTGGTGCCCACGCGGCGGGTGGCGGGCAAGCCTGCCAACGCCGCTTCGCCCGAGACCACTCCCTCAATGGCAATCGGCGCGATGACATCAATCAAGGGGTCGAGCTTGGCTTCCCGTCGAGGCATGGGCAGGCTGCCAAACTCCTCTTGGGTCGATACATCGGCCCGCATGACGGGCTCGGTACGGTCAAACAAGGGATCGCCGGTCAACTCTGGCCGCTGACCGCCCTGCGACCCCGGATCAAGCGTCTCATCCGCCTGTTTGGGCAAGCTCTTGCGGGAGGTCCAGGCGCCATGCGCCACCACGGCGGCCAATACAAGCGCCCCCAGAACCGCCAACGCAATATGCAGGGTGTTCATGAGCTCACCGGCTCGGCCAACTGGGCGGCCGACTCCATATCGACGGCAACGATGCGCGAGACCCCCTGCTCCTGCATGGTCACGCCAATCAACTGCTGGGCCATTTCCATCGCGATCTTGTTGTGCGAGATAAAGAGGAATTGGGTGTCGCTGGACATGCTGGTCACCAGACGACTGTAGCGCTCGGTGTTGGAATCGTCCAGTGGAGCATCGACCTCGTCGAGTAGACAAAACGGGGCCGGATTGAGCTGAAAAATCGCAAAAACCAGGGCGATAGCCGTCAAGGCTTTCTCACCGCCGGAGAGCAGGTGAATCGTCTGGTTTTTCTTGCCGGGCGGCTGTGCCATGACCTGCACACCGGCATCGAGGATCTCGTCGCCGGTCATGATCAAGCGCGCGGTGCCTCCCCCAAAGAGCTGGGGGAACATCTTGCCAAAATGCAGGTTGACGGTCTCGAAGGTCGACGACAGCAGCTCCCGCGTCTCCATGTCGATTTTTCGAATCGCATCCTCAAGGGTATTCATGGCCTCGGTCAGATCCTGCGATTGCGCGTCCAGGAACCCCTTGCGCTCCCGCGCCGCATCGAGCTCTTCCAGCGCCGCCAGATTAACGGCTCCCAAGCCCTGGATCTCGCGTTGCAGCCGGTCGATCTCGGCCTGCAAACCCCCGAGTTTGACACCGGAGTGCTCGATCGAGGCCTCGAGAGCCTGCAAATCGGCTTGCGCATCGAGCAACAACTGCTCGTATTGCTCGAAGCCCAGGCGGGCAGCTTGCTGCCTGAGTTGCAGGTCGGTTATCCTCTGACGCATCGGGTCAAGCTCGCGCTCGATCTGCAAACGCCGTTCGTCGCAGGCTCTGAGCTTGGTGGTCAGGTCGTCGTAGTGGCTGCGCCGCACCCCCAGATCGGCCTCGCGCTCGAGACGAACCGCCAGGGCCGCCTGCAAGCCCGATTGCGCAGCGGCATCAGAAAGGCGTGCCAATTCCTCGTTGGCGCGTTCTTGTTCCTGCGCGATCTGGACCAGTTGTCCATCGGCCGTCTGCAACCCACGCCGCAATTCCTCGGCGCGCAACTGCAAGGTCCGCAGACCGAACTGCGCTTCTTGCGCCTGACGCTCCAGTGCGCGTTGCTGCTCTCGCCCCCGATCGAGTCCGTCTTGGGCCAGCAGGGTGCGTTCGTCGAGCTGCGCTTGACGCTCCTGGCTGCCTGCCAATTGCATGTCAAGCTCTTCAAAGCGCGCCTGATCGGCCAGCCTTCGCTCCTGCAACTGCTCGAGTTGTTGGTCGATCTCCAGCAGATCGGCATCGAATTGCTCGCTGCGCTGCCGAGTCTGCTCAGCCAGCTGCTGCAAGCGCAGTACCTCCACTTCCAGGGTGTGCAACTGACTCTGGCCTGCGGCTGCGTCACGCTGCAAGGACTGCAATCGCTGCGAAGCAGCAGCATAGTCTGCCTCAGCCCGTACCAGCGCAGAACGCGATTGCTCGACGATCAGGGCCTGGGCCCGCTGCTGCTTGTCCAGATTGTCGATTTCCTGGGCCCGCGCCAGCAGACCCGACTGCTCGGAATCGGCGGCATAAAAAGTCACCGCATGCCGCCCCACCGCATGGCCAGCGGCCACATACAGCACCTGACCGGGCTGCAACTGCCCACGCAGGCTGAGGGCCTGCTCCAGGCTGTCCGCAGCAAACGCCCCCTGCAGCCAATCGGCCAGAAGCCAGGACAGGGCTGCATCGGGTTGCCGGATCAGCTCGGCCAGAGGCCGCAGGCCCGGCGCGGCCTTGGCCTGGGGCGCTTGAGCGGGAGGGCTGAAAAAAGCCAGCTTGGCCGGCGGACCGTCGTGCCCCTGGGCACCTGCAAAACCTCGCACCATGTCCAGGCGGCTGACCTCCAGCGCGCCCAGTCGCTCACGCAAGGCCGCTTCGATGGCCGACTCCCAGCCCGGCTCGACATGCAGGCGGTTCCACAGGCCCTGCAAGCCCTCCAGCCCGTGCCGGGCCAACCAGGGGGCCAGGCGACCATCGGTCTTGACCTTCTCTTGCAGCGCCCGCAAGGCCTGCAGACGCGCCGATAAATCGCTCAGTCGCGCCGATTCCTGATTGACCGTCTGCTGTTGCTGCCGGCGTTCCTCATCAAGTTCGGGTGCGCGCTGCGAGAATTCGACGAGTTGCGCTTGCAGGGTATCCTGCGCCGCAGCCATTTCGATCACCTGCTGCCGGACCTGGCCCAAGCGGGCTTCGTCGGGGGCGTCCAACGCCCGCTTGTCATTGTCCAGTCGCTCGCGCCGGTTGAGCAAGCCGCGCCCGGCCTCCTCGGCGCTTCGCTGCTCGGCCGCCAAAACCTGTATCTGTTGCTGCACCTGCGAGACCAACTGGCGCTGGGCGGTCGAAGCCGCCTGGGCCTGCCGCAGGGCCTCCTCAAGCTCAGGCATCTGACCGCCCTGCTCTTCGAGCTGAGCCTGCACCAGCGCCGCTTGCTCCTGGGCCTGGCCACTGCCCGCCTCGAGATCGAGCAATTGCGCCGTATCGCCCTGCTTGCGGCTGGTCCATTCCTGCGCCTGCTCGGCCAATTGACTCAAGCGCTGCTGTGCACGCTGTCGGCCCTCGACCACATAACGGATTTCTGCTTCGAGCCTGGCCACCTCAGCACCGGCCTCATAAAGCCGACCCTGGGCTTGGTTGACCTGATCGCCCGCCTCGTAGTGGCTCTGCCTTAGGGTCTCAAGCTCGGCCTCGATCCGGCGCAGATCAGCCAGCCGGCCCTCCAGGGAGTTGACGGCCTGATCGTATTGCCCCTGCAGCCGCAATTGCTCATCCTGACTGTCGGCCCGCTTGATGAACCAGAGCTGCTGCTGCTTGAGCACCCCCTGAGCCTGCAGGTCCTTGTAGCGCACCGCCACTTCAGCCTGTCGCTCCAGTCGCTCGAGCTGTCCGCCGAGCTCACGCAAGATGTCCTCGACCCGGGTGAGATTTTCCCGGGTGTCCTGCAAGCGGTTGGCAGTCTCGCGCCGCCGTTCCTTGTACTTGGAAACTCCGGCAGCCTCCTCGAGGAACAGACGCAGTTCCTCGGGCTTGGACTCAATGATGCGGCTGATGGTGCCCTGACCAATGATGGCGTAGGCGCGTGGGCCCAGCCCGGTGCCAAGGAAGACATCCTGCACATCGCGACGCCGCACCGGCTGATTGTTGATGTAGTAGCTTGAGGTGCCATCACGGCTGAGCACCCGCTTGACCGCGATCTCAGCAAACTGCGCCCACTGCCCGCCGGCCCTGCGATCAGCGTTGTCGAAAATCAACTCCACGCTGGCCCGGTTTGCCGGCTTACGGCTGGTGGTGCCATTGAAAATCACATCCTGCATCGACTCGCCGCGCAATTCACTGGCGCGACTCTCACCGAGTACCCAGCGCACCGCATCGATGATGTTGGATTTGCCGCACCCATTGGGCCCAACCACGCCGACGAGTTGGCCAGGCAACAAAAAATGGGTGGGCTCAGCGAAAGATTTAAAGCCAGAGAGCTTGATCGAATTGAGGCGCACGGGCGGATCGGTTGTGTGTCTTCGGCGCCCTAAGAATAGAGGCCGACATCAAGGAAAGCGGTCCGGGCAAGCCGGGTGTGGCGCGCCTCCAGACCGGGGTCAAGGGCGATTATGGCTCGAGCCGAGGGCGCCCCGACAGCGTCCCCAGCACTTCGCAGATAATGCTTTACCACTACATTTTCGGCATTCGACAAGCAAATTGAACACCATACCGTCCTCAATGCGGTTTCGCGCGCCATCATTCTTTGCGACAGCGATACCGAACAGGCCAAGGACGGCTTGTACGCGCTGGGCGACTATCTGAAGCACTATTTTTTCGCCACGGTTCGCAGGCAAACGCCCCCCAGCCCGCAGGACCTGGAGAGGGTGGGTGAAAGTTTGCGCGAGTTGGAACGCTTCATCGGTAAGAATCAGGAATGA
>VGHR01000057.1 GCA_016868205.1 Betaproteobacteria bacterium
GTGCGTGTCGTGACTCTGTCGCGTTTGCGTTGGGACGAAAGCATCGAAAGGAAGGGCTGCCTACCCTATGACAGCATTTATGGCGGCGCCGCCGGAGAGATCGGGGATCTGGCCCTCCTCACCTATGCCACGCCGCGTCAGCCCCGCCTTGAGTTGCTCCCGGCGCTTGAAGCCACCGGCAGGCCCGTGCACAGGATCGGGGACTGCCAAAGCCCGGCCGATGCGCTTTCGGCCACCGCACAGGGTTTTTCAATCGGGGCGACGATATAGGTCAGTTGCGCCCTGCGAACGGAACCATTAAAAACACTTCAAGGAGTAATCATGAGTCCACGATCCGGATCCCCCTGTCTGCGGCACATCGTCGCCCTACTGCTGTCCTGCCTGGTCAGCACCACCGCCTTCTCTCAGGCACCAGAATGGCCCTCGCGGCCGGTGACCTGGGTCAATCCCTTTGCTGCAGGCTCGGCGGTCGATGTGGTGGCGCGCATCGTGGCACAAAAGCTCGCCGCCAACACGGGACAAGCCATGAATGTGGATAACCGTACCGGTGCCAGCGGCAACATCGGTACCGATTTCGCGGCGAGGTCCAAGCCGGACGGCCACACCCTGCTGTTGGGTTCACCCGGGACCATGGCCATCAACCCGTATCTGTTTGCCAAGTTGCCCTACGATGCCGTGAAAGACTTCACACCGGTCACCCAGTTGGTGTCTTTCCCGCAGGTAGTCGTAACCAGCCCCAAGCAAAGCTTTAAGACGCTGCCTGAATTGGTGGCCGCGGCCAAGGCGCAACCCGACAAGCTCGCTCACGCCTCCTCGGGCCCGGGTACCACCTCGCATTTGGTGATGGAGTTGATCAAGGCCGATGCGGGTATCAAGCTCACCCATGTGGGGTATCGCGGCGGCGCACCGGCCATGCAAGCCGTCATGGCCGGTGAGGTACAGACCGGCGTCGAGGGACTGCCCTCGCTGGTCGGGCAGATCAAAGCGGGCGCCATCGTGCCGCTGGCCGTGACCTCGCTCAAGCGCTCCCCGCAATTGCCGCAGGTGCCAGCCATGTCCGAATTCATCCCGGGCTTCGACGCCACCGCCTGGATTGTGCTGATGGCTCCGGCCGGCACACCGCCGGCGCTGGTTGCCCGTATACAAACCGAGGTGAAAAAGGCCATGGAAGATCCGGCCGTGCGCCAGCAGCTTGAAGCCCAGGGTGCCACCCTCGTTGCCTCGACGCCAGCCGAGACGCAGACCTTTCATCGCAATGAGATGGCCAAGTTCAAGCGGGCCGTCGAAATCTCGGGGGCCAAAGCAGAGTAAGGCGCAAAGTCAGGCCCCGCGACGCGGCCAATCAGCCGAGCGCCTGGGATACGCGCCAGCCCAGGCCGAAAGCCTGGGCCAGGCCGTTGCCCGGAAGATACCCTTCAGCACCACGCCCAGACAGACCGGCCGCGCAGCCCCCAGCGGCAAAGATCCCGCCCAGAGGCTGCTCGTTGGCTCCAATCACCGCACCGTTGACATCAGTGAGCAAGCCGCCTTGCGTGTGCGACAGCGCCCCGGTCACCCAGGACGCCTTGAAGGGCGCTGTCAAGACGCGTGCAAAACGCCGTCGACCCAGTGGATCGTGCATACCTTCTGCGCAGGCTCGCGCCTGTTCCAGGGTGGCCGTCAGGGCAGCGGCATCGATACCCGCGTGTGTGGCCAACGCCTCGACCGACTGCGCCGTCATGACACAACCGGCTGCAACCGCCTGCTGATAGGCCCAGTGGTTACCCAACTGCGACTCGATGGCTGCATCAAAGACCTCTAGTGCCACGCCCCCGCTTTGAGCCAACACATACGGGGCCAGCGCAGACGGCCCGATATCTTCGGCCACAAAACGAAGGCCCTCGCGATTGACCATCACGCCGCCGAGTGATGGGATGGACATGCCCAGACGGGTTGCTCCGCCAGGATTGGTATGGCCTTGGCCCTGATAGCCGTCCATCCCCCAAACCTGAGCTCCCCACTGCAATCCAATCTGCAGGACGCTGCCGTCGTTGGTGGCCGATCCGTTATGCAGCGCCTCGCCCATGCCGGGGATGAACCGCGCCACCAAGCCACGATGGCCTCCAAAGCCGCCACCGGCGAGCACCACCTGAACCGCCTCAAGCTGGGCCTGTTCGGAGCACAAAACGAAAGTGCCTGAAGCGCGCTCAACCTGTGCACGATAAGGCAGCACATCGATGCCCGGTGCTGCCTCCAAGGCTCGACGGAACCACGCATGCAAAGCCGCACCCGACGCAGGGTCGACGCTGTGAAAGCGCCGACAACTGTGCCCGGGGGCCACCATATCGGGCAGAAAGCGAAATGCGGCAGCGTCTGAGCGCATCAAAAAGGCCGTGGCCTCGGGCAGCGCATGCGCCACCGACTCGGCGATGCGCTCATTAACCATGCCCGGCGCAAAACGGCGCAAATCCTCCAGCCACACCTCGGGGCTGTCTTGAATGCCTGCGGCAATCTGTAACGCCGAACCTGCCGCAGGGAAAAGGCCGCCACTGATGGCCAGGTTGTTGGCCTTCTCAAACTGTGGCTCGAACACCGCCACCCGCAATCCGCGAGCCCCTGCGGCCAGCGCAACGAACATGCCTGCCGCCCCGGCACCCAGGATCGCCACATCGACTTTCATGGAGTCACGCACTACGCTGGCAGCCGGGCGTTTGAAGTCTGGGACTGCGCTTATTCCACCTTGATATTGGCACTCTTGATCGTCCTGGCCCAGCCAGCCGTCTCGGCCCTCACCACCTCTTGCAAGGCAGGGGGTGGCAAAAAACGGATTTCGAGCCCGGCCGCCTTGGCCTTACTCACCACATCGGGTGACTCCACAGAGGCCTTGACGGATGCGGTGAGGCGACTGAGGGCCTCAGCAGGCGTACCCGTGGGCGCGAACAGAGCCACCCAACCCTCCAGCTCAAAGCCAGGCAAGCCCGCCTCGGCGGTGGTGGGTACTTGAGGCAGGCCTGGATGGCGGGTCTTGCCGGTGACTGCGATGCCCTTGAGCTTACCGGCCTGAATATGCTGGAGCACCGAAGGCGGTGTCGTGATAAACAACTGCACCTGACCGGCCAGCATGTCGGCAATGGCCGGGCCAGAGCCACGGTAAGGCACATGCAGCATGTCAGTACCGGTCTGGGCCTTGAAAATCTCAGTGCCTACATGCGCCAGGGAACCCGAGCCCTGGGAGGCATACGAGACCTTGCCGGGATTGGCCTTAAGGTAGGCGATCAATTCCGGCAAGGTGTTGGCCGGCACCGAAGGATGCACAGCGATCACATTGGTAGCCACAGCGGCCATTGCAATCGGTACAAAGTCAGTTTGCGCCCAGCCCGGCTTTGGAAACAAAGACGGATTGCCCAAGTGGAAGGCCGAATAAGAGGCCAACAGGGTATAGCCATCGGCCGGCGCACGCGCGGCGTGGCTGTAGCCGATGTTTCCGCTGGCGCCGCCCCGGTTGTCGACCACCACCGACTGCCCTAGATGGCGCGCCATGCCTTCACCGAGTAAACGCGCCGTCGCATCAATAATGCCCCCCGGGGGGGCAGGCACCACCAAGGTGACCGACTTGTTGGGGAAAGCCTGAGCGGCTACCTGCACAGGCAGCCCAACTGAAAAAGCCGCGGCCACCAGGCCCAGCAGCGCACAACCCACACGCCGACGATTCATAGGAGACATCCTTTCATTAGGCAAGCGCGCAATCTAACCGATGCCCCCCCCTGCCTGTGCAGACCCTCCGATACCCCTATGACAACCCCGGTCATGCAGATACCCGTGCCGCCGTGCGCTCAGCCATGAAATAGAAAATCCGCGACCTCGACCTGCCGCATTTGACGCCAAAAATCGACCGTGCTCAAGGGCCAGTTTTGCGTCACGCGCCCGGTTTCGGACTTGTACCAGTTGCTCACACCCTCGGTGCCATAGGCCATGCCGCGAGCGGCCGCGTCAATACGCGCGTTGTAGGCCTCGGCTGCCAGGCCACTGCACTCCATGCTGCGCGCACCGCGTTCGCCCAGGACGGTCAGGCAGCGCAGGATGTACTCGATTTCGATTTCGGAGAACAACACCAGGCTGCCATTGGTGATGAGGTTGGTATTGGGCCCGTAGAGCATGAACAGGTTGGGGAAATTGGGTATGCACACGCCCTGGTAAGCCTTTGGGTCCGGCCCCCATTGCTGATGCAAATCAACACCGCCGCGTCCCGTCACCCGCAGCGAATTGAGGAACTCAGAGGCATGAAATCCGGTGCCATAGACGATCACATCGAGTTCGTACAAGCGCCCATCGGCGGTATACAAGCCGCGCTCGACCGCGCGTACGATCGGCTGGGTCACCACCTGCACATTCGGGCGCTGCAAAGCCGTGGACCAGGTGCCGTCGTCACGCAACATGCGCTTGGCATACGGCGGATAGTCGGGCGTCATCAAGCGCTGAAGATCGGGACGCTCGGGGTAAGCCTGGGCGATTTCAGCCTCCAGCATATCGCGCAACTGCTGATTGAGGGCCGATACAGACCCGGAGCGTTGCCAAGCTGGATCCACCTGCGAGTACCGGCGCCGTCCCTCAACCGCCACCCAAAACTGTTCAAACCGGTACCAGGCGTTGTAGCCCGGCAGTTGAGAGAGCAACCAGTGCAGGCCCTCCGGCAAGTCGCGGGTATAGGCGGGAGTATGAACCACCCAGGGCGGCGTGCGTTGGAACACCTGCAGCGATTGCGCCTGCCCTGCGATGCGCGGAATAACCTGAAACGCGCTGGCGCCGGTGCCGATCACACCCACCCGCAGCCCCTCCAACGGCACATCGTGCCGCCAAGCGGCCGTGTGCCACGCCAGCCCACGATAGTCATCGAGGCCCCTGATGCGCGGCAGCCTGGGCTTGTTGAGTTGGCCAACGGCGCTGATAACAGCATCGGCGCGCAAAGATCTGCGATGGCCCTGTTGTTCGATATCGATCTCCCAGCCGCACAAACTCTCGTCGTAGCGCAGGGCCCGCACATGGGTGTTCAACTGGATGTGGCGAGTTAATTCGTGCCTACGGGCAACCTCTCCAAAGTAACGCTGCACCTCATCGCGCGGGGAGAAGTAGTGACGCCAGTCGGCCTGCTGGGCAAAGGAGTAGCTGTAACAGAAGTTGCTGGTGTCAAGCCGACAACCCGGGTAAGTGTTCTCGACCCAGACGCCCCCTATTTGCCCCTGCCGATCCAAAACCGTGTGCGAAATCCCGAGACGCGACAAATGCCAGGATGCAACCAAGCCGGACATGCCTGCGCCGATAACGATCACAGAAAAGTCCGCGGGCAAACCCAGCCGCGGCGGGCCGTCCCGGCCCACCGGCACCGACAAACCCAACTCATGCATCAGCAAATCGATCACCGCCGGGTCGACCCGCCCGGTGATAAAACCCATCGCCAGCCGCAACTGCTGTGCCGCAAGCCGGGGGGCAGGCTGCTGACCCGCCCGGTGCCAACGCGAAATCATGGCGTGGGCTTTGTCGCGGGCCAGGTGCTGTGCCCGCTCTGACAAACCGGCCTGCGGCCTGGGCCTTTGTGCCTGATCGGCCATATCGGGCTGCCAGCTCGCATCCAGCGCGGACAAATCGCCGGTCAGGCAGGCCAGTGCCGGCATCAAAGAGGGTAAGTGCGCTTCATTGAGCGCCTGCGTGAGACCCTGACCCTCAAAGGCAAAGCGTTCTGATGCTTTCAAGGCCACCCCCCCCACCAACCCAAGCGCATGAGCGTCCAGACGACCCCAGCGATGGCAATGATCATGGAGCCTGCGACAACAAAAAACCAGCGGTAGAAAGGGAAGTGCCGCACCCACCAAGCCAACGAGAAGAACACCGCTACGATGGCCAATTGACCCAGCTCCACACCGATATTGAAAGCGGCCAGGGCCAGCGCCAGATCGCCGGCGGGCAAGCCCAAATCCAGCAGCACATTGGCAAAGCCAAAGCCGTGGATCAAGCCGAAGCCAAAGGCCAGGGGCCAGCGCCGCAGGCTGGCTCCGCCCAACAAGTTATTGAGCGCCGCAATCACCACCGATAACGCAATGGCCACCTCGACCCAGAGCGAAGGCAGCTTGACGACCCCCAGCACCGCAAGGCTCAGCGTGATTGAATGGGCCACGGTAAACGAGGTAACCACAGCCAACACATCGACCGCCGCTGGCCGAAAACGCTGAAGCCCTGACCACTGAGTCACGGGCTGTCTTGAGGTGCGCAGCGGGGCCAGGAGAAGCAGGCTGAGTAAAAAAGCGATGTGATCAGCACCGATCCAGATGTGCCAGAAGCCTTCCCGGGTGTACTGCGCCAGCACCGTCCAGAAGCTCGGCGCTTGGGAAGGCAGATCGGCCTGCTGGCGGTCGGGACTGAAAACCAAACTGCTCTGCACCGCCGGCAAATCGATGCGCAGCTGAGCCCGATGCAAAGCATCCTGGTCAAACAGCAGTCGGTAGTGCATGCGCAAGCCAAGCGCAAGCGGGCTCGAGTCGGACACACCCGGGCAAACCAAAGTGAAGACGGCACTCAGATACAGGCCATCGGCGTAATCAGTGGCGAGCAGATCGACCGGCCGCAAGGTGCAGGGCTCGCCCGATCGCTGCAATTGCAGGCCATGAGCCAACCAAGCCAACAGGTCGCTCGATCGGGCCTGCACCTCAGACCACAGCACCCGGCCATCGCCATTGCGGTCCAGATCGAATTGCAGGTCCACATCGCGCAAGGCAACATCAGCGCGCAGTACCAGCGCATCGCGATCGCCGGTCAAACTCAGGTAGCTGTTGCTGCTTGAATGCGCCCACAGGGCGCTACCGCTGAGCCACAACATCGCCACAAGCAGGCCTCGGATCAGCAGGCCTGCCCCCATCAGGGATCCCGGGGTGCTCATCGCTGCCCCCAATTCGGATGCGATCGGGCACGCGCGATGAGCGCGATCAAAGCCGGCTCCTTGTAGCCGGTTTCCTTGGCCCACCGAACAACCGCCTCGGCGCGGGCAGGTTGATCGAGTTTGAGTGCCGCCTCCAGAAACAAGATGCCATCGGCCGGCTCTTTCTGTTCAGTCCAATTCCTGGCGGCCAACTCCAAGCCGGCTTTGACATCCTGTCCGTAGCGGACTAGAAAAATCAGGCGGGGTCGCTCGATCAAGGCCTCCTGCCGCCGATCCTGACTGTCCCAACGCCATTGGATTTTCTGCGCCCAGCGCTCGATCTGCCCATCGCGCAGACCCTGCCGAGCCAGGAGTTGCTGCACCAGCAGGGCATCGGAGGGGGCTCTTTGATCCGAGACCTCCAGAGCCCGCTGGTGGCGACCGAGTTGATTGAGGACCTCAGCCAGCGCCAAACGAACTGCGTGCGACTGAGGTCTCTGACGCAAGTAGGACTCCCAGATCAGCACCGCCTGATCCACCTGGCCAGCCACTCGGTGGGCCTCGCCCCAATGAAAGCGCAACCAATCTTGCGCCAGCGGTCCAGCAAATTCCGGCCGCTGGATCGAACGGCGCAGCAGATCGATGCCTGCCTGCGGCTGGGCACTTCGGTAGAGAAAAATCCCGCGGCAGGGCTCAGCCTCCACCTCAGAGACCTGACGCGCAAGCGCCTCACAGTCTTGGCGCGCGCTGGCCATATCCGCCAGCAACAGATGCAGGGCAAATCGCCAGGACCACAATTCAGCACGCCCCGGCTCCAAGGCGATAGCGCGGGCAAGTTCCTGCAAAGCCGGTCCAAATTGGTGAAAGCCCTGAAGAACCAAGGCGCGCATGAAATGGCCCTCGGCACTCAGGTCGGGCTGCGACCACCAGGGCGCCAGCGCGGCTCGAGCCCTTCCCCACCAGCGCAGGTCCCCCTCGGTTAAACCCAATTCAAAGGCGGCCCTGGCGTAAGCGAGGGCCGCATCGAGATCTCCGGGCCTGGCCTTTCGGGTCTCATCGAGGGACCGCAAGGAAGCCGCGGTGGTGTTGCCCTGAACGCGCTCCATCAATATCTGATCGGGGCCCGGCTGATAGCGGGTCTGCGCACTGACCAGACCCAGTTGCCCATTGAGAGCCCCAAACAGAACGACCCATGGGGTCACAATCCTTGTGCAAACACGCAATGACATCTTTCCATTATGGAGCGTCCGATCTCAACGGTCTCAACGCTTAACCCACTCACTTAAAGGAAAAACTATGAAAACTCTGATCGCGGCACTCGCTGCCGCCATCGCCTTGGTCTGCGCCCCTGCTTTCGCCGGAAGCCATGGCGGCGGCAAGATGGACGACAAGAAGGTTGACTGCTCAAAGAAGGAAAACGAGAGCAAAGCCGAGTGCAAGAAAAAATAATCTTGCCCATGTCTCACACGACCCGCCGCTTGGCGGGTTTTCTTTTCGGGTCAGGCCCTCAAGGCGTTTCAGGCGCTGGCAAGCAAGACCGACCCAGCTGGCGTCTGCAGGAGGGCTTCCAGTCGAGCCGGCCCATCGCCTGCAACCGTCAGTCCCCGCAGACCTATGGCCTGCGCCGCCTGCCCCAGCAGGCGATGCTGCGGATGAACAACGCGCAGACGCTCCAAGCGCAGGCCACACTCGGCCATGGCGGGCACTGGATGCAGGGCACCCCACTCAATCAGCGTCGGCAAGCAGCCATCGAACAAGCGCGCACCATCGTCGCGCACGGTGATCTGCCACTGAAGCAGGCCCTGTGGAGTTTGTCGGCCAGCGGCCAGCGGGGGGCCACGGTCGATACCCAGGCGCTGCCAGGCACTGCAGGCCGCCCGCACATCCCCAGTGCGGGCCACCCAATGCGCCAATGCCGGCCCATCGCGAGCAATACGCCCCGAAAGCTCTGCATCGTCCAGGTCGAACCATCGGCGTTGATGGGGGCCACGCTGTGTTGGCGCACCCGGCTCGATCGCAATGATTTCGAGATAGGCCTGAGGATAAGCCAATGAATCGATACGCAAGAGACGGTTATGGGTCCCCATGAGCTCATGCCGCCCTCCCGACCCCGGCTTCAGGCCAAGGGTTCGCTCACACCAACGCTGCCCATCTTCGAGCGTGGCAGCAAGGACAACGAGATGATCAAGATCAGACTGCATGGCGCCCCCCGGGAACAATGTTAGCTTGCACCGTCCGCCGTAAACTCCGCCCTACGCAGCGTCATGCCTACCCTACTGATCCACAACATACACACCCTGTCGACCCAGAACGATGCGGGGCGCGAGTGGCGCGATGCGGCGGTCTTCGTACAAGACGGGCTGATTGTCTGGGTCGGGCCGCAGACTGATCTGCCGACCGGACTGCGCGAGGCCGAGGAGATGATGGACGGTCGTCACTTGCTGGTTATCCCGGGACTGATCAATACCCACCACCATATGTTTCAATCGCTCACACGGGCGATTCCCGCCGTTCAAAATGCGCAGCTGTTCAGCTGGCTCGAGGGCCTCTATCCGATCTGGGCGCGTCTGACCCCAGAGATGATCCGGGTCAGCGCACAGGTGGCGATGGCCGAACTGCTGCTCTCGGGCTGCACCACCAGCAGCGATCATTTGTACATCTACCCCAATGGGGTCAAACTCGATGACAGCATAGACGCAGCGCGCGACATCGGCATGCGCTTTGTGGCCACACGCGGCAGCATGAGCGTGGGACAGTCGCAAGGCGGTCTGCCGCCCGATTCAGTGGTCGAGCGCGAAGACGCCATTGTGCGCGACTCCCAGCGAGTGATCGAGTCTTACCATGACCGTCGACATGGCGCCATGATCCAGGTGGCGGTGGCCCCCTGCTCGCCCTTTAGCGTCAGCCCCGACTTGATGAAGCTCTCGGCCGAGTTGGCGCGGCGTTACCAAGTACGACTGCACACCCATCTGGCCGAAAACGATCACGATGTGGCCTACAGCCGCGAAAAATTCGGGCGCACCCCGGCCCAATACGCCCAGGACCTGGGCTGGCTCGGAGAAGATGTCTGGCATGCCCACTGCGTCAAGCTCGACGATGAAGGTATCAGCCTGTTTGCCGCCACCCGCACCGGCGTCGCGCATTGCCCTTGCAGCAATATGCGACTGGCCAGTGGCATCGCGCCAATACGCCGCATGCTCGATGCCGGTGTGCCGGTGGGCCTGGGGGTGGACGGCAGCGCCAGTAACGATGCAGCGCAAATGGTCAACGAAGCGCGGCAAGCCATGCTGCTGGCCCGGCTGCGCAAATCGCTCGAGCCCTTCGGCTGCGACCACGCGCCGCTTGAGATGACCGCCCGCGACAGTCTGCGCCTGGCCACGCGCGGCGGCGCTGCCGTGCTGGGCCGATCACACGACATCGGCCAGATCGCGCCCGGCTACTGCGCCGACCTGGCTCTGTTTGACCTGAACACCCTGTCCATGGCCGGCGGGGCCGTGCACGATGCAGTGGGTAGCCTGATGCTGTGTGCAAGTGCCCCTGCCCGCCACACCCTGGTCCAGGGTCGATGGGTGGTGCGCGACGGGCACCTCACCACCGTGGATCTGGGGCCGCTGGTGGAATTACACAACCGACTGGCGGCCCAACTGACCTAGTTCGCCGCCCACCGAATCGGGATCAAGAAACCCGTCGACCAAGCGCGGAATCTGCCCGAGCATCATCTCCCGCCCCCGCACCACAGCGCATCCAGAGCGCTCGGCCAGGGCCAGCAGCGGCGTTTGCTCAGGCATGACCACCGCATCAAAGACCACCAAAGCCTGCGGCAGGAATTGCACATCCAGCGGCAAGCGGGCATCAGAGAGCATGCCCACCGGCGTGGCGTTGATCAAGATATCGATGCCATCGACCGTGGGTGGGCCGATATCGACCACGGTGGCGGGGCTGATGCGCTCGATACAGGACTTGATGAATGCACAGCGCTGCGCGCTTAAATCATGAAGCCGCATACGCCCCGGACTGCGAGCGGCCATGGCGCAGGCGATGGCGCCGCCCGCTCCGCCGAGACCGAGCATCATGAGCGATTGCCCTTCAATGGCGATCTGGCGCTCTTCAAAAGCAGCGACGCAGCCCATGCCGTCGAGCATGTCACCGCTCCAGGCGCCATCGGATCGCCGCACCAGGAGGTTGATGCCCCCCAAGACTTGCGCCTGCAAACCCAGGCGATCGGCAAAGACCAGGGCCCGGGCCTTGAAGGGGATGGTCAGTACGAAGCCCCCAAAATTAGCCAAACGCATCAGGGCCGGCATCACCCCGTCAAAGTCAGCAGCGGGTACATGCAGGGGCACCAGCACTGCATCAACACCCCGGCGCTGAAATTCCCAGGTGATCATTTCGGGCGAACGCACTTGCGCGATCGGATCGCCAATGATGCCGAACATGCGCGTGCGACCTTGAATGAAATCGACTTGCTGCATCCTTTGTCCTCTAGAGGCCGACTTAGGACAGCCCCTCGGAGGCGTCGAGCCAAGCGACAAATTGCGCAAGCGGCTTCTTGACGCCGCCCTGCACCGGCACCAGGCAGCCGGCCTTGGGATAGCCCACCACCAAAAGAATCACCGGCTTTTCGGACAGGGGCCGCCCGCAGATTTCATTGAGAAAACCCATCGGGCTCGGAGTGTGCGTCAGGGTGGCCAGTCCGGCATGGTGCAGCGCAGCAATCAAAAAACCGGTGGCAATGCCCACCGACTCGGGAACATAGTAATGCGAAAAGCGGCTGCCGTCGGGCCGCACGCCGTATTTCTGGGCAAAGATCACGACCAGAACTGGCGCCTCCTCCAGGAAAGGCTTGTTGGGATCAGTCCCCAGCGGAGCCAGCGCATCGAGCCACTCCTGCGGCGCCCTGCCCGCATAAAACTCGCGCTCCTCCTGCTCAGCCGCATGACGGATGCGCTGCTTGCGCGTCGGATCGGTGATAACGCTGAAAAACCAGGGCTGCTGATTGGCCCCCGAGGGCGCAGTACCTGCGGTCAGCAGGCAGCGATCAATCACCTCCCGCGGCACCGGCCGCGAATCGAAGTCGCGCACACTGCGGCGACCGGCCATTTCCTCGTAAAAACTGCGCGCCCGCTCGAGCATCGCCCCAGGGGCAAACTCCCGAAACGATCGAAGCGGCTCCTGTGCAAATTTAGGGACGGTCATCTGATCGACGCTCCTCATCGGAGCAAAGTCGCAACTCAGCACTCGGCGGATTCTATCGATGTCGAATACAAAGAAACATGTCGTCCTGCAGGATCAGCGATGCCAGCGGCAGCCCATCGCGGTGTAACGCCGATCGGTCTTGAAGAAGAAGTGAGTGGAGGCGCGGCCCGGAGTCGAACCGGGCTAGACGGATTTGCAATCCGTTGCATAACCGCTTTGCTACCGCGCCGCTGCATACTTCCGAAGCCGGTCGCGGTGCCGGATTCGTCTACCGCACAAGGTGCGAATAGAAAAGGACAGCAGATTGACCTGCTGCCCTTCGAATTTGGAGCGGGAAAACGGTCTCGAACCGTCGACCTCAACCTTGGCAAGGTTGCGCTCTACCAACTGAGCTATTCCCGCGGCTGACGCAAATTATAGCGGCATTTTTTCGTTTTCAGCGACTGAATCTCGCTGAAAACGAAAGGCTCAATGCTTAACCGGATCGACCACGAGCGAGGCCGGGGCTACGGGGGTCTGATCGGCCGCCGCTGACGAAGCGGCGGCCGCTTCTTCATCGGTCAGCGGGACCGGTTGACGCTCCAGCGCCACCTGCAGTACCTGATCGATCCACTTGACCGGGATGATCTCCAAACCGCTTTTGACATTGTCGGGGATCTCCTGCAAGTCCTTGGCGTTTTCCTCGGGAATCATGACGGTTCTGATGCCGCCACGCAAGGCGGCCAGTAGTTTTTCCTTCAGGCCGCCGATGCTGGTGATCTCGCCGCGCAGAGTAATCTCGCCGGTCATGGCCACATCGCTGCGCACCGGGATGCCAGTGAGCGCAGAGACAAAAGCAGTGGTCATGGCCGCGCCAGCACTCGGACCGTCCTTCGGCGTTGCTCCGTCCGGCACATGGATGTGGATATCGCGCTTGTCGAACATCTCGTCCTTGATGCCCAAAATACGCGAGCGGCTGCGTACCACGGTGCGAGCCGCCTCGACCGATTCCTTCATGACATCGCCTAACGAGCCAGTGCGTGTGATCACGCCCTTGCCGGGCATGAGGGCCGCCTCAATAGTGAGAAGATCGCCCCCCACCTCGGTCCAAGCCAGGCCCACCACCTGTCCAATCTGGTTGGTCTTTTCAGCGCGGCCAAAATTGAACTTGCGCACTCCAAGAAAATCGTTGAGATTTTCCGGGCCAACCTTGACGGTTGGCGCCATCTTGCCCAGTTGTATGCCCTTGACCACCTTGCGGCAGATCTTGGAGAGCTCACGCTCCAGTGAGCGAACGCCAGCCTCCCGGGTGTAGTAGCGCACGATATCGCGCACCGCCGCCTCCGAAACTTCCAGCTCGCCAGTCTTGACGCCATTGTTCTTGAGCTGCTTGGGCAACAAATAGCGCAGCGCAATACTGGTCTTCTCGTCTTCGGTGTAACCGGCCAGTCGAATAACTTCCATGCGATCAAGCAGGGCCGGGGGTATGTTCATGGAGTTGGAGGTCGCCACAAACATCACATCACTGAGGTCGAAATCCACCTCGACATAGTGATCACTGAAGGTGTGGTTTTGCTCCGGGTCGAGCACCTCTAGCAAGGCACTGGCCGGGTCGCCCCGAAAGTCTGTGCCCAGCTTGTCAATCTCGTCGAGCAGAAACAAGGGGTTACGGGTACCGACCTTCGACAGGCTCTGCAACACCTTGCCTGGCAAGGCGCCAATGTAGGTGCGGCGGTGGCCCCGAATCTCGGCCTCATCGCGCATGCCGCCGAGCGCCATGCGCACATACTTGCGGCCGGTGGCCTTGGCAATCGACTGCCCCAGGGATGTCTTGCCCACACCAGGCGGGCCAACCAGGCAGAGGATGGGGGCTTTGACCTTGTCCACCCGCTGCTGCACGGCCAGGTACTCGACGATGCGGTCCTTGACCTTCTCCAGGCCGAAATGGTCTTCGTCGAGGACATCCTCGGCAAAACCCAGATCGTGCTTGATCTTGGTTTTTTTGCTCCAAGGCAGGTTGGTCATCACATCGATGTAGGTGCGCACTACCGTGGCTTCGGCCGACATGGGCGACATCAGCTTGAGCTTCTTGAGCTCGGCCTCGGCTTTCTTGCGCGCCTGAACCGGCATGCGGGCGGCCTTGATCTTCTTCTCGATTTCCTCGACATCCGCACCGTCTTCGCCCTCGCCGAGCTCCTTTTGGATGGCCTTGACCTGCTCGTTGAGGTAGAAGTCGCGCTGGTTCTTCTCCATTTGCCGCTTGACGCGGCCACGGATGCGCTTGTCGACATTGAGGATGTCGACCTCACGCTCGAGTTGCTCAAACAGGTTCTCTAAGCGCTCCTGAACCTCGCCAAAATCCAGTATGGCCTGCTTGGCATCGAGCTTGAGCGGCAGGTGCGCGGCGATGGTGTCGGCCAATCGGCCCGCATCGTCGATGCTGGCAATCGAGGTAAGGATTTCCGGGGGGATCTTCTTGTTGAGTTTGACATAGTGGTCAAACTGCTGCATGACCGCACGACGCAAGGCCTCGATCTCACTGCTGCGCTCGGCCGTGGGCGCCACCGGCGTCTCCACTGGGGTCACATTTCCCACAAAGTGATGCTCACCCTCAGAGATGCGGTTAACCCGGGCCCGCTGCTGGCCTTCGACCAGCACCTTGACCGTACCGTCGGGCAGCTTGAGCATCTGCAGGATGGTGGCCACGCAGCCGACTGAAAACATATCGTCGACCGCAGGCTCGTCCTTGGCGGCTGCTCTTTGAGCCACCAGCATGATCCGACGCTCGGCCTCCATGGCCGATTCCAAGGCCTTGATGCTCTTCGGGCGCCCGACAAACAGCGGGATCACCATGTGAGGGAACACCACGACATCGCGCAGGGGCAGCAGTGGCAAATCGATCGGAAGGGCGGGAAGGTGGGGGTGTCCGGACATAGATGACCTTCTTCAGGGGCGGCAAGGGCTGCACAGCGGCCAGATCCTGCCGGCACGCACCGCGCCGACGGCAAAACCTGGTTTACAGATGGTTCGAAAAGTCCTCATTTCAAGCCTTTGACCCCTTTGCCGGTCAAGAAGCAAGTTTCAGGCCTTCTTGGCCGCCTCACGCAGGACGAGCAAGGGGGCTTTTTCCTCTTCGATGGTCGACTCGTCCACCACCACCTTCTCCACATTGCTGGCATTGGGCAATTCGTACATGGTGTCGATCAGGGCATGCTCGAGGATGGAGCGCAGGCCCCGCGCGCCGGTCTTGCGGTCCAGCGCCTTGCGGGCAATGGCCTTGAGGGCCGACGGCCGGATTTCCAGATCGACCCCTTCCATCGCGATCAGTTTGGCAAACTGCTTGACGGTGGCGTTGCGCGGCTCGGTCAGGATCTGCACCAAGGCGTCCTCGGTCAGCTCATCGAGCGTGGCTACCACGGGCAGCCGGCCGACCAACTCGGGGATCAGACCGAACTTGATCAGATCTTCCGGTTCGACATCCTTGAAGACCTCGGTCAAGCTGCGCGACTTCTTGCTCTTAACGGTGGCACCAAAGCCTATGCCCGAGGCCTCGGTACGGCTCTCGATCACTTTTTCCAGGCCGGCAAAAGCGCCCCCGCAAATGAACAAGATGTTGGTGGTGTCCACCTGCAGAAAGTCCTGGTTGGGATGCTTGCGCCCACCCTGCGGCGGCACGCTGGCCATGGTGCCCTCAATCAGCTTGAGCAGGGCCTGCTGCACGCCCTCGCCCGAGACATCCCGGGTAATGGAGGGGTTGTCAGACTTGCGCGATATTTTGTCAATCTCGTCGATGTACACGATGCCCTGTTGCGCGCGCTCGACCTCGTAGTTGCAGCTCTGCAGGAGCTTTTGGATGATGTTTTCAACATCCTCGCCGACATAGCCCGCTTCGGTAAGCGTGGTGGCGTCGGCCATGACGAAGGGCACATTGAGCGTTCGGGCGAGCGTTTGCGCCAGCAGCGTCTTGCCCGAACCGGTGGGGCCAACCAGCAAGATATTGCTCTTGGACAGTTCGACATCGTCCTTGCGCGCCGAATCCTTGTGACGCAAGCGCTTGTAATGGTTGTAGACGGCCACTGCCAGCGAGCGCTTGGCAGCCTCCTGGCCAATCACATAGGCATCGAGCGTGGACTTGATTTCCGCAGGCGTGGGCAAGTCGCTGCGACCCGACTGCGCCTCGGTTTCAGGCGGCAACTCGTCGCGGATGATCTCGTTGCACAGATCGATGCACTCGTCGCAAATGAAGACCGACGGTCCGGCGATCAACTTCTTGACCTCGTGCTGGTTCTTGCCGCAAAAGGAGCAGTAGAGTGTTTTCTCGCCGGAAGAGCCTTTTTTCTCGGGCATGCAGCTAGCCTTTGCAGAGCCGCCGGGGCCCTGAAAAATGAAGTAGGGCAATGATACCCAATTAGTACCCGCCCTCAGTCCTGCGCAAGACTTGCCCGGAGCCCGGCCCAAGGAGGGGCCAAGCCTCAGGGCCGCTTGGCAATCACCTGGTCCACCAAGCCATAGTCTTTGGCCTCCTGGGCCGAAAGAAAATAGTCGCGCTCGGTGTCAACATTGATTTTCTCCAGGGGCTGACCCGTGGTTTCTGCCAGGATCTTGTTGAGCTGCTCGCGCGTCTTGATGATCTCGCGGGCAGCGATTTCGATTTCGGTGGCCTGGCCCTGAGCCCCAC
>VGHR01000058.1 GCA_016868205.1 Betaproteobacteria bacterium
GGGCTGGAGCACTTTGACAAGGTCATCAATGTCGACCAGTCACCGATCGGTCGCACGCCGCGCAGCAATCCGGCCACCTACACCGGCCTGTTCACGCACATTCGCGAGCTGATGGCCGAAATGAACACGGCCAAGGAGCGCGGCTATGGCCCCGGGCGCTTTTCCTTCAATGTGGCCGGCGGCCGCTGCGAGGCCTGTCAGGGCGATGGCATGGTCAAGGTGGAAATGCATTTCCTGCCCGATGTCTATGTGCCCTGCGAAGTCTGCCGCGGCCAGCGCTACAACCGCGAAACGCTGGAGATCAGCTACCGCGGCCGCAATATTGCCGAGATCCTGGATCTCACGGTCGAGGCGGCGGCGCAGTTCTTCAGCGCCCAGCCGCACATCATGCGCAAGCTGCAGACCTTGCTCGATGTGGGCCTGAGCTATGTCAAGCTCGGGCAGTCGGCTACCACGCTGTCCGGCGGCGAGGCCCAGCGCATCAAGCTGGCCTTGGAGCTGTCCAAGCGCGATACCGGCCGCACGCTCTACATCCTGGATGAGCCCACGACCGGCCTGCACTTTGCCGACATCGAGCTGCTGCTCAAGGTGCTGCACCAGCTGCGCGATGCGGGCAACACCATGGTGGTGATCGAGCACAACCTCGATGTCATCAAGACGGCCGACTGGCTCATCGACCTAGGCCCCGAAGGCGGCGCCGGCGGAGGCCTGGTTATGGGCGTCGGCACGCCAGAGACGCTGGCCGCTCTGCCCGAAAGTCATACCGGGCGCTATCTCAAGCGCCTGCTTTTGAAACACGGGCCCTGAGCGCGTGCGCTGCCCCCAACCGTACGCTTGCACCCACCGAAATTTGCTGCGAGGAGCCCATGCCCTTTACGCTTGACTCGATCGTCGACCTTGAGGCCTTGATGCAAAGGCGCGCTCGGGCGGCCGAGCTTGCCAGCGCGCAATACGTGGGGTGCAGGCAGACGCTGGCCTACGGACCCGACCCGGATCACACGCTCGATCTGTACCGGGCCACTTCGGGCCAAGGTCTGACCCCGGTGCTGATGTTCATCCACGGCGGTTTCTGGCGCAGCATGCGGGCCAGCCAGTTTTCCTTTCTTGCGCACGGCTTTGTTGATTACGGAATTTCTCTGGCCGTGATCGACTATCCCTTAATGCCCCGAGCGAGAATGCAGGAGGTAGTCGATGCATGCAGGCGTGCTGCGCTCTACCTGCAGCAGCACGCCCCCGCCTTGGGCCTGGACCGCCGGGCGATGGCGGTGGCGGGTAATTCAGCTGGCGGTCATCTGGTGGCCGAGCTGATGGACCGCACCTGGATGCACGCTTGCGCGGCAGATCAGGCCGGCTTTTGCGGCGGCATTGCCATCAGCGGGCTGTTTGATCTGGCGCCGGTGTCGCGTTCCTTTCAAAACGACACCTTGCAGCTGACCGACGAGGAGGTCAAACGCTTTAGTCCCCTGTGCCGAGGGCTGGATCTGGGCGCTCCGCTTTTGGTGGCGGTCGGGGGCGACGAGACGGGCGAGTTCCTGCGCCAGTCGGCCGAATTTGTAGCGCATGCCCGGGCCCATGGCGTTCCCGTCGAACATCAGGTGGTTGCGCGGGCCAATCACATCACGGTGGTGCTTGACGAACTGGCCGTCAGCGATCGACCGCTGAACCGGGCCACTCGCGCTCTGCTTGGGCTGGTGTAAAGCATTTGACATTGCACCCCTAGGACAAACACGCATGAGCCCGGGCAGCGCAATCGGTATGCTCTGCGCTATCTTTCCCATGGACGCGGGCAGCCCGCGCCGCCAGTCACCTTGGCCACCCCTTCGACCCCTGAGCCCCTCTTGCAATTGCAAGGCCTGTCCAAGGCCTTCGGCCAGTTACGCGCGCTGGACGAGGTCAGCTTTGTGGTGGCCCAGGGCAGCCTGACCGGCCTGATCGGTCCCAACGGCGCTGGCAAAACCACCACCTTCGACCTGATTGCAGGGGTCCAGAAATGTGATGCTGGGCGCATCCTCTTTCGGGGACAGGCCATTGAGCCCCTGGCGACGCACCAGATTTTCCGCCGAGGTCTGGCGCGCACCTTTCAGGTGCCCCGACCCTTTCCCACCATGACGGTGCTGGAGAACGTTCTTCTGGCCCCCTTGGGTCAGCTTGGCGAGCGATTCGATGCCAACTGGTGGGCGGTGTCCCGGGTACGGGCCCAGGAGCGCCAACTTCAGGAGCGTGCGCATGGTGTGTTGCAGTGGTGCGCCCTGGCCGATAAGGCCGGATTGCTGGCGGGCCAACTCTCGGGTGGTCAGCAAAAGCTGCTCGAGCTGGCGCGGGTGCTCATGATCGATCCACAAATGATTCTTCTGGACGAGCCGGCGGCTGGGGTCAATCCCAGTCTGCTCGAGACCCTGATGGAGCGAGTGCAAATGCTGCATCAACAGGGCATCACCTTTCTCCTGATCGAGCACAACATGGATCTGGTGATGCGCATGTGCCAGCGGGTTTTGGTCATGGCCCAGGGACGGCTGCTGGCCGAGGGCAGTCCGCGTGAAATTCAAGACAACCCCAAGGTGCTCGACGCTTACCTGGGCCCAACGCCGGTGGCTGCATGAGCGAACTGTGCGCACAGCGGTCCTGCGGCGGCCAGCAGGTGCTTGAGGTTCAAGAGCTGGTGGCCGGTTATGTTCGAGGCCTGCCCATCGTGCAAGGGGCGAAGTTGCGCGTGGACGCGGGCGAGCTGGTCACCATCATCGGGCCTAACGGCGCGGGCAAGAGCACCCTGATGAAGGCCATTGCGGGCCTGGTTCTTATCGAATCAGGGCAGGTGCTACTGCGCAGCGGCTCTGTGCTGGGACGCACCCCTGATCAGATCATGCAGGCCGGCGTAGGTTATGTGCCTCAGACGGGCAATGTCTTTGCCACTTTGACCATCCATGAGAACCTGCGCATCGGGGGCTATTGCCTGGGCGCCGAACTGGCCCAGAGGCTGGAGCAGGCCTACGCCATGTTTCCCGCGCTCGCCTCTAAACGGCGGGAGAAGGCCCGCACCCTCTCTGGCGGGCAACGTCAGATGCTGGCTATCGCCCGGGCCCTCATGACGCAGCCCAGCGTTCTCATGCTTGATGAACCGTCGGCAGGCTTGGCGCCCATGATGGTGCAAGAAGTCTTTGAACGCCTGCGGCGACTCACGCGTGAGGGGGTCAGCGTGCTGATGGTCGAGCAAAACGCCAAGGGGGCGTTGCAGTACAGCGATCGCGCCTACATCCTCGTGGAGGGGCGCAACCGCCTGGACGGACCCGCGCGAGGCCTGCTCGATGACCCGGCCGTTGCGGCGGCCTTTTTGGGCGCCAGCCGCAGACAGGTTCACCCATGATCGTGCAGGCTATCGTGGACGGCATCTTCACCGGGGCCATCGTGTCCCTGGGGGCCATTGGCCTGTCCCTTACGCTGCAAATCATGCGATTTGCTAACTTTGCGCACGCCGAGTTCATGACCATAGGCGCTTACCTGGCGCTGGCCGCGGTCGGCTTGATGGGACCGGGTGCCCCCTCCCTGGGCCTGAGCTTTGGGTGGCAGCTCCTGGTGGCCGCTTGCCTGGCGGCTGCGCTGGCGGGTGTGCTTTCATGGGGCCTGGACTTAGTGGTTTTCCGGCCCTTGCGCAGAAGCGGCGCAGCCCCTCTGGTTCTTGTGTTTGCCGCTTTCGGGGCCGCGCTGATCCTTCGGCATGTCCTGGTACTCATCTGGGGTCACGATTCGTACTTCTATACCCGTGAATTGCAGCTGGGCGTGATGATCGTGCCTGGTGTCCGGGTGCTGCCCGATCAGGTTTTCATTCTGGCCCTGGCCATATTTCTGGTTACTCTGCTGCACTTGTATCTGACGCACCATCGCACCGGTATTGCCATGCGGGCGATGGCCGAAAGTCCTTCGCTCTCGCAGGTCTGTGGCATTGAGGTGGACCGTGTCATGCGAACCACCTGGATCATTTCAGGCTTCATGGCCGCCATGGCCGGCGTCTTCTCCGGACTGACCCCGCAACTTCATCCAGAGCTGGGCTCAAACATATTGCTGTCCATTTTTACGGCCGCGATTTTCGGTGGCGTGGGGTCTTTGCCGGGCGCCGTCCTAGGAGGCTTGCTGGTGGGCATTGCAGAGAACCTGTTCCTGCTGGTGGCCGATCCTGGCTACAAACCGGCCATGCCTTTTCTGTTGTTGCTGGGGGTGCTTTGGCTGCGTCCTCAGGGGCTTTTGGGCGAAAAAGCCTCATGAACCGGATGTTCTGATGATGGGCTTGGCTTCCTATCTGGTGTTCTTTGCCTGCGTGGTGCTGGTGCTGTGCATCCTGACCATGGGCCTGAACCTGCAATGGGGCTTTACCGGCCTGTTCAATGCCGGTGTGGCCGGCTTCTATGCGATTGGGGGCTACACCCATGCCATTTTGACGGCCGCCCCCAGCCCCCAACTGATGGGCAATTTCGGGCTGCCATGGCTGGTGGGCATCATCGCGGCCATGTTGATCACCGCCGTCGCCGCGCTGGTGGTTGGCCTGATCACCATACGCTTGCGCGGTGACTACCTGGCCATTGCCACCTTTGGCATTGGCATCATGATTCAGTTGGTCTCGCTCAACCTGGAATCCTGGACCGGTGGCTCGCAAGGAATTACCCGCATCCCCAAGCCCTTGAGTACCTGGTTTGAAGGCTCGCTGACTTACAACCTGTTTTATCTGGTCTTCATGGTGGTTGTGGTGGCGCTGGTCTACTGGGCCCTCGAACGCATCCTGTCTTCCCCCTGGGGGCGTGTGCTGCGGGCCATTCGCGAGGATGAGATGGCGGCCTCGTCTCTGGGTAAGAGCCCGCTGTCGTATCGTCTGCAGTCCTTTGTGCTGGGCTCAACTCTGATGGGTTTGGCCGGAGCTCTTTACGTCACCTTCATCGGCTTTGTCAGCCCCTTTGATTTTTTGCCTATCCTGACTTTTCAAGTCTGGGCCATGCTCATCGTGGGCGGAAGCGGCAACAATCGCGGTGCCATGCTAGGTGCCCTGGTTGTCTGGGGCATCTGGGCCGCCAGCGGGGTGGCTGTCTCCAAGTGGGTGCCGCCCTCCCATGCAGCCCAGGGAGCGGCCATTCAGGTCATTCTGATCGGATTGACGCTAGTGCTCATGCTGCTCTTCAAGCCACGTGGCCTCCTAGGGGAGCGTGCTGTTGTGTCGCGACATCTGGTTTGGTAAGCTGAGCTTCATCTGTTGACGAAAGGAATCATCATGCAACTGCCGATAACCGTAACCCGGATGGGTCTGAACCGCCGTCTTCTGGGCCTTCTGCTGGCTTTCGCCGCTGCGCCGGCAGCATGGGCGCAATCGACTGCATGTCCGGTCAAGGTCGGGGGCATCCTGCCGCTGACCGGCTCCATGGCGCCGATTACCAAGAAAATTGCTCAGTCGGCTGAATTGGCTATCGAGCACGTCAACCAGGGGGGTGGTGTCAAGGGATGCCCTGTTCAGTTCATCCTGCGCGATGACCAGGGCCAGCCCACGGTGGGCGTCGATGCGGCCAAGTACCTGGTCGATGTCGAGCGTGTGCAGGCCTTTACCGGCACGATCTCCTCCGGTGTAACCGGGCCCATAATCTCCGCGGTGACTGCGCCTTCAAAGGTGGTGCAGATCTCCTGCTGCTCCTCGGCCAGCGCCTTCACGGACGGCCGCAGCGCAGGCTACTTCTTCCGTACCCTGCCCACCAGCAAGACCCAGGCCTATGCGACGGCCTCCGAGGTCAGTCGCCGTGGCATGAAGCGACTGGCGGTCATTTATGTGAACACCGATTTCGGCACCGACATGTTGCGCTTCTATCGCGGTGCGCACAAGAAACTGGGCGGTGAAATACTGGCCGAGGTGGCTTATAACGACAACCAGCCCAGCTATCGCGCCGAGGTCACCCGTGCCCTGGCGTCCAAGCCGGAGGCTTTGTTGCTCATCGGATTTCCCAAAGATGCCGTGACCATCATTCGCGAGTGGCTCTCACAGGGCGGTCCGCGCAAGGTGGCGCTGAACAATTCAATGCGCACCATGGACTTTGTCAATGGTGTGGGCGCGCAGTTCGTCGAAGACTTTTTTGGTATGGACAACGCCCAGGAACCTGGTCCTCACGTTGACGCTTTCAATGACGCCTTCCAGAAAAAGTGGAATACCGATTCCAAGGGACCGGGCGTACACACCCAGTACGACGCTGTAATGGTGATGGCCCTGGCCATGAACATCGCCAAGGATCTCAGCGGCCCGTCCATCCGTGAGGCCGTGCGTCGTGTGCACACCCCCGGCGGTACGCCGGTGGGTACTGGCCCCGCAGAATTTAAGAAGGCCATTGAGCTGATCCGGGCTGGCAAGCCGATCAAATACTTCGGCGCCACGGGTCCGATCGAATTCGACGCCAACGGAGATGTTAGCGGCCCGGCCTTGGTCTGGAAGATTACGGGCGGGCAGATCGTCACGGACCGTACGATCGGATTGACCGATATGCAAGCCTTGACCCGTCGGGTCGAGGAGTAAGCGGTGCGAGGATGCAGGCCCGCTCTGCAGTAGGGGCGGGTCGTTTGAATCCTGCGTTGTCCTCGCTCGTCCACACCGCCCGGATGGCCTGCGCTGTCGATCCGGCGCGGGCCTTGCGTTTTCTGGCTAATGGGCGCCAGCTCGGCCGCTGGGCCTTGGGCTCGATGAACACTGTTCGCGTCGGGGTTGGGCTATACCGGGGCATCAGCCTGTTTGATGGCACGGCGACCTTGATTCGGCCGGTTCTGGACCGGCAGGCCGGGCGGGTGGATTTTTGGGTGGGACCCGATGCGCAGCATCTGCAGCCGCGTATCCAGGCCCGTGTCGTGGCGAGACAGTTCGGCTGCGTGATCTCGCTGCGCGCCAGGCGCGGCAAGGATATGTCTGATCATCGCTGGGGTCGGCTCATCGCCTGCCACGAGGCTGAGGTGTACCTCATTCAATCGCTTCTGGAACAAGTGAACCGGTCAGCGCGCCGGCGCCCTCATGAGACCTCTCGAGCCTGAACGTATCGAACTGGCCCCCGGCTTGGTGGTGCCCCGCCTGATCACCGGCCTGTGGCAGGTCGCCGATATGGAAAAGGAGGGGACGCTTCTGGACCCGCAGCTAGCGGCGCGCGATCTCCTGGACTATGCCCGTGCCGGCTTCGACGCCTTTGACATGGCCGACCATTACGGCAGCGCTGAACTCATCACCGGCGAATTTTTGAAGATTTGGAAAGCGCAGCGCCCTGCCCATGCTTTTACCAAATGGTGTCCCGAGCCGGGGGCGATGAGCGTCGACCGGGTTCGTGCGGGCGTGGATGAGCGTTGCGCGCGTCTTGGGGTCGATCGTGTGGATTTGCTGCAATTTCACTGGTGGGACTACACTCACCCGGCCTATCTCGATGCCATCGAGCAATTGATGCGACTGCGCGAGCAAGGTCAGATCCTGCACCTGGGACTGACCAACTTTGACACCGATCACCTGCATTTGCTGCGTCAGCACGGCGCACCGATCGTGACCAATCAGGTCTCCTTTTCCCTGCTTGATCGAAGGGCGGCCGGGCGCATGAGCGATTTGTGCCTCGCCCAGGGCATACGTCTGCTGGCCTATGGCACTCTGGCCGGTGGATTTCTCAGTGAGCGCTGGCTCGGAAAAGCCGAGCCGCTGGCGCTGCCCGACTGGAGTAAGTCCAAGTACCAAAGATTCATTGACGCCATCGGCGGATGGGATGCTTTTCAGGGGGTTCTGCAGGCCGCCCATGCGATCGCTCAGAAGCACGACGTTTCGATTTCGGCCGTCTCCCTGCGCTGGGTGCTCGAGCAAGCGGCCGTCGGGGCGGTCATCGTCGGCGCGAGATTGGGCGAGAGCGAGCACCGGGCCAGCAATCTGGCCGTTTTTGGTTTCGCGCTGGATGCGCAGGACCAAGCCTTGTTGCGCCAGGCTTTTGCCCTTACCCAGGAACCGCCCGGCGACTGCGGCGATGAGTACCGCAAGCCGCCCTTCCTGACGGCCTCCGGCGATCTTAGTCACCATCTCAAGCAGCTGCAGCGCCCTTTTTCAGCCCGGTCGGTCGCTGGTCTGGCGCAGCGCAGCCAAGTGTCCAGCGGTAGTCAATGGGAAAGCTTTGGCGGGTATTCGCGCGCTGTTCGACAGGGTTCGCGAATCATGGTCAGCGGCACCACAGCTACTCACGGCGCCGGTCAGGTGGTTGCCCCGGGCAACGCGCAGGCCCAGACCGTCTTCATCCTCGACAAGATTGCAGCCAGCCTGCAGGCTCTGGGCTCAGGGCTCGAGGATGTGGTGCGCACCCGGATCTACCTTCGCGACATCGCTGCCTGGCAAGGGCCTACGGAGGTGCACGGCCGTGTCTTTGCCGACGTGCGACCGGCCAACACGGTTTTGGCAGTGGCTCAACTGGTGGGCGACTACGAGGTCGAGATCGAGGCGGAGGCCGAAATACCGCCGATGCCACGCAGCTTCGTGCGTACGGGTTCGGTCTATGAGGCGATGGCAGGCTACAGCCGGGCGGTTATCGACGGCCCCTGGGCCTTTGTCTCAGGCACGGTAGGTGCAGACATGGTCACGGGCCAGTGGCCGCAGGGGGCGGTCGAGCAAGCCCGGCGCGCCATCGACACAATAGAGACTGCTCTTGCGCAGGCTGGATTTTGCTTGATGGACGTAGTACGCGTGACGGTGCATGTGGCCAAGCGGGAAGACATTACCGGTGTCTGTGAAGTCATCGCGCAATGCTTTGGGCCGGCCAGCCCGGCCAACACCACCTTGTGTACGCCACTGGCGGTGCCCGAGTGCGAAGTGGAAATCGAAGTCACCGCCTACCGGCCGACCCATTGAGGCGCGCTGCAGCCTCAGACAGAAACCTTGGCAAAGCGCGGCTCCTTCCAGACCTCGGTCTCGAGCACCTGGACCAGGCGTTCGACGGCCGTCCAGATGTCTGCGTGGCTCAAATACAGGGGCGACAGACCAAAGCGTATGGAGTCCGGCTTGCGAAAGGAGCTGACCACTCCATGGGCCAAAAGCGCTTCGGTGACGCTTCCTGCTCCCGGGTGACTAAAAGTCAGGTGACCGCCTCGCTGTGCGTAGTCCAGCGGCGATGTGACCCTAACGCCCAGATGCGCGCAGCGCTCGTGCAGTAGATCGACCAGCAACTCGGAGAGCGACTGGTGCTTCCAGCCCAGGTCCGCCGGCTTGAACTGTTTCCAAAGGTCGGCAGCGGCGCTCATGGCCTGATTGGCCAGGATGGAGGGTGAACCGGTCAGATGCCTGCGCACGCCCGCCAAGGGGGCGTAGTTCGGCGCAAAGGCAAAAACGTCTTCGTGTCCCATCCAGCCGGCAATCACCGGCCAGTCTTTTTCTTGGTGGTGCGGATGCACATACAGCCATGCGGGCGCTCCTGGACCGCCGCACAAATACTTGTAGCCGCAGCCCACTGCAAAATCAGCCCCATCGGCCTGAAGCTCGACGGGAATTGCCCCGGCCGCATGGGACAAATCCCAGAACACCAGGGCGCCGCACGCATGAACCGCCTGACTGGTCTGGCGCATCGGCCATCGGTAGCTCGAGCGGTAGTCGACATGACTGAGATAGACCACGCCGACATCGGGCCCGAGCGCGGCAGAGAGCTCATCGGGGTGATCAATCAGTCGCAGTTGCGCCTGGCCATCGAGAAAATGCGCCAGGCCCTGCGCGACGTAGATGTCGGTCGGGAAGTTGTAGCGCTCACTGACGATAACCGGCCGCTGCGGATTTATCTTCCAGGCGTAGGCCAGCAGTTTGAACAGATTGACCGATGTGTTGTCGCTGAAGATCACATCCTGGGGGCGTGCGCCCAGTAAATGCGAAAGCGCCTGACCCAGTAGCCAAGGCTTTTCCAGCCAATCGAAATAACTCCACCCGCGCCGACGCGCATCGCGCCAGCCCTGGGTCAGCAGGGCTTGGACACGATCGGGCGCATCGGCCGGCATGGCGCCCACCGAGTTGCCGTCCAGATAAATCGTGTCCTCCTGCGGCTGTGCGAACGATGCGCGCAAAAAAGCCAGTGGATCGCGCGCATCGAGCGCTTGACAGTGGGCCAGCGTGATCATGGGAGTCCTCCTTAAAATCTTTTAAGTTAATCCTTCGCTGCGATCGCGGTCGCAAGCCAGTCGGTCGCGAAGGGCCGGATCTCCATAGCCGGCGCCGCCCGGCAGCTCCAGGATCAGGTGACATCCGGCCGGCACTTCATGCACCCCCTTGTCCAGAATCACCGTGCCGTCACTGATGCGGCAGGCGCCCACCTGTCCATCTCCCCCGCCCTGCCGACCTCGAGCGGCATACAGGCGCCGATCGAAGGTGGCTGCCGATATCCGGAAGCTGGCGCCCTGTTGGTGGCCGATTTCGATCACGCTGCCCAGGCCGCCCCGGTACTGGCCCGCTCCACCGCTGCCGGGCAGGTACTCGCGGCGATGGAAAAGCAAAGGCGTGGCGGCCTCAGTGACTTCAACGGGAATACTACCGACACCGCTGGGGAAGGCAGTGCAGGACAAGCCGTCCTTGCCTGGCCTGGCCCCCATGCCGCCGATGCCCAGACTCATGGTGTGAAAGGGGCTGGTCGCGGTCTGTCCCGACAAGGCCAGCACCCAGATGCTGCCAGCACCCTCGGCGCTGACCTGGGCTGCACAGGGCTCTTGCAGGCAGCCGAACATCAAGTCCGGCAGCATCTGCCCTACGACATGACGGGCGGTTACCGGCGCCGGCGGTAGCGGATGAACAATTGTGCCCGGCTCGGCCACCACCTCGATGGCTGAAAGTGATCCCGCATTGTTGGGGATGTCCGGGGCAATGACGCATTTGATACCGTAGACGCAATAGGCGTCGGTGTAGCACTTGGGCGAGTTGATGCCCGCACGCGAAGCAGCAGAGGAGCCGGCCAGATCGATCCGCATATGCGTCCCTTCGATGGACAGGTTGGCCACCAAGTCCACGGGTTCGGTGCTGCCGTCAATGCGCATCGTGTGCCGCCATTGCCCGTCGGGCAGGGCCTCGATGGCCGATCGCATGGCTTGCGCCGAGGTCTCGACGATGTAATCGGCCAGTGCCTGCAAATCCCGCAGCTCAAATTCGGTCATCAGCGCCTGAAGCCGCAGCGCGGCGGCGTTATTGCATGAGACCAGCGACATCAGGTCGCCCCGGGTCTGTAGCGGCTCCCTGACATTGCGCTCAAGCAAGACCAGCAAAGTCTCGTTGGGGCGGCCGGCCTCAAAAAGCTTGAGGTGCGGCACCCACAGGCCCTCCTCGTAGACCGACTGCGCCTCGGCGGTAAAGCCACGCCCACCAATGTCAATGACATGACAGGTGGAGGCAAACAGGGCCACCGCCCGACCGTGATGAAAGACGGGCGAGACTACCACGAAGTCGAAAAGGTGCCCGGTCCCCATCCAGGGATCGTTGGTCACCAGTACATCGCCTGGGCGCAGCTCGGCCAAAGGAAAGCGCTGCAGAAAATGACCTACCGCCATGGCCATGGTGTTGACGTGCCCCGGCGTTCCGGTGACCGCCTGCGCCAGCATGCGACCGCCGGTGTCGTACACACCGACTGACAAATCTCCGGCCTCACGGGTGACAGCGCCAAAGGCGGTCTTCAGCAGAACTTGTGCGCCCTCTTCAACCACGGCTATCAGGCGATTCCACATGACCTGTCGTATCACCCGCAGACGCATTTCCTGGTCAGCAAACGCGGATCGGGCGGCGGGAGAAATGTTTTGCATGGGTTGGACTCCAGGCCAGGTTCAGGCTGCCTCTGCTCTTGCCGTGGCCGCCCGCAGGTGCAGGTGTCCGCGGCTGTCAACTTGGGCTTGCCAGCCCGCAGGTACCAAGGTGGTGGTTTGGTCCTCAACCACCAGGGCTGGCCCTTCGAAGTACGATCCGCCGGACTGCTGCTCGCGGGCGTAGACGAGGTGATCGACCCATCGGCCCGAAAGAGGGTCGAAGACCAAGGCATGGCCCGAAGCTGCTCCGGGCGTAAGGCGGTCCACTGCCGAGGCAGCCTGCGGTCGCGTCCAGGCCGGTGCCGCTACGGATACGGTCCAGTTGAGAAATTCCAGGGGGACGCCCTCGATCAGCAAGCCGTATTGGGCCCGATAGCGCCGTTCAAAGTCCTGCCGCAGTGCAGACAGGCCTGCTCGGTCCATCATCGGCCGGGGTAATTCGATGGTCAGCTCATGCCCTTGCCCTTGGTACCTTACATCCACCCAGCAGCGGGTCTGGAGCGGGGCCTTCGGGTCACCGGCCTGCACCACCGCTTGTGCGCTGGCCTGCAAGTTCTCCAGCAGGGTATTGATCTGGCCAAAGACCGGGCGGGCTTCATCCACGTAAAAACTGCGAACCAGCTCGAAAGCCAGCGGCGAGAGCAGGAATCCAAGGGCCGAACCGACACCAGCATTTTTGGGAATCACGATGTGATCGATATCGAGCCGCCGGGCCATGGAGGCTGCGTGCAGGGGGGCTGCCCCGCCAAACGCAATCAGCGCGCATTGGCCAATGGGCTGACCTCGTTCGATGCCATGGACCCGCGCCGCGTTGGCCATGTTTTCGTCGACGATCTCAAGCATGCCGCTTGCACCCCATGCCGTATCGAGCAACTGCGGCCGCGCAATTTCTTCATCGAGGCAATGATCAGCGGCCTGCCGGTCAAGTTTGAAAGTGCCCCCGGCAAAGCGCAGCGGATCAAGACGCCCGAGCAGCAGTTGTGCGTCGGTGACCGTTGGCTTGTCGCCGCCCCGACCATAGCAGGCCGGGCCTGGCGCAGCCCCGGCGCTGTCGGGCCCCACGCAGATGCGGCCCAACCGGTCCAGGCGTCCGATGGAGCCGCCCCCGGCCCCAATTTCGACCATTTCCGTGACGGGTATACGGACCGGCCACCCGCTGCCTTTGCGGTTTTTCCAGGACCGGGCCACTTCAAATTTGCGCGACTGCTGGGCCTGCCCCTTGTGGATGAAACAGATCTTGGCCGTGGTGCCGCCCATGTCAAAACTCAAAGCACGTTCGAGCCCAAGCTCCAGGGACAGGAAGGCCGACAGGCTTGCCCCACCGGCGGGCCCAGACTCCACCAGCCGGATAGGGAACTCGGCGGCCGTCTCCAGTGTGGTCAATCCGCCGCTGGAGGTGACCATGAACAGCGGACAGCGAAAGCCCAGGGCTTGCAAGCGTTTTTGCAGCGCCCGTAAATAGCCCGACATCAGGGGCTGAACGTAGGCGTTGGCCACCGTGGTACTCAAGCGCTCGTATTCGCGTATTTCAGGACACACCTGGCTCGACAGGCTGACGGTCAAATCGGGCCACCGCGCGCTCGCTCGTTGGGCGATTGCCAACTCGTGCGCCGGGTTGGCGTAAGCGTGCAGCAGGCCCACGGCCAAGGCGGTCACGCCTTGCAGTTTCATCGAGTCCAAGGCGCGATCGACATCGCTCATCGACAGGGCCTCGTATTGCCGTCCATCGGCCAGCATACGGCCACGCACCCCAATCCTCAATTGCCTAGGTACCAGGGGCAAAGGCTTCTCGAGGTCCAGATCATAGTGGTCAAATCGCTTTTCATCGCCCATGGCCAGGACGTCGCGAAAGCCCTCATTGGTGATCAGGCCTGTGACCGCTCCTTTGCGTTCAATCAGCGCATTTGTGGCCAGGGTAGTACCGTGCACCAGAAGATCGAGATCCTCGGGCTCGGCGCGCACCTGCGCCAGAACTTGCAAGATGCCATCAATCATGGCTTGCTCGGGCGCGTGCGGCGTAGTCAGCAGCTTGCTGGTGTAAGTCTGCGGGCCACGCTGCAGGACCACGTCAGTGAACGTACCACCAATATCAACGGCAACACGAAGACCGGGTGAAGACGCCATGGCTGGGAGTTGAAGGATGAAACAGAGGCTTGAGCTTATCGGGCAGGCCGGTGCGCCGCTGTCAAGCGCTTTACATCCTTGGGAAATCCTCGCAAAGGATAGGTAGCCGCTGTCGTCAGGAGTCGCTCTTGAGGCCGCTGGCTTCGCACTCGAGTTGCTCGGGCTTGAGAACCAGCCAGTGCCGACGCTGGCGGACGATCACTTGCTGGCGCTCGAGGCGGGAAAAGACATAAGCCACGCTGACCCTGGACAAGCCACAAATATTGCCCATCTGCTGCTGGGTAAAGCCAATGCCGATTCGAATCCCTTCAGCAGTGACCGAGCCATAGGCGCGCATCAGGCCCAGTAGATGGTGGCAAATCCGCCGCCCCGCCGTTTTATGCCCCTGCAATTCAAGCTGTTGCAAAAGTATTCGCAGCCGTCGGCTGCTGAGCTCCCGATGCTGTTGGGCCAATGCCGGGTGGTCGGTCAGCGCCTGTGCGAAGCGGCGCATATCGATGGCTCGTAGCCGGGCCTGGCTCGAAGCCAAGGCGGTGACCGCGTAGATGTCGCTATCGGGCCAGCCGCAGTCACCGACAAGACCGCGTTCGCCCAAAATCATCAGATGCCGCTCGCGGCCATCCAAAGAAAACGAAGAGAGTCGAATTCGGCCCTCTTCGACTACGTACACCGCCTCGGCAGCCTGCCCTTGATGGAATAAAACCTGATCGCTGTGCAGACTGACACTGCGCGCGCCCTCCGTCAGCTCGGTCCAGCCATACTTCAAGTCGGCCAGCCAGGCCGATACAAAGGGTCCGCAGGTCTTGCCGGGGCTCGGCGACGGTGCGGGCAGGCCAGATTTCGGTGCAGGCATGTGCGATGGGTCAGCGTCTTCAGGCCGGCTTCTGATTGAGCTCATACTTCATGATTCGCCCATGCCGGCCCTGCCGATCGCGCTCAAGATCAAACACATCGCCATCCAGTTGTCGGCTACGGCGCAGTACATCACGCAGAAGGTCGTGACTGCGCGTTTCGAGCTTGAAGGAAAAGGCCTCAAGCATTTGGGGCAGGTGTACGGCATAGCGTGCTCCGACGATCGCCGCGGCCACATGCGGTTGATCGAGCACCCAGCGGGTGGCCACGCTGGAGAGGGCCACGCCGTGGCGCTGGGCCACGGTATGTAGCGCCTGCAGCAATTGCTGGAACAAGGGCCAGCCGCCAAAGTCATCGATGATCAGCTTGTATTTGATCAATGAGCGATTGCGCAGCGACCCGGCCGCCGGTTCCGGCTGACCCAGCCAGGCGGCGGTCAGAAAGCCGCCGGCCAGCGTGCCGTAGCACAGCAGTTGCATGCCGCTTTGTGCGCACAGGCTGGCCATCTGATCTGCAGGTCGGCGATCCAGCAGTGAATATTGCACCTGCATGCTGACCACTTCGATACCTGCATCGAGCAGTCGCTGACTTTGTTCGGTGTTGAAATTGGTCGCCCCAATGAGCCTGAGGCTTCCCTCTTTCTGCAGGCTCTTCAAGTGTCGGGCCGCTTGCAGCATTCCGGCGGCCGCATAGTCCCACCAGTGAAATTGCACCAGGTCCAGTCGCTGGGCATGGAGCCTTTGCAAGGAGCGTTGATGAATGGTGCGAACGTAGCTCTCGTCGATCTGATGCAGGATCGACAGGTCGGGGACGAATTTGGTGTGCACCTGCAAAGAGGGATCGCGCAAACGGTATTGCCCGATGAGTTCCTCTACGCCGGTGTAAATGTCCGCGCAGTCGATGGTGTTCAGGCCTGCGGCCGCGAAGGCAGCCATATCGTCGATCGCTCGCGACGCTTGCACCTCTCCATGATCTCCGGCCAGTTGCCACCCGCCCCGGATCAGCCGCGGGATTTCATAGCCCGGGGCCAGGGTGCGTGTGCTGATCTTCATGGGCGGTCTCTCCAAGGGGCACGGCAGTGGTTTGGCTATGTTCAAAGCGGCGCTTGCGCGTTCGGGTGATTCGAAATCGCGTGGGGCAGTGGGGGTCGGGGCAGGCAATTTCGCTGTCAGTGCTCATCCAGTCGTTGGGGTTGGTGCTGCGCTGCTTGGCCGCCAGCAAGGGCAGGATGGCGGCCAGTGAATACATCGAGAAGCCCTGGCCTGGCGGGAAGTGCAGCATTTCCCCGTGCACTTCAAAGTAATCGCCCACCTGGGCCCC
>VGHR01000059.1 GCA_016868205.1 Betaproteobacteria bacterium
TACCGATGTTGCCGCTGGCACCGGTACGGTTATCCACATTCATGGCTTGTCCCGTGTTGGCGGCGAGCTTTTGTGCCACGATACGCGCCACCACATCGACCGCCGAGCCTGCAGCAAAGGGATTGACCCAGGTCACCGGCCGCGAGGGCCATTCTGGTGCCTGAGAGAAGGCGGTGGTGCTGACCAGGCAGGACAGCAGCAGGGCGACGATGTGCCGCAGACAGGGGGTTCCGGATCGTGGACTCATGATTACTCCTTGAAGTGCTTTTAATGGTTCCGTTCGCAGGGCGCGGCTGCCCTATATCGTCGCCCCGATTGAAAAACCCTGTGCGGTGGCCGAAAGCGCATCGGCCGGGCTTTGGCAGTCCCCGATCCTGTGCACGGGCCTGCCGGTGGCTTCAAGCGCCTGGAGCAACTCAAGGCGGGGCTGACGCGGCGTGGCATAGGTGAGGAGGGCCAGATCCCCGATCTCTCCGGCGGCGCCGCCATAAATGCTGTCATAGGGTAGGCAGCCCTTCGTTTCGATGCTTTCGTCCCAACGCAAACGCGACAGAGTCACGACACGCACGCCTGCCCTGTGCATGCGTTGCATCACACTTTGCCGCATGACCAGGCTGCAGTCGCCGGCAATTTGCTCGCGTGGCGTAAGAATCACCACCCGTTCAAAGCAATCAGCCAGATGTTGTGCGATCGCGTAGGTGGCCGCTACCGGGTCCAGATCCCAAACAAGAGCCGTCCCTCGTTGGCGATGTCTGGGCAGGTTCTCCGCCAGGGTTGGCAGATCGGAAATCCACCCCGAGTCCTGCAGATGGGCCGGAAATTCGAGTGGCCAGTGCGGTGTGGCGCCACTGGCCAGGATGATTTCATCGACATCCAGGGCAGAGACATCTGTGGCAGTAAGCTGGCGACTCAGTTCGAAATCCACGCCAAACTCCAGGGCCCGTTCGTACTGGTAGTCGTAGATACTCGACAGAGCATCCAGAGCGGGCAAGCTTGCAGCGCGTCGGGCTTTGCCGCCGACCAGCGGCGAGGCCGAGACGACCCGAACCGCATGACCTCGCGAGGCCGCTACCCAGGCCGCCTCCAGCCCGGCGATACCGGCGCCGATCACCAGCACCCGCTTGGCCCTGGCCGCTGGAGTCAAGGTCCGGTCTTCATAGCCGGCAGCCAGCTGCGGGTTGTTATCGCAGGCTATCGGCCGGTCCTGCACGATGGTTTTCCAGCAGGTGTTGCAGGAGACACAGTAACGAATGCGCGCAGCCTGCCCGGCGTTGGCCTTGCGTGGCCACTGCGCATCGGTAATCAGTGGCCGACCCAGGCCGACCAAGCTGATGGCCGGATCTTGCAGCAATGCTTCGGCCTCGGCTGGATCGGTGATCCGTCCCAGGGTCATCACCGCAACGCCGCCGCTGTACCGGGCTAGCGTCGATGTCAGCGCTGCATACGGCATGCGTGGGCCGGCTGAGTCCGGTAGGTGCATGTGCAGACTGTGCGCGTGCGCCCCCTGGGCAAAAGCCAGGTAGTGCGGCCGGCATTGCAGCAGCAGCGCCTGGAGGAGTTCACCCGCTTGAGCCGGCCCGATGCTGTCAGACAGCCCATCGTCGGCCGGCAGCTTGATACCCACAATGAAGCCGGGGCCGCAAGCCTCGGCGATGGCTTGGCTGATCTGAGCCAGCCACCGCGTTCGGCCGCGGGCATCACCGCCGTACTCATCCTCGCGCCGATTGGCGCGAGGCGAGAGAAAAAGGTGAAACAGATGGCCATGACAGGCCGAGAGTTCGACCCCGGAAAATCCTGCGCGCTTGAGGCGCTCGGCCTGTTGCGCCAGCATGCCGACCCACTCGACAAGCTCTTGCGTGCGCAGGGCTCGGGGCATGGTGCCGCTGAGGTCGTCGGGTAAGGCGCTGGGCGCCAGGGTATGTTGGCCTCGGCCAGGGACATGCCGGCCTCGCCCCGGGTCCTGGAGCTGCCCTATCAGGTGGCAATCGTGCGATCGAACGGCCTGGGCCAGTCGCTCCAGATCGGGCAGGTGTTCATCACGGTAGATGGGTAGCCGCATCGGGTTCTGCCAAGTGCCCAAACCCAGTGGCTCGGTGATCAAGGCGGCGGCGCCGCCTTGAGCTCTGACCCTGCAGTAGCGCAGATAGTCATCGCCGAGCCGACCGTGGGCACCCAGGCGGGTCGAAATGGAGACATGGACAACCCGGTTTTTCAAGCGCAGGCCACCGAGCTGCAAGGGCGAAAACAGCCTGGGATAAGGCTGATCTACCGGCATGAGAAGGCACCTAAAAATCGCACGGCTTGCCTGTCCTGGTTCAAGGCGGTAGTTCCACCAAGCCGCGCGGCAGGCTCCAGGCCGGCTCGGCGGTATCGTCGGTGATGAGAAACTGGTCTTCGATGATGAAGCCGCCTTCCCCATCCACATAAACCGGGGTCTCGAAGGCCAGAACCATGCCCGGCTCGATGACTTCGTGAGCTTGCGCGGCAATGAAGGGTGGGACTTCGCAAAAGGTGTCATGCCCCAAGCTATGACCGAAGTGACCCCGGGTGAAGCCGGTCATGCCGGCGCGGTGCAAAGCCGAGGTGGCGCGGTCATGCACCTCGCTGAGCAGCCGCCCGGGTCGCAGCACTTCCAGGCCCGCGGCGAAGGCCTCCTCAAGCGCTTGCATGATCTCCCGGGTCCGCGGTCGGGCTCGGCCCAGCACAAAGGTGCGCCCACTGTCGGAGCTGTAGCCTTCAACCAGGCACCCCATGTCAAACTTGAGCACATCCCCCGGCGCAATGCGCCCGCCGCCTTGCCAGGGCAGGGGCCCTACGGTGGTGTATTCCCACTGTCCGGTCAGCCGCGCGCCCGTGCGCTGCACGGCCTGCGCCACGCCATCTTTCCAGGCTTGTGCAATCTCATCGCGATGCATTCCAGACCGCACGCAGGCCAGGGCCTGATGCATGCCCGCTTCGGCCAGAGCCGCAGCCTGGCGTAACAGGGCGATCTCTCGCGTACTCTTGACCGCCTTGATGCGGGCCACGATCGCACTGGCATCACACCAATGCACCTGCGGAAGCACCTCCTGCAAGAGGGCAAAGTCGCTGACTGGCCAGAAGTCCAGATCCAGCCCGATCCGCGCCTGGGTCCAACTTCGCTGGCGCAGCAGTTGACCGAGCTGGGCAAAGGCCCTCCGCGCGTCAAAGGCTGCGGGTCGTGCGAAGCCCGCTGGTCTGCCACCGGCCTGCCAGCTTTTTTGCATCAGTTGCGCAGCGCTCCCGGGTCCATCCAGCCAGGGCCTGATGTCTGCTGTCTCGACCCAATCGGCATGCGCCAGTACATGCGCATCACCGAGTGCGCGGCGAGCATGGCCTGCAAACAGCTCGGTGCTGACCGCACAAATGGCTTGCCGGCTGTCAGCCGGTACCAGAGCCAAGGCCGCACCGGCACGGCGAAAGAAGCTGGCAACGCCCGCAGGGGCACCGGTGGCCCAGGTGTAGCTTTCGGGTTTGGCCAGCACCAGAGCATCCAGACCTGCTTGCTGCAAAAGCCGTTCGGCGCGCCTGCGTGGGATGTCGCTCATGGAGTTTCAGGCGCCGTAAGACAGCGAAGGCAGCCAGGTAGCCAACTCTGGCACCAGCGTGAGCAGCATCACCCCCAGCAGGAGCAGCAGCCAAAAAGGCAAGGCGCCGATGGACGCCTGCGACAGATTGACCTCATGCCTGCTGATGCCCACCAGCACAAACAGATTCATGCCCACCGGTGGGGTGAGCATGCCGACCTCGATCATGATGGTGACGACAACGCCCAGCCAGATGGGATCGAAGCCCAGCCCCGTCATGAGCGGGAAGACCACCGGTAGCGTCATCACCATCATCGACAGTCCGTCGAAGACCATGCCCAGGAGCAGGTACACCAGCACAATCACGCCGAGCAAGGCCAGCGGCGACAGGCCCAGGGCGGACACGGCCTCCAGCATTTTTTGGGGCAACTGCAGCAGGCTGATGGATTGCGCCAGAATCACGGCTCCGAGAAAGACAAAGGCAATCACCGCAAAGGTGCGGGCCGAGTCGATGAAGGTTTGGCCAAGCTTGCGCCAGGTAAGGTTGCCGCGAGTAAATCCCATGACCGCCGCCGCAGCCACCCCGACCGCCGCCGACTCGGTGGGTGTGGCCAGGCCGGCAAACAAGCTCCCGAGCACGGCCAGGATCAGCACCAGAATTGGCCAGACTTGCAGGGCCTGTCGCAGGGTCTGTCCCCACGGCAGTACCGGCTCTCGGGGCACCAATTGAGGTTGGCGCCGGGTGATCCACTCGATGTAAATCATGAACAGCAGGGCCATCATCAGGCCCGGCATCACGCCCGCGAGGAATAGCTTACCGATCGAGGTGTCGGTCAAGGCACCATAGATCAGCAGGGACAGGCTGGGCGGAATCAGAAGACCCAGCGTGCCGCCGGCAGCCAAGGTCCCAACCACCATGTTGCGATCGTAGCCGCGCTGCGCCAGTTGCGGATAGGCGACCGACCCCACCGCCGCCGATACCGACATGGATGACCCGCTGACCGCCCCAAAAACCGTACAGACCGCGATATTGGTGTGGAGCAAGCCCCCGTGCAGGCGGGCAAACAGGGGCGAGAGCGCCCGGTAGATGCCGCCGGCCAGGCCACTGGCCACCAGCACATCGCCCAGCAAAATGAACAGGGGTATCGCGGTGAGCGTGAACTCGCCCAGCACATTGAACACAGCCTGCACGCCCAGTCGGGTCGCGCCGCCCCCGAAGAAATGAAGGATGGCAAAACCGGTCAGGCCCAGGGCCGCCCCGAGGACGGCGCCGGAGAGCACCGTCAGTCCGAGCAGGCCCAGCAAGGAGGACCAGATCATGCATGCACCTTGTCAGTCCCTGGCTGGATCGGACGCACGGCCCGCCAGGCCCCAGCTACGCCAGCAGCGCCGACGGCGATGGTGGCGAGCAGTAGAAACGGGGCCAGGGGTAGACGCGACTGCTCGGACAAGAGGTTGAGCTTGGCAGTGAATTCATAGATGCCCCAGGCCTCGCGCACAAAGATAAAGCAGAAGGCCAGCAGGATGAGTTGCCCGATGAGGAAAACCCCTCGCTGCACACCTGCGGACAGTCGGTCGCACACCACGGTGACCCGTATGTTGACCTCGCGCAGCACAGTGCTGGGCAGCAGCGTAAAGACAGCCAATGTCATCAAGAGGCCCGCCCCTTCCTCGGTGAAGGCGAACGGTCGGCCCCACACATAGCGCATGATGACGGCGGCCATCACCAGCATAAAAATACCCGCCAATGCGGCCGCTCCGAGTCCGGCCAGTGCAGCGGCGGCCACGCGCAAGGCAGTCTCTATGCGACCGCCCTGCGCCGATCTGTGCTTCATTGCGGCAAGGCTTGCAGAATACGCTGCCTGTAGGCGATGGCCTCGGCACCCGCCTCTTTGGCCAGCACATCCCAGGTCTCGAGTGCCGATTTGCGCAACGCCGTCCGGTCAGCCGCAGGCATCAGGGGATGAAAAGTAACACCCTGACTTTGCAATTTCTCGCGGGCAGCTCGTTCGGCAGCGGTATCACCGTCAAAGTTGAAACTAACCTTCTCCAACTCACCCACTGCCTCATTGAAGCCCCGCTTCAAATCGGCGGGCAGCGCAGCCCATTTGCCCTTATGCGCAAGCAGCGCATAGGGTGCGGGCGGGAAAGGAAAGCCGGTGGGTGTGACATGCTTGGCCACCTCCTGCAGTGAGATGCTGTTGGCAAAGCGGGGCGCGTACAGGGCGCAATCGACCACACCGGTTTGCATGGCAGCATACAACTCGTTTTGGGGGATGATCTGCGCTGCGACACCCAGGCGTTTGAATGTCTCTACCTGCTCACGGCTGCCCACACGCAACTTTTTGCGTTTGAGCTCATCGAGGGTGCGCACCGGCTCTCGGCAAAATAGAGCGGCGTCAACGATGGAGAAGCCCAGGAAGCCAGGTACTTCGATGTTCCACTTGGCGATGCCCTCCTTGAGCACTGCCTTGAGCGCTGGCAGCGCCTTAAGGTGCTCCTCCGCACCAGACACCAGGCCGTAGACATACAAATTAGCCAAGGCCGGCGCATCCCGGCCGATAAAGGGCGGCCAGATAAAGCCCAACTCCGGCGTGCCCACTTGCATAAAGCGCAGCGCATCGGCATCCTTGAGTCCTAGGGCGCCGCCCTCGGACACCGAGATTTTCATCTTGCCACCGGTGCGTTTTTCCACATCGGCCGCGAAGGCCCGGATCTGCACCGACTCGGGTCGCGAGGGCGCGTAGCTGTTATTGAATTTCCATTCGGTCTGGGCGTGAGCAGCGCCAGCCAAAGCGCACGCGAGCAGCGGGGCTTGCCACAGTTTGAAGCCTGATTTCATGAGTCTCTCTCCAAAGGGTTGTGTGCGAATCATTCTAAGAGGGCTTGTGGTTGTTCGCAGACGCCCCTTTGGGCGCTTGCGTGGCACGGTTTTGGATCTGGCCCTCCTCCGAAAGGTGGGTTATCGCCATAATTTAATCCGAAGAGGCGAAGCCGCCAGCCGTCTTTTTGACGACAATCGAGGTCAGCCCGGATGGTGGAATGGTAGACACAGCGGACTTAAAATCCGCCGCTTCCGTGAAAGGGGCGTACGAGTTCGAGTCTCGTTCTGGGCACCAAGCCAGTAGCCGTGCGGCCGGGCCTTTGGCTTGAATGAGCCGTCGGGTCGGCAGTCTGACTCGGGCCAACCTTTGGGAGATCCAGCGTGGCACTTCTCGGTAACATCATCTGGTTTTTTCTGGGCGGCTGGGCCTTGTTCCTCTTGTACGCCTTGGGGGCCGTGATTTTTTTCCCCATGTTCATCCCGCTTTTCAGGTTGGCGCTTTTCGCCCTATGGCCTTTCGGCCGCGATGTAGTCACCCGCGCCGAGCTGGACCGCTTTCGCCAGGCCCGGGGGCTGGTCGACGACAGTTCGATGGTCGATGCGACGCTGAAAAATGTCAGCGCCGTCCTTAACCTGCTGTGGATGCTCACCTTCGGTTGGGTGTTGGCCCTTGCGCATTTGTTGGCTTCCTTCTTCAACCTCTGCCTTTTCTTCCTGATCGTGACGATCCCCAATATTGGGGGGCACTGGAAGCTCATCCGGGTGGCTTTTTTGCCGTTCAACAAGGTTATCGTGCCGTCCAAGGTGGCTCAGGACATTCGCGAAGAGATCGCCCGCTCCCGGCTGGGGATCTGAGCTGCGCTGGTCCGCCAGCCCCCGGAGCGCCGGTTAAGATCTCGCCATGCCCTCGATTGATGCCCCCCTGGAAATCCATGTCCACGCTGATGTGCCGATGAAGCCGGATGTGACCTATCAGCATTTGCAGGAGGCCTTGCGACCTCTGTGGAAGTACGCTGGGGCCCGTTCGCTGGCTGCCGGTGCGGCCAGCGCCTATGAGGAGGAGCCGGGCATTCGCTTTGATGTTGAGCAGCACCTCTTGCAGATGTGCTGGACGGTCAGCGGCAACGACGATTTTCGACAGGTGATTGAAGAAACCTGTATGGCTTTGAACGAGCTGACGGCCTCCGGTGCGGCGATCGAGGTCACCTTCTACGACGCCGAGTTCGAGGAAGAGTCGGCTGAGGAGGGGGAGGGTGACGCTCAGGCGCGCGATGATTTCCTGATGTATTTTGTGGGGCCCTCGCCGGCTGCCATCATGCAGGTGCAGCGCGATCTCCTCGTGCAGGATGCGATCGGCCTGATGGAGCGGCACTTTGATGGCTCGGAGCTCGGTGAGGTGGTCGAGGCCATTGACCGGCTTTTCGAGCGGCGGTTCAATGATCTGGTGAGCTCGATGCAGATTGGCCGTCCGCCGCGTGGTTCGGGGGGCTCTTCAGGAGGCCACAGTGGCGGGCGCAAGCCGCGGCACTTGCACTGAGGTCGATGGGGGAAGGGCCGGCTTAGGGCAGGTCAAGGGTTGTGCTCCTCAGTGGACCACCCACCCATCTTCGTGCAGCCGCTTCAAGACAGGCCGCCTGGCCGGTACTGACCAGCTCGATGTCTCTAGTCCCTTGAGTGCCTTTCGGGTCTGCGGCATCGGCGCTTTCCCCAAGACGCTTGTGGGTTTGACGCGCAATGGCCGGGCCGGTGTCCAGCAACTGAACTGTCGGCCCGGCGAGTTCCTGTAACAGCGGTCTGATCAGGGGGTAATGGGTACAACCCAGCACGACCACATCGACACCTTTATCGCCTAGCGGCCCCAAGGCCTGCAGGTGGGTCATGGCGCAGGCTCGTAACTCAGCAAGCAGTTCAGACTGGGCCTGGCCGCTTGGATCGAGGTCGGCGCATCGCTCGATGGCCATCGCAAGTCCATCGCAGGCACGGATTTCGAAATGGGCCTGATCCCGCAGCGATTCCAGCAGCCGCTGGAATTTGGAGCTGGCCAGCGTGGCCCGAGTGGCCATCACGCCAATGCGCCTGGTGTGGCTGAGTCCGACGGCTGGCTTGAGGGCCGGCTCGACACCAATGATGGGAAGCGCGGGGTGCGCTGCGCGCAGTTGTTCGACAGCCACCGCAGTGGCAGTGTTGCAGGCCACCACCAGGGCCTCGATGCCACGCCCGACCAGCCAGTCGGTCACCCGTTCGGCGCGCTCGATCACATGCGCGCTTTCGCGTTCGCCATAAGGACCATGACCGCTATCGGCCACATAGATATAGGGCCTGTCGGGCATCAGCTCGGTCAAAGACCGCAGCACGCTCAGGCCGCCGACGCCGCTGTCGTAGACCCCAATCACCGGTGGCTCGCTCTGCTCAAGCCGCAGTGACCGCGATGTTTTTGAACTCTCCCGAGGCGATGCGTTTTTGCCACTCGGCCGGTCCAGTGATGTGCGCGCTGGTGCCGCCGGCATCGACGGCCACGGTGACCGGCATATCGACGACATCGAATTCGTAGATGGCCTCCATGCCAAGATCCTGGAAGCCCACCACGCGCGCCTTCTTGATGGCCTTAGACACCAGATAAGCAGCGCCGCCTACGGCCATCAGATAGGCCGACTTGTGCTTCTTGATTGCCTCAATGGCCGTCGGGCCGCGTTCGGCTTTGCCAATCATGGCAATCAGGCCGGTTTGTGCCAGCATCATCTCAGTGAACTTATCCATCCGGGTCGCGGTTGTGGGCCCGGCCGGGCCCACCGCCTCGCCCTTGACGGGGTCGACCGGACCGACATAGTAGATCACGCGGTTGGTGAAGTCCACCGGCAATCGCTCGCCCTTGGCCAACATGTCCTGGATGCGCTTGTGCGCTGCATCGCGGCCGGTCAGCATCTTGCCGCTGAGCAGCAGCGTCTGGCCCGGCTGCCAGCTGGCCACTTCGGCCGGGGTCAGGGTGTCGAGGTTGACGCGTTGGCTCTTGTGCGTGTCGGGTTCCCAATCGACCCGGGGCCACAGGTCGAGGCTGGGCGGCTCCAGGTAGGCCGGGCCGCTGCCATCGAGTACGAAGTGGGCATGCCGCGTGGCGGCGCAGTTGGGGATCATGGCCACCGGTTTGGAGGCCGCGTGAGTCGGGTACATCTTGATCTTGACATCAAGCACCGTGGTCAGGCCGCCGAGTCCCTGCGCACCGATGCCCAGGGCGTTGACCTTGTCGTAGAGCTCCAGCCGAAGCTCCTCGACTTGGGTGAGCTTCTCACCCCGTCCGGCTTTGGCCTGCAACTCGTACATGTCGATGTCTTCCATCAGGCTCTCTTTGGCCATCAGCATGGCTTTCTCGGCCGTGCCGCCTATACCCAGGCCCAACATTCCCGGCGGGCACCAGCCGGCACCCATGGTTGGCACAGTTTTCAGCACCCAGTCGACCACCGAGTCGCTGGGGTTGAGCATGACCATCTTCGATTTGTTCTCCGAGCCGCCGCCTTTGGCCGCCACCGTCACATCGACGGTCGAGCCGGGCACCAGCTCGGTGAAGATGACGGCCGGTGTGTTGTCCTTGGTGTTCTTGCGTGCGAATTGCGGATCGGCCACCACCGAGGCGCGCAGGGTGTTGTCCGGGTGGTTGTAGCCTCGCCGGACCCCCTCGTTGATGGCGTCCTCCAGGCTGCCGGTAAAGCCGCTGAGCCGTACATCCATACCGACCTTGATGAACACATTGACGATGCCGGTGTCCTGACAGATCGGCCGGTGTCCGGTGGCGCTCATCTTGCTGTTGGTCAGGATTTGCGCAATAGCATCCTTGGCGGCCGGACTTTGTTCGCGCTCGTAGGCGCGAGCCAGATGGGCGATGTAGTCGGCTGGATGGTAGTAGCTGATGTACTGCAGGGCAGCAGCGACCGACTCAATCAGGTCAGCCTGGGAGATGGTGGTGGTGGTGCTCATGGGTCGGGCGCAGGTCGTTGAGGTCGGCGTGGGCTTGCGGCTCAGTGCTTGTCAGAAGCGGCGCTGTTGGACATCAGCCGGTCTGTCAGGGCGATCGCCAGGGCGCTCAGCAGGAAGGTGACATGAATCACGGTCTGCCACAGCAGCACCTTCGTGTCGTAATTGGCTGCGTTGATAAAGGTCTTGAGCAAATGGATGGAACTGATGCCGATGATAGCGGTGGCGAGCTTGACCTTGAGCACCGAGGCATTGACATGGCTGAGCCACTCGGGCTGATCGGGATGGCCTTCGAGTTCCATGCGGCTCACAAAGGTTTCGTAGCCGCCGACGATGACCATGATCAAGAGGTTGGAAATCATGACCACATCAATCAAGGCCAGCACCACCAGCATGATGACGGTTTCATTGAGCGCGGTCAGCGGCACATCAGACTTGTAGCCTATGCTGGTCACCAGGGCTTGCAGAGCGCTTTGGCTGCCCATCACCGCCTCGATCAGGTGGGTGAGTTCGACCAAGAAGTGAAATACATAAACGCTCTGGGCTGCGATCAGGCCGATGTACAGCGGAAGCTGCAACCAGCGGCTGGCAAAGATGAGCCGGGGTAGCGGTCGCATGGGTGTGGGTTTGTGGGGCGTGGAATCGGTCATGGCAGCAGGTCGGCAAAAAAAGCGATTCTAGGGCTTGACCCCTATGGATACCACCGCGGGAGCCTGTGTAAGCTCCCGGCTTCGTCAGAAGCGTGTAAGAGCTTTCCCCGACAGTTCTCGGCGCACCAAAAAGGAGACCCTATTCATGAGCACCAGCCCTTCTGCCATCGAATCCATTCTGGTTGAAAACCGGGTGTTTCCACCCCCTCAGGCGGCGGTGGCCGGCGCTCGGATTTCCAGTATGGCGGCCTACGAAGACCTGTGTCGGCAGGCTGAGTCGGATTTTCAGGGGTTCTGGGCGCAGCGCGCCCGCGACCATTTGGTCTGGCACAAGGATTTCACCCAGGTGCTCGACGACTCGAGCAAACCCTTTTACAAGTGGTTCGCCGATGGGCAGCTTAACGCTTCCTATAACTGCCTCGACCGGCATCTGGGTACACCGACCGAGAACCGCAAGGCCATCATCTTTGAGAGCGATGACGGCAAGGTCAGCTCGGTGACCTTCAAGGAACTCCACGCGCGGGTGAGCCAGTTCGCCAATGCGCTCAAGGGCATGGGCATCAACAAGGGTGACCGGGTCGTCATCTACATGCCCATGACCGTCGAGGGTGTGGTGGCGATGCAGGCCTGCGCGCGCATCGGTGCTACTCACTCGGTCGTTTTTGGTGGCTTTTCGGCCAAAAGTTTGCAGGAGCGGATTCAGGACGCCGGCGCCGTGGCCGTGATCACGGCCAACTATCAAATGCGCGGCGGCAAGGAGCTGCCCCTGAAGGCCATCGTCGATGAGGCGCTGGAGCTCGGCGGTTGCCAGAGCATCAGGAATGTTGTGGTCTATCAGCGCACCGCTACCGCTTGTGCCATGGTGCCGGGCCGCGACCGTTTCATGGCCGATGTGCTTGAAGGGCAGTCGGCCGATTGCCCGGCCGAGATGGTGGGCGCCGAGCATCCGCTGTTCATCCTCTACACCTCGGGTTCAACGGGCAAGCCCAAGGGGGTGCAGCACAGCACGGCCGGTTATCTGCTGTGGGCCAAGATGACCATGGACTGGACCTTCGATGTGCGGCCCACCGACCTTTTTTGGTGTACCGCCGATATCGGATGGATCACCGGACACAGCTATGTGGCTTACGGGCCCTTGGTGGCTGGTGCAACGCAACTCATCTTTGAGGGCGTGCCCACTTATCCCGATGCTGGCCGTTTCTGGCAGATGATCGAGCGACACAAGGTCACCATTTTCTATACCGCACCCACGGCCATTCGATCCTTGATCAAGGCCGCCGAGGGCGATGCCAAGGTGCATCCGAGGAACTGGAATCTCTCCAGTCTGCGCATCTTGGGGTCGGTGGGTGAGCCGATCAACCCTGAAGCCTGGATGTGGTACCACAAGCATGTGGGCGGCGAGCGCTGCCCCATCGTCGACACCTTCTGGCAGACCGAGACGGGCGGCCACATGATCACGCCCCTGCCTGGAGCCACGCCGCTGGTCCCGGGGTCATGCACCTTGCCCCTGCCGGGCATTGCGGCGGCGATTGTGGATGAGCAGGGCAACGACATGCCCAATGGCAGTGGCGGTATTTTGGTCGTCAAGAAGCCCTGGCCCTCGATGATTCGCACGATTTGGGGCGATCCGGAGCGGTTCAAGAAGAGCTACTTCCCCGACGAGCTCAGGGGCTACTATCTCGCTGGTGATGGTGCGGTCAGGAGCAGTGACCGGGGCTACTTCCGCATCACTGGCCGCATCGATGATGTGCTCAATGTCTCGGGCCATCGCATGGGCACCATGGAGATTGAGTCCGCCTTGGTGGCCAAGACCGATCTGGTGGCCGAGGCGGCGGTGGTGGGGCGCCCCGATGACCTGACCGGCGAGGCCATCGTGGCCTTCGTGGTGCTCAAGCGGCCACGCCCGACCGGCGAGGAGGCCAGGGCGCTGGCCAAAGAGCTGCGCGACTGGGTCGGCAAAGAGATCGGGCCCATTGCCAAGCCCAAGGACATCCGCTTTGGCGACAACCTGCCCAAGACCCGCTCGGGCAAGATCATGCGTCGCCTGCTGCGCGGCATTGCCAAGGGCGAGGCTATCACGCAGGACACCTCCACGCTGGAAAATCCGGCGATTCTGGAGCAGCTGGCGCAGAACAACTGAGCAAGCCCATTGAACTGGGCGCGATGGTCAAAGCAGGAGTGAGAGCCGCGCCCTCGCGGCGATGCGGCCTTGGATGAGGAACGGTGCTCGATCAGCCGCCCAGGCTCATTCGAACCCGTCGAGCAGCGCCACCTGTGTGAGCCCCTGGCGCTGCGCGGTGCTTAGCGCGTGCGCCACCGCGGAATAGGGCACTTGCCGGTGCGGCCGGATGTGCAGGACCGGCATCGGGGCCAAGCGCGCGGCCTCTTGCATTTGCCTTAGCAGGGCCTGGCGATCTGGCAGAACCTGCCCATTCCAGCGCAGGCCATCGCCGGGCAGTACCTCCAGCACAATCACCTGGGGTTTGATGTCTGGTGGTTTGGCGCTCGGTGTGGGCAGACCCATGTTGACCGCGTGCCACTGCGGCGGGATGCTCAGGATGAGCATGACCAGCAGCACCAGCAGCACATCGATCAGCGGCGTGGTGTTGAGCTCGACCATCAGCTCGTCTTCGCCAGATTCGTCGGGCAGCATCATGGCCATGAGGGGTTCCTTCAGGGCAAGACCGGTTCGGTCACGAAGCTGACCTGCCGCATGCCGGCGCTACGCAGGGCTCTCAGGGCCGGCTCGATCTGGCCGTAAGGCGCGTCCTTGTCGGCCACGAGGTGGATGGGCCGATCCGGGTCATTCATGGCTTGCAATTGCCGCGTCAGGGCAGCCTCGTCGGCCACCAGCGTTTGCGCCAGAAACAGCCGACCTTGCCGATCGACGCTGACATGCAGCGTCTTGGGCACCACCTGACGCAAGTCGGTACTTTCTTGCGGCAGCGCCACCGACATCGAGGCGGTGGCCACGGGCACGGTAATCAGAAAAATGATCAAGAGCACCAGCATCACATCGACCAGCGGCGTGGTGTTGATGGCGGCCAACGGTTCGTGCTCGTCTGACGCACCGTACAGCGCCCGCGTGCCCCAGCGAATCTGGCTCATGAACGGTCCGCCGCCAGCAAGACCGCATGTAGGTCGGCGCCAAAGGCTTGCAATTCCTCCGACAGGGTCTTGTTACGCCTGAGCAGCCCGTTGTAGCCCAGCACGGCCGGCACGGCCACCGCCAGACCGATGGCCGTCATGATGAGTGCCTCACCTACAGGGCCGGCCACTTTGTCGATCGAGGCCTGGCCACTTAGCCCGATCTGCACCAGCGCGTGGTAGATGCCCCAGACCGTCCCGAACAGACCCACAAAGGGGGCGGTCGATCCGACAGTGGCCAGCAGCGTCAGGCCGCGCTGCATGCGGCTTTGGGCCTGGTTGATGGCGCGTTGCAGATTCATCGCCAGCCATTCATGAAATTCGATGCGCCCGACCATGCCCTGGTGCTGCGCCGCGCTGTCGAGGCCGCGCTCGACTACAAAGCGCAGCGGGCTACTGGCCTCGAGCATCTTCAGACCCTCAAGTACCGTGGCCGCCGACCAAAAACTCTCGTCAGCCTGTTGCAGCTGGCGCCTGAGTTGCCGCTGCTCTTGCAGCTTGAGCAGCATCACATACCAGGACGCCAGACTCATCAGCAGCAGGATGAGCAGCGTGGCCTTGGCCACGGCATCGCTTTGCGTCCACAACGAGGCCAGGCCATAGGGATTGGCGAGCGAAGCGCCATCGCTGCGTGCCAAAACAAGCGGGGCCGCCAGTGCGCCGGCCATCAGGATCGCGGGTCGTTTCATGAGGGTCCTTGTTATCTTTCAACTTATTCGAGCCGCCAGGTATAGGGTACCGTAGCCCAGGTGCGGACCGGCTTGCCGTCGACGGTGGCCGGCTCGAAGCTGCAGTTGGACAGACCGCTGCGGGCGGCCTCATCCAGCCGTTTGAAGCCGGAGCTTTTTTCCACTTCGGCTTGCAGTACTTTGCCATCAGGCGCCACCAGGAAGCGCAACACGACGGTACCTTCTTCCTCGAGCCGCTTGGATACCTCGGGGTAAGTTGGCCGTGGACACGAACCTGGCCTGAGCCCGCCTCTGATGCGTGGTGGCGGTGCCGGTGGCGCACTTGCCATATCCGCCGCGGCGGCCGCGGGCTTGCTCGCCGGGGCAGGGCTGGCTGGCGGGAGCGTCGCAGCAATCCCGGGGCTCGCGGGCGCTGCGGGCGCGACGATAGCAGGCGCCGCCAAAGCTTGTGAAGCAGCGGGGGCTGCCGCAGGTGCTGCAGGTGCCACGGGTGCCAACAGGGCAGGCGGGGCTGCAGGCGGGGGTGGGTCTGCTTCCCGTGTGACAGTGGCTGGCACCGGGGCGGGGGGCGATGACGGTGCTTGAGCCTGCGGCCGCTCCAGCGGTCGAGGCGCTGCCGTTTCGGGCCGAGGGACGGCGGCTTTGGGTTCTGGCACGACCGGGTCGGTCAAAAGCAGGCGCACTGGAACGACCAGCTGCTCAACCAGCCGCTGTCCGGTGGCGCTAAGCAGCAGCCAGCCCAGCACCGCATGCACGGCCAGCACGGCGGCGATCCGCCCGACGAGTCCGGAAGGACGGCTTCTAGGGTCCGGCCAACGAAGCGTGATCAGGGGGGCGTGGCTGGCGCTCATGGTCGGCAATCAGGAAGGGTCCAGAGCAGTATAGGACCCGAGCGCGCGGGACAACTGGCCGCCTGCCTTCAAGCCCCGGGGCGGCAGCCCCCGCGGGCTTACTTCTGCGCCATGATCCAGGTCACCAGCCGCTGGGCCTCGGCCTCGCTGACCTGCGGGTTGGCCGGCATGGGCACGGCGCCCCAGGCACCGGCGCCACCCTTGATGATCTTGCCCGCCAGCATCGCTGCCGCATCCTTTTGTCCAGCGTACTTCTTGGAAATGTCCTTGTAGGAGGGGCCGACGA
>VGHR01000060.1 GCA_016868205.1 Betaproteobacteria bacterium
TCGAAGCGCTCGGCTGGTACCGCAAGGACGATGTCCGCAGCGTGGGGCTGGGTCCCGAGCACGACTGGTCGAGTCACGCGGCCGATGCCTTCGGACTCATGTGTCTGGTGGCCGAGCTGATGGACCGCACCTGGATACACGCTTGTGCGGCAGATCAGGTCGACTTTTGCGGCGGCATTGCCATCAGCGGGCTGTTTAATCTGGCGCCGGTGTCGCGCTCCTTTCAAAACGATACCTTGCAGCTGACCGACGAGGAGGTCAAACGCTTTAGTCCCCTGTGCCGAGGGCTGGACCTCGGCGCTCCGCTTCTGGTGGCGGTCGGGGGCGACGAGACGGGCGAGTTTCTATGCCAGTCGGCCGAATTTGCAGCGCACGCCCGGGCCCATGGCGTTCCCGTCGAACATCAGGTGGTTGCCCGGGCCAATCACATCACGGGGGTGCTTGACGAACTGGCCGTCAGTGATCGGCCGCTGAACCGGGCCACCCGCGCTCTGCTTGGACCGGTGTAAAGCATTTGACATTGCACCCCTAGGACAAACACGCATGAGCCCGGACACCGCAATTGGTATGCTCTGCGCTACCTTTCCCATGGACGCAGGCAGCCCGCGCCGTCAGTCACCTTGGCCACCACTTCGACCCCTGAGCCCTTCCTGCAACTGCAAGGCCTGTCCAAGTCCTTCGGGCAGTTGCGCGCGGTGGACGAGGTTAGCTTTGTGGTGGCCCAGGGCAGCCTGACCGGCCTGATCGGCCCCAACGGCGCTGGGAAAACCACCACCTTCGACCTGATTGCAGGGGTCCAGAAATGTGATGCTGGGCGCATCCTCTTTCGGGGGCAGGCCATTGATCCCCTGGCGCCGCACCAGATTTTCCGCCGAGGCCTGGCGCGCACCTTTCAGGTGCCCCGACCCTTCCCCACCATGACGGTGCTGGAGAACGTTCTTCTGGCCCCCTTAGGACAACTTGGCGAGCGATTCGATGCCAACTGGTGGGCGGTGTCCCGGATACGTGCCCAGGAGCGCCAACTTCAGGAGCGTGCGCATGGTGTGTTGCAGTGGTGCGCCCTGGCCGATAAGGCCGGATTGCTGGCGGGCCAACTCTCGGGCGGTCAGCAAAAGCTGCTCGAGCTGGCGCGGGTGCTCATGATCGATCCACAAATGATTCTTCTGGATGAGCCGGCGGCCGGGGTCAATCCCAGTCTGCTCGATACGCTGATGGAGCGAGTGCAAATGCTGCATCAACGGGGCATCACCTTTCTCCTGATCGAGCACAACATGGATCTGGTAATGCGCATGTGCCAGCGGGTTTTGGTCATGGCCCAGGGACGGCTTCTGGCCGATGGCAGTCCGCGAGAAATTCAAGACAACCCCAAGGTGCTCGACGCTTACCTGGGTCCAACGCCGGTGGTTGCATGAGCGAACTGTGCGTACAGCGGCCTTGCGGCGGCCAGCAGGTGCTTGAGGTTCAAGAGCTGGTGGCCGGTTATGTTCGCGGCCTGCCCATCGTGCAAGGAGCGAAGTTGCGCGTGGACAGGGGTGAGCTGGTCACCATCATCGGGCCCAACGGAGCGGGCAAGAGCACCCTGATGAAGGCCATTGCGGGCCTGGTTCCTTTCGAATCAGGGCAGGTGCTACTGCGCGGCGGCTCTGTGCTGGGACGCGCCCCTGATCAGATCATGCAGGCCGGCGTGGGTTATGTGCCTCAGACGGGCAATGTCTTTGCCACCTTGACCATCCATGAGAACCTGCGCATCGGGGGCTATTGCCTGGGCGCTGAACTGGCCCAGAGGCTGGAGCAGGCCTACGCCATGTTTCCCGCGCTCGCCTCTAAACGGCGGGAGAAGGCCCGCACCCTCTCTGGCGGGCAACGTCAGATGCTGGCCATCGCCCGGGCCCTCATGACGGAGCCCAGCGTTCTCATGCTTGATGAACCGTCGGCGGGCTTGGCGCCCATGATGGTGCAAGAAGTCTTTGAACGCCTTCGGCAACTCACGCGTGAGGGGGTTAGTGTGCTGATGGTCGAGCAAAACGCCAAGGGGGCGTTGCAGTTCAGCGACCGCGCCTACATCCTCGTGGAAGGGCGCAATCACCTTGACGGACCCGCTCGAGACCTGATCGATGACCCGGTCGTTGCGGCGGCCTTTTTGGGCACAAGCCGCAGACAGGTTCACCCATGATCGTGCAGGCTATCGTGGACGGCATCTTCACCGGGGCCATCGTGTCCCTGGGGGCCATTGGCCTGTCCCTGACGCTGCAAATCATGCGATTTGCCAATTTTGCGCACGCCGAATTCATGACCATTGGCGCCTACCTGGCGCTGGCCGCGGTCGGCTTGATGGGGCCGGGCGCCCCTTCTCTGGGCCTGAGCTTTGGGTGGCAGCTCCTGGTGGCTGCATGCCTGGCAGCTTCGCTGGCGGGTGTGCTTTCATGGGGCCTAGACTTAGTAGTGTTTCGGCCCTTGCGCAGAAGCGGCGCAGCCCCTCTGGTTCTTGTGTTCGCTGCTTTCGGGGCCGCGCTGGTCCTTCGGCATGTCCTGGTGCTTATCTGGGGGCACGATTCGTACTTCTATACCCGTGAATTGCAGCTGGGCGTGATGATCGTGCCTGGTGTCCGGGTGCTGCCCGATCAGGTTTTCATTCTGGCCCTAGCCATATTTCTGGTTACCCTGCTGCACTTATATCTGACGCACCATCGCACCGGTATTGCCATGCGGGCGATGGCCGAAAGTCCTTCGCTCTCGCAGGTCTGTGGCATTGAGGTGGACCGTGTCATGAAAACCACCTGGATCATTTCGGGCTTCATGGCCGCCATGGCCGGCGTCTTCTCCGGACTAACCCCGCAACTTCATCCAGAGCTGGGCTCAAACATGTTGCTGTCCATTTTTGCGGCTGCGATTTTCGGTGGCGTGGGGTCTTTGCCGGGCGCTGTCCTAGGGGGCTTGCTAGTGGGCATTGCAGAGAACCTTTTTCTGCTGGTGGCCGATCCCGGCTACAAACCGGCTATGCCTTTTTTGTTGTTGCTGGGGGTGCTTTGGCTGCGTCCTCAGGGGATTTTGGGCGAAAAAACCTCATGACCCGGATGTTCTGACGATGGGCTTGGCTTCCTATCTGGTGTTCTTTGCCTGCGTGGTGCTGGTTCTATGCATCCTGACCATGGGCCTGAACCTGCAATGGGGCTTTACCGGCCTGTTCAATGCCGGTGTGGCCGGCTTTTATGCGATTGGGGGCTACACCCATGCCATTTTGACGGCCGCCCCCAGCCCCCAACTGATGGGCAATTACGGGTTGCCATGGCTGGTGGGCATCATCGCGGCCATGCTGGTCACCGCCGTCGCCGCGCTGGTGGTTGGCCTGATCACCATACGCCTTCGCGGTGACTACCTGGCCATTGCCACCTTTGGAATTGGCATCATGATTCAGTTGGTCTCCCTAAACCTGGAGTCCTGGACCGGTGGCTCGCAAGGAATTACCCGCATCCCCAAGCCCTTGAGTACCTGGTTTGAAGGCTCGCTGGCTTACAACCTGTTTTATCTGGTCTTCATGGTGGTTGTGGTGGTGCTGGTCTACTGGGCCCTCGAGCGCATCCTGTCTTCCCCCTGGGGGCGTGTGCTGCGGGCCATTCGCGAAGATGAGATGGCGGCCTCGTCTCTGGGCAAGAGCCCGCTGTCGTATCGTCTGCAGTCCTTTGTGCTTGGCTCAACTCTGATGGGTTTGGCTGGAGCTCTTTATGTCACCTTCATCGGCTTTGTCAGCCCCTTTGACTTTTTGCCTATCCTGACTTTCCAAGTTTGGGCCATGCTCATCGTGGGCGGAAGCGGCAACAATCGCGGTGCCATGCTAGGTGCCCTGGTTGTCTGGAGCATCTGGGCTGCCAGCGGGGTGGCTGTCTCCAAGTGGGTACCGCCCTCCCATGCAGCCCAGGGAGCGGCCATTCAGGTCATTCTGATCGGATTGACGCTGGTGCTCATGCTACTCTTCAAGCCACGTGGCCTCCTAGGGGAGCGTGCTGTTGTGTCGCGGCATCTGGTTTATTAAGCTTAACTTCATCTGTTGACGAAAGGAATCATCATGCAACTGCTGACATTCGTAACCCGGATGGGTCTGAGCCGCCATCTTCTGGGCCTTCTGCTGGCTTTGGCCGCTACGCCGGCAGCATGGGCGCAATCGACCCCATGTCCGGTCAAGGTCGGGGGCATCCTGCCGCTTACTGGCTCCATGGCGCCGATTACCAAGAAAATTGCCCAGGCGGCTGAATTGGCTATCGAGCACGTTAATCAGGGGGGCGGCGTCAAAGGATGCCCTGTTCAGTTCATCCTGCGCGATGACCAGGGCCAGCCCACGGTGGGCGTCGATGCGGCCAAGTATCTAGTCGATGTCGAGCGTGTGCAGGCCTTTACCGGCACGATCTCCTCCGGTGTAACCGGGCCCATCATCTCCGCGGTGACTGCGCCTTCAAAGGTGGTGCAGATCTCCTGCTGCTCCTCGGCCAGCGCCTTCACGGACGGCCGCAGCGCAGGCTACTTCTTCCGTACCCTGCCCACAAGCAAGACCCAGGCCTATGCGACGGCCTCCGAGGTCAGTCGCCGGGGCATGAAGCGACTGGCGGTCATTTATGTGAACACCGATTTCGGCACCGACATGTTGCGCTTCTATCGCGGTGCGCACAAGAAACTGGGCGGTGAAATACTGACCGAGGTGGCTTATAACGACAACCAGCCCAGCTATCGCGCCGAGGTCACCCGCGCCCTGGCGTCCAAGCCGGAGGCTTTGTTGCTCATCGGATTTCCGAAGGATGCCGTGACCATCATTCGCGAGTGGCTCTCGCAGGGCGGTCCGCGCAAGGTGGCGCTGAACAATTCAATGCGCACCATGGACTTTGTCAATGGTGTGGGCGCGCAGTTCGTCGAAGACTTTTTTGGTATGGACAACGCCCAGGAACCGGGCCCTCACGTTGACGCTTTCAATGACGCCTTCCAGAAAAAGTGGAATACCGATTCCAAGGGACCGGGCGTACACACCCAGTACGACGCGGTCATGGTGATGGCCCTGGCTATGAACATCGCCAAGGATCTCAGCGGCCCGTCCATCCGTGAAGCCGTGCGTCGCGTGCACACCCCCGGCGGTACGCCGGTGGGTACCGGCCCCGCAGAATTTAAGAAGGCCATCGAGCTGATTCGGGCCGGCAAGCCGATCAAATACTTCGGCGCCACGGGTCCGATCGAATTCGACGCCAACGGAGATGTCAGCGGCCCGGCCTTGGTATGGAAGATTACCGGCGGGCAGATCGTCACGGACCGTACGATCGGATTGACCGATATGCAAGCCTTGGCCCGTCTGGTCGAGGAGTAAGCGGTGCGAGGATGCAGGCCCGGTCTGCAGGAGAGGCGGGTCGTTTGAATCCTGCGTTGTCCTCGCTCGTCCACACCGCCCGGATGGCCTGCGCTGTCGATCCGGCGCGGGCCTTGAGTTTCCTGGCTGATGGGCGCCAGCTCGGCCGCTGGGCCTTGGGCTCGATGAACACTGTTCGTGTCGGGGTTGGGCTTTACCGGGGCATAAGCCTGTTTGATGGCACGGCGACCTTGATTCGGCCGGTTCTGGACCTGCAGGCCGGGCGGGTGGACTATTGGGTGGGACCCGATGCGCAAAATCTGCAGCCGTGTATCCAGGCCGGTGTCGTGGCGAGTCAGTCCGGCTGCGTGATCTCGCTGCGCGCCAGGCGCGGCAAGGATATGTCCGATCATCGCTGGGGCCGGCTCATCGCCTGCCACGAGGCTGAGGTGTACCTTATTCAATCGCTTCTGGAACAAGTGAACCGGTCAGCGCGCCGGCGCCCTCATGAAACCTCTCGAGCTTGAACGTATCGAACTGGCCCCTGGCCTGGTCGTGCCCCGCCTGATCACCGGCCTGTGGCAGGTCGCCGACATGGAAAAGGAGGGAACGCTTCTGGACCCGCAGCTAGCGGCGCGCGATCTCATGGACTATGCCCGTGCCGGCTTCGACGCCTTTGACATGGCCGACCATTACGGCAGCGCTGAACTCATCACTGGCGAATTTTTGAAGATTTGGAAAGGGCAGCGCCCTGCCCATGCTTTCACCAAATGGTGTCCCGAGCCGGGGGCAATGAGCGTCGACCGGGTTCGTGCGGGCGTGGATGAGCGTTGTGCGCGGCTTGGGGTCGATCGTGTGGATTTGCTGCAATTTCACTGGTGGGACTACACCCACCCGGCCTATCTCGATGCCATCGAGCAATTGATGCGGCTGCGGGAGCAAGGTCAGATCCTGAACCTGGGGTTGACCAACTTTGACACCGATCACCTGCATTTGTTGCTTCAGCACGGCGCACCGATCGTGACCAATCAGGTCTCTTTTTCCCTGCTTGATCGAAGGGCGGCTGGGCGCATGAGCGATTTGTGCCTCGCCCAGGGCATACGTCTGCTGGCCTATGGCACTCTGGCCGGCGGATTTCTCAGCGAGCGCTGGCTCGGAAAAGCCGAGCCGCTGGCGCTGCTCGACTGGAGCAAGTCCAAGTACCAACGATTCATTGACGCCATCGGCGGATGGGATGCTTTTCAGGGGGTTTTGCAGGCCGCCCATGCGATCGCTCACAAGCACGGCGTTTCGATTTCGGCCGTCTCCTTGCGCTGGGTGCTCGAGCAAGCGGCCGTCGGGGCGGTCATCGTCGGCGCAAGATTGGGCGAGAGCGAGCACCGGGCCAGCAATCTGGCCGTTTTTGGTTTCGCGCTGGATGCGCAGGACCATGCCTTGTTACGCCAAGCTTTTGCCCTTACCCAGGATCCGCCCGGTGACTGCGGCGATGAGTACCGCAAGCCGCCCTTCCTGACTGCCTCCGGCGATCTTAGTCACCATCTCAAACAGCTGGAGCGCCCTTTTTCAGCCCGGTCGGTCGCGGGTCTGGCGCAGCGCAGCCAAGTGTCCAGCGGCAGCCAATGGGAAAGCTTTGGCGGGTATTCGCGCGCTGTTCGACAGGGTTCGCGGATCATGGTCAGCGGCACCACAGCGACTCACGGCACCGGCCAGGTGGTTGCCCCGGGCAACGCGCAGGCCCAGACCGTCTTCATCCTCGACAAGATTGCGGCGAGCCTGCAGGCTCTGGGCTCGGGGCTCGAGCATGTGGTGCGAACCCGGATTTACCTTTGCGATATCGCTGCCTGGCAAGGGCCTACGGAGGTGCACGGCCGCGTTTTTGCCGACGTGCGACCGGCCAACACGGTTTTGGCCGTGGCTCAACTGGTGGGCGACTACGAGGTCGAGATCGAGGTGGAGGCCGAAATACCGCCGATGCCACGCAGCTTCGTGCGTACGAATTCGGTCTATGAGGCGATGGCAGGCTACAGCCGGGCGGTTATCGACGGCCCCTGGGCCTTTGTCTCAGGCACGGTAGGCGCAGACTTGGTCACGGGCCAGTGGCCGCAGGGCGCGGTCGAGCAAGCCCGGCGCGCCATCGACACGATCGAGGCTGCTCTTGCGCAGGCTGGATTTAGCTTGATGGATGTAGTACGCGTGACGGTGCATGTGGCCAAGCGCGAAGACATTGCTGGTGTCTGTGAAGTCATCGCGCAACGCTTTGGATCGGCCAGCCCGGCCAACACCACTTTGTGTACGCCCCTGGCGGTGCCCGAGTGCGAAGTGGAAATCGAAGTCACCGCCTACCGGCCGATCCATTGAAGCTTGCTGCGGCCTCAGACGGAAACCTTGGCAAAGCGCGGCTCCTTCCAGACCTTGGTCTCGAGCACCTGGACCAGGCGGTCAACGGCCGTCCAGATGTCTGCGTGGCTCAAATACAGGGGCGACAGGCCAAACCGTATCGAGTCCGGCTTGCGAAAGGAGCTGACCACCCCAAGGGCCAAAAGCGCCTCAGTGACGCTTCCTGCGCCCGGGTGACGGAAAGTCAGGTGACCGCCTCGCTGTGCGTAGTCCAGCGGCGATGTGACCGTGACGCCCAGATGCGCGCAGCGCTCGCGCAGTAGATCGACCAGCAACTCGGAGAGCGACTGGTGCTTCCAGCCCAGGTCCGCCGGCTTGACTTGTTTCCAAAGGTCGGCAGCGGCGCTCATGGCCTGATTGGCCAGGATAGAGGGTGAGCCGGTCAGATGCCTGCGCACGCCTGCCGAGGGGGCGTAGTTTGGAGCAAAGGCAAAAATGTCTTCGTGTCCCATCCAGCCGGCGATCACCGGCCAGTCTTTTTCTTGGTGGTGCGGATGCACATATAGCCATGCGGGCGCTCCTGGACCGCCGCACAAATACTTGTAGCCGCAGCCCACTGCAAAATCAGCCCCATCGGCCTGAAGCTCGACGGGAATTGCCCCGGCTGCATGGGATAAATCCCAGAACACCAGGGCGCCGCACGCATTAACCGCCTGACTGGTCTGGCGCATCGGCCAGCGGTAGCTCGAGCGGTAGTCGACATGACTGAGATAGACCACGCCGACATCGGGCCCGAGCGCGGCAGAGAGTTCATCGGGGTGATCAATCAGACGCAGCTGCGCCTGGCCATCGAGAAAATGCGCCAGGCCCTGGGCGATGTAGATATCGGTCGGGAAGTTATAGCGCTCGCTGACGATAACAGGCCGCTGCGGATTTATCTTCCAGGCGTAGGCCAGCAGCTTGAACAGATTGACCGATGTGTTGTCGCTGAAGATCACGTCATGGGGGCGTGCGCCCAGCAAATGCGAAAGCGCCTGACCCAGTAGCCAGGGCTTCTCCAGCCAATCGAAATAACTCCACCCGCGTCGACGCGCATCGCGCCAGCCCTGGGTCAGCAGGGCATGGACACGATCGGGCGCATCGGCCGGCATGGCGCCCACCGAGTTGCCGTCCAGATAAATCGTGTCCTCCTGCGGCTTTGCGAACGATGCGTGCAAAAAAGCCAGTGGATCGCGCGCATCGAGCGCTTGACAGTGGGCCAGCGTGACCATGGAGGTCCTCCTGAAAATCTCTTAAGTCAATCCTTCGCTGCGATCGCGGTCGCGGGCCAGTCGGTCACGAAGGACCGGATCTCCATAGCCGGCGCCGCCCGGCAGTTCCAGGATCAGGTGACATCCGGCCGGCACTTCATGCACCCCCTTGTTCAGAATCACCGTGCCGTCACTGATGCGGCAAGCGCCCACCTGCCCATCTCTCCCGCCCTGGCGACCTCGAGCGGCATACAGCCGCCGATCGAAGGTGGCTGCCGATATCCGGAAGCTAGCGCCCTGTTGATGGCTGATTTCAATCACGCTGCCCAGGCCGCCCCGGTACTGGCCCGCTCCGCCGCTGCCAGGCAGGTACTCGCGGCGATGGAAAAGCAAAGGCGTGGCGGCCTCAGTGACTTCAACGGGAATACTACCGACTCCGCTGGGGAAGGCGGTGCAGGACAAGCCGTCCTTACCTGGCCGGGCCCCCATGCCGCCAATTCCCAGACTCATAGTGTGAAAGGGGCCGGCCGCGGTCTGTCCCGACAAGGCCAGCACCCAGATGCTGCCGGCACCCTCGGCACTGACCTGGGCTGCACAGGGCTCCTGAAGACAGCCGAACATCAAGTCCGGCAGCATCTGCCCTACGACATGACGGGCGGTTACCGGCGCCGGCGGCAGCGGGTGAACAATCGTGCCCGGCTCGGCCACCACCTCGATGGCCGAAAGTGATCCCGCATTGTTGGGGATATCCGGGGCAATGACGCATTTGATACCATAAACGCAATAGGCGTCGGTGTAGCACTTGGGCGAGTTGATGCCCGCACGCGAAGCAGCAGAGGAGCCGGCCAGATCGATCCGCATGTGCGTCCCTTCGATGGACAGATTGGCCACCAAGTCCACGGGTTCGGTGCTGCCGTCAATGCGCATCGTGTGCCGCCATTGCCCGTCGGGCAGGGCCTTGATGGCCGATCGCATGGCTTGCGCCGAGGTCCCGACGATGTAATCGGCCAGTGCCTGCAAATCCCGCAGCTCAAATTCGGTCATCAGCGCCTGAAGCCGCAGTGAGGCGGCGTTATTACACGAGACCAGCGACATCAGGTCGCCCCGGGTCTGTAGCGGCTCCCTTACATTGCGCTCAAGTAAGGCCAGCAAAGTCTCGTTGGGGCGGCCGGCCTCAAAGAGCTTGAGATGCGGCACCCACAGGCCCTCCTCGTAGACCGACTGCGCCTCGGCGGTAAAGCCACGCCCCCCAATGTCAATGACATGGCAGGTGGAGGCAAACAGGGCCACCGCCCGACCGTGATGAAAGACGGGCGAGACCACCACGAAGTCGAAAAGGTGCCCGGTCCCCATCCAGGGATCGTTGGTCACCAGTACATCGCCAGGGCGCAGCTCGGCCAAAGGGAAGCGCTGCAGAAAATGACCTACCGCCATGGCCATGGTATTGACGTGCCCCGGCGTTCCGGTGACCGCCTGCGCCAGCATGCGACCGCCGGTGTCGTACACACCGACTGACAAATCTCCGGCCTCACGGGTGACTGCGCCAAAGGCGGTCTTCAGCAGAACTTGTGCGCCCTCTTCAACAACGGCGATCAGGCGATTCCACATGACCTGTCGCATCACCCGCAAACGCATTTCCTGGTCAGCAAGCGCGGATGGGGCGGCGGGTGAAATGTTTTGCATGGGTTGGACTCCGGGCCAGGTTCAGGCTGCCTCTGCTCTTGCCGTGGCCGCCCGCAGGTGCAGATGGCCGCGGCTGTCGACTTGAGCTTGCCAGCCCGCAGGTACCAAAGTGGTGGTTTGGTCCTCAACCACCAAGGCTGGCCCTTCGAAGTACGATCCGCCGGTCTGCTGCTCGCGGGCGTAGACGAGGTGATCGATCCAGCGGCCCGACAGAGGGTCGAAGACCGAGGCATGGCCCTCAGTTGCTCCGGGTGTAAGGCGGCCCATTGCCGCAGCAGCCTGCGGTCGCGTCCAGGCCGGTGCCGCTACGGATACGGTCCAGTTAAGAAATTCCAGGGGGACGCCCTCGATTAGCAAGCCGTATTGGGCCCGATAGCGCCGTTCAAAATCCTGCCGCAGTGCAGACAGGCCTGCCCGGTCCATCATCGGCTGGGGTAATTCGATGGTCAGCTCATGCCCTTGCCCTTGGTACCTTACATCCACCCAGCAGCGGGTCCGGAGCGGGGCCTTCGGGGCACCGGCCTGCACCACTTCTTGTGCACTGGTCTGCAAGTCCTCCAGCAGGGTATTGACCTGGCCAAAGTCCGGCCGGGTTTCATCCACGTACAAACTGCGAACCAGCTCGAAAGCCAGCGGTGAGAGCAGGAATCCAAGGGCCGAACCGACGCCGGCATTTTTGGGAATCACGATGTGATCGATATCGAGCCGCCGGGCCATGGAGGCTGCGTGCAGGGGTGCTGCCCCGCCAAATGCAATCAGCGTGCATTGGCCAATGGGCTGACCTCGTTCGATGCCATGGACCCGCGCCGCGTTAGCCATGTTTTCGTCGACGATCTCAAGCATGCCGCTGGCACCCCATGCCGTATCTAGCAACTGCGGCCTCGCAATTTCTTTATCGAGGCAGTGATCGGCGGCCTGCCGGTCAAGTTTGAAAGTGCCTCCGGCAAAGCGCAGTGGATCAAGACGCCCGAGCAGCAGTTGTGCGTCGGTCACCGTTGGCTTGTCGCCGCCCCGACTATAGCAGGCTGGGCCTGGAGCGGCCCCGGCGCTGTCGGGCCCCATGCAGATGCGGCCCAACAGGTCCAGGCGCCCGATGGAGCCGCCCCCGGCCCCGATCTCGACCATTTCCGTGACGGGTATACGGACCGGCCACCCGCTGCCCTTACGGTTTTTCCAGGATCGGGCCACTTCAAATTTGCGCGACTGCTGGGCCTGCCCCTTGTGGATGAAACAGATCTTGGCCGTGGTACCGCCCATGTCAAAACTCAAAGCATGTTCGAGCCCAAGCTCCAGGGACAGGAAGGCCGACAGGCTTGCCCCACCGGCGGGCCCGGACTCCACCAGCCGGATGGGGAACTCTGCGGCCGTCTCTAGTGTGGTCAACCCGCCGCTGGAGGTGACCATGAACAGCGGACAGCGAAAGCCCAGGGCGTGCAAGCGTTTTTGCAGCGCCCGTAAATAGCTCGACATCAGGGGCTGAACGTAGGCGTTGGCCACCGTGGTACTCAAGCGCTCGTATTCACGTATTTCAGGACACACCTGGCTCGACAGGCTGACAGTCAAATCGGGCCACTGCGCGCGCGCTCGTTGGGCGATTACCAACTCGTGCGCCGGGTTCGCGTAAGCATGCAGCAGGCCCACGGCCAAGGCGGTCACGCCTTGCAGTTTCATCGAGTCCAAGGCGCGATCGACATCGCTCATCGACAGGGCCTCGTATTCCCGTCCATCGGCCAGCATGCGGCCACGCACCCCAATCCTCAGTTGTCTGGGTACTAGGGGCAAAGGCTTCTCGAGGTCCAGGTCGTAGTGGTCAAATCGCTTTTCATCGCCCATGGCCAGGACGTCGCGAAAGCCCTCATTGGTGATCAGGCCGGTGACCGCTCCTTTGCGTTCAATCAGCGCATTTGTGGCCAAGGTAGTACCGTGTACCAGAAGGTCGAGATCCTCGGGTTCGGCGCGCCCCTGCGCCAGAACTTGCAAGATGCCATCAATCATGGCTTGCTCGGGCGCGTGCGGCGTGGTCAGTAGCTTGCTGGTGTAGATCTGCGGGCCACGCTGCAGGACCACATCAGTGAACGTCCCGCCGATATCAACGGCAACACGAAGACCGGGTGAAGGCGCCATAGCTGGGAGGTGAGGGATGAAATAGAGACCGGAGCTTAGCGGGCAGGCCGGTGCGCCGCTGTCAAGCGCTTTACATTTTGGGGAAATCCCCGCCAAGGATAAGTGGCCGCTGTCGTCAGGGGTCGCTCTTGAGGCCGCTAGCTTCGCGTTCGAGCTGCCCGGGCTTGAGAACCAGCCAGTGCCGACGCTGGCGGACGATCACTTGCTGGCGCTCGAGGCGGGAAAGGGCATAAGCCACGCTGACCCTGGACAAGCCACAAATATTGCCCATCTGCTGCTGGGTAAAGCCAATGCCGATTCGAACCCCTTCAGCAGTGACCGAGCCATAGGCGTGCATCAGGCCCAGTAGATGGTGGCAAATCCGCCGTCCCGCCGTTTTATGCCCCTGCAATTCAAGCTGTTGCAAAAGTATGCGCAGCCGCCGGCTGCTGAGCTCCCGATGCTGCTGGGCCAATAACGGGTGGTCGGTCAGCGCCTGTGCGAAGCGGCGCATATCGATGGCTCGTAGCCGGGCCTGGCTCGAAGCCAGGGCGGTGACCGCGTAGATGTCGCTATCGGGCCAGCCGCAGTCACCGACAAGACCGCGTTCGCCCAAAATCATCAGATGCCGCTCGCGTCCATCCAAAGAAAACGAAGAGAGTCGAATTCGGCCCTCTTCGACCACATACACCGTCTCGGCGGCCTGCCCTTGATGGAATAAAACCTGATCGCTGTGCAGACTGACACTGCGAGCGCCCTCGGTTAGCTCGGTCCAGCCATATTCCAGGTCGGCCAGCCAGGCCGATACAAAGGGTCCGCAGGTCCTGCCGCGGCTTGGCGAGGGTGCGGGCAGGCCAGATTTCGGTGCAGGCATGTGCGATGGGTCAGCGTCTTCAGGCCGGCTTCTGATTGAGCTCATACTTCATGATTCGCCCATGCCGGCCCTGCCGATCGCGCTCGAGATCAAACACATCGCCATCCAGTTGTCGACTGCGGCGCAGTACATCACGCAGAAGGTCGTGATCGCGCGTTTTGAGCTTGAAGGAAAAGGCCTCAAGCATTTGGGGCAGGTGTACGGCATAGCGTGCTCCGACGATTGCCGCGGCCACATGCGGTTGATCGAGCACCCAGCGGGTGGCCACGCTGGAGAGGGCCACGCCGTGGCGCTGGGCCACGGTATGCAGCGCCTGCAGCAATTGCTGGAACAAGGACCAGCCGCCAAAGTCATCGATGATCAGTTTGTATTTGATCAATGAGCGATTGTGCAGGGACCCGGCCGCTGGTTCCGGCTGACCCAGCCAGGCGGCGGTCAGAAAGCCGCCGGCCAGCGTGCCGTAGCACAGAAGTTGCATGCCGCTTTGCGCGCACAGGCTGGCCATCTGGTCTGCAGGTCGGCGATCCAGCAGTGAATACTGCACCTGCATGCTGACTACTTTGATACCTGCATCGAGCAGTCGCTGACTTTGCTCGGTGTTGAAATTGGTCGCCCCAATGAGCCTGAGGCTTCCCTCCTTCTGCAGGCTCTGCAAGTGTCGGGCTGCTTGCAGCATCCCTGCGGCCGTATAGTCCCACCAATGAAATTGCACCAGGTCCAGCCGCTGTGCATGGAGCCTTTGCAGGGAGCGTTGGTGAATGGTGCGAACGTAGCTCTCGTCGACCTGGTGCAGGATCGACAGGTCGGGGACGAATTTGGTGTGCACCTGCAAAGAGGGATCGTGCAAACGGTATTGCCCGATGAGTTCCTCTACGCCGGTGTAAATGTCCGCGCAGTCGAAGGTGTTCAGGCCTGCGGCCACGAAGGCAGCCATATCGTCGATCGCTCGCGAAGCCTGCACCTCCCCATGATCTCCGGCGAGTTGCCACCCGCCCCGGATCAGCCGCGGGATTTCATAGCCCGGGGCCAGGGTGCGTCTGCTGATCTTCATGGGCGGTCTCTCCAAGGGGTACGGCAGTGGTTTGGCTATGTTCAAAGCGGCGCTTGCGCGTTCGGGTGATTCGAAATCGCGTGGGGCAGTGGGGGTCGGGGCAGGCAATTTCGCTGTCAGTGCTGATCCAGTCATTGGGGTTGGTGCTGCGCTGCTTGGCTGCCAGCAAAGGCAGGATGGCGGCCAGTGAATACATCGAGAAGCCCTGGCCCGGCGGGAAGTGCAGCATTTCCCCGTGCACTTCAAAGTAATCGCCCACCTGGGCCCCGCAGTAGATTTTCTGGTCGCTCGGTCCGATCACCTCCACGCGCAGGTCATACAGCTCGAAGCTTTCGTCTTGCATGGCGTCACTCCGCATCAGGCCTTGGGACATTCCTAGCGCAAGGGCACTCAGGCCCCTGGCTTACACCCGTGAGGGCAACCCTATTCTGATGCACGAAGCGGGTCAAGCAGTCTTGCCGTCAGAGCGGGGGCTGGCCCCAGCAAGCGCCCACCGGCTCGGTGGCGTAGAGGGCGCTCAACCTTGTTTGGCCGCCTCCAGCGTATCGCGTGTGCTCTGCGCGGCGCGCCGGGCCGCCTCGGCGAAATCGCCGCCGCCGGAAGCGTAAAGAGTGGCCAGTGATGAATTGACGATGATCGGCCCGGTGCTGCTGCCGTCGGCCGCGCCGCGCCAGCCCGCCTTGACCGTGGCAGCTGCATCACCGCCCTGCGCGCCCACGCCGGGGATGAGCAGGGGCGCGGTCGGCGCGACCTGGCGCACCCGCTCGATTTCAGCGGGATAGGTGGCACCGACCACCAAGCCGAGCTGGCCATTGAGGTTCCAGGGGCCTTGGGCCAGGCGCGCCACATGTTCATACAGCAGGGGCTGGCCCTCGACCGAGGCCAGGCGCTGGTTTTGCAGGTCGTCGCCGCCCTGATCGCTGGTGCGACAGAGCAGGAAGGCGCCTTTGCCCTCATATTGAAGGTAGGGCTGCACCGAACCAAAGCCCATGAAGGGCGAGAGCGTGACCGCATCGGCGCTATAGCGCTCGAAGGCCTCCTTGGCATATTGCTCGGCCGTTGAGCCGATATCCCCGCGCTTGGCGTCGAGAATGATGGGCACCTGTGGCGCCACACGGCGCATGTGCTCCATCAGGCGCTCGAGCTGGCCCTAGGCGCGGTGGGCGGCAAAGTAGGCGATCTGCGGTTTGGAGCTTGAGACCAGATCGGCGGTGGCATCGACGATGGCGGCGCAAAAGTCGTAGATCTTGTTGGCGTCGCCCTTCAGGCCGGCCGG
>VGHR01000061.1 GCA_016868205.1 Betaproteobacteria bacterium
AGCCAATGCCGGCGCGAGCAGACGATCATCAAGCGACGCCGTGACCCCGGATGAAGGTTTCCAGATGCTTGATGTGGTCGCCCTGCTGACTGATGATGTCCTTGACGATGTCACCGACGGACACCATACCCACCACCTGACCGTCTGTGACCACGGGCAGATGCCGAAAATTGCGTGAAGACATGGTTTCCATGCAGGACTGCATGGTGTCATTGACCGTCACCGTCATCGGATTGGGGGTCATGATCTGGCTCAGCGGCGTCGTGGCCGGATCAAGCCCGGCCAGCAGGACCTTGATGGCGCAATCGCCCTGTGAGACCATGCCGACCAGCTTGCCCTCGTCGATGACCATCACCGATCGGATCCGGTTGGACTTCATCATCTCCAGCACCTGGATGACCGAGTCGGAGGAACCCAGTGAGAACACCTTCCCCGATTTTCGTTTCAGGCAGTCTTTGACTGTTGACATCTCATCACCCGCTTTAACAAAAAGAATTTCTACTTGTAAGTCTGACGCCGGGGAAAATCAAGCTGTTTCCGTTAAAAGAACAAAAATTGCGTTGTTCACGCCAACTGCATCCCCGGAAGTTTTGATGGTACGCTACAACGAAATCCCAGGCTTTCTGCTCAACCAGCGCCTCGTGGAAATCCCAGTTGCCAGATTCGATGAACCGCCTTGTAATAAAACTTCCAAAAAACAGGTCTATCCTGAACAATTTCAACGCTGAGGAGTTTTCATGTATCGCACATTACGACGCATCGCCTGCGCGGTGACCCTGGGCGCTGCCCTGTCATCCCCCGCCTCGGCCCAAACCGAGATCCAATGGTGGCACTCGATGGGAGGAGCCCTGGGCGAGTGGATCAACGATCTGGCCAATGACTTCAACAAGAGCCAGACCCAATACAAGATAGTGCCCACCTTCAAGGGCAGCTACGACGAGTCGATGACCGCAGCGATCGCTGCGTTCCGCGCCGGAAATGCACCTCATATTCTGCAGGTGTTCGAGGTCGGCACAGCGACCATGATGGCCAGCAAGAGTGCCATCGTACCGGTGGGCGAGGTCATGAAGAAAGCCGGCGTCACTTTTGACCCCAACGCCTATGTACCCGCCGTTGCCGGCTACTACACCGCCCCCAATGGGCAGATGCTGAGCTTTCCCTTCAACAGCTCGACCACCGTCTTCCACTACAACAAGGACGCCTTCAAGGCGGCAGGCCTTGACCCAAACACGCCGCCGCGCACCTGGCCGGAGGTGGCCCTGGCCGCCGCCAAGCTCAAGGCCTCAGGTCACAAATGCCCGTTTACCACCAGCTGGGTGAGTTGGACCCAGCTCGAGAGCTTTGCCGCCTGGCACAACACCGAATTTGCCACCAAGGGCAATGGCATGCGCGGTATCGATGCGCGCCTGAACTTCAACGGCCCGCTGCATGTGCGCCACATTGAGAACCTGGGCAATATGGCCAAGCAAGGCCTGTTCGTCTACAAGGGTCGTGGCAACACGGCCGATGGCGTGTTTGTCTCGGGCGAGTGTGCCATGGTCACGGGCTCATCGGCGCTGTACGGCAACATCAAGCGCAACGCCAAGTTTGCCTCGGGCATCGCTGCCCTGCCCTACTACCCCGATGTCACCGGCGCGCCCCAGAACACGGTCATCGGCGGGGCTAGCTTGTGGGTCATGTCGGGCAAGAAAGACAACGAGTACAAGGGCGTAGCCCAGTTCTTTGCGCACCTGTCCAAACCTGAGGAGGCGGCCAAGAGCCACCAGCGAACCGGATATCTGCCTTTAACCAAAGCGTCCTACGAGCTCACCGAGAAATCGGGTTTTTACAAACAGAACCCCGGCACAGATGTCTCAGTTGAGCAGATGATCCGCAAGACTACTGACAAATCGCGCGGCATACGCCTGGGCAATTTTGTGCAGATCCGCACCATCAACGACGAGGAGCTCGAGCAGGTATGGGCCGGCAAGAAGTCGGCCAAAGAAGCCCTCGATGCAGCGGTCAAGCGGGGCAACGAGCAACTCGAACGCTTCCAGAAAGCCAACCAGGGCAAAAACTGATCCGAATCCTAGGGGTGGCCCGTTTGGGTCTTGGGTACAGCTCTTGTTGAGTTCAGACCCTTCGGGGCCGACAGGGCCGCCGCTAGGGATTGTGTGGTAGTGCATGGAAAAACGCGTCCGATTCCGATCTCGCTGGCTGCCTTGGGCATTGGTGGCCCCCCAAATGGCCATCGTGCTGGTTTTCTTCTTTTGGCCGGCGGCGCAGGCTCTTTATCAAAGCGTACTTCAGGAAGACGCCTTCGGCACGAGTACGGAATTTGTCGGCCTCGAGAATTTTCAGCGCGTTTTTGCTGACAGCACCTATCTGGAGTCATTTCAGACAACCGCGGTTTTCTCGCTGATGGTGGCTGTATGCGGGCTGAGTATCGCGCTGCTGCTGGCCGTCATGGCCGATCGGGTGATTGAGGGGGCAGGCCTTTACAAGACGCTGTTGATCTGGCCCTATGCTGTGGCGCCGGCCGTGGCAGGCGTCTTGTGGCTTTTCATGTTCGCCTCCCCGATGGGGGTGGTCAGCCACCTTCTTCAAAGCCTGGGGCTGGACTGGAACCATATGCTTGACAGCCGACACGCCATGGCCCTGATAGTCATGGCGGCTGTATGGAAGCAGATTTCCTACAACTTCCTGTTCTTTCTGGCCGGCTTGCAGTCCATCCCCAAATCACTGATTGAGGCGGCGGCCATCGATGGCGCCTCGCCCTGGAGACGCTTCTGGACCATCGTATTCCCCCTGCTCTCGCCAACCACATTCTTCCTGCTCGTGATCAATGTGGTCTACGCCTTTTTTGACACCTTCGCGATTGTCGATGCGTCCACTCAAGGTGGGCCCGGCAAGGCTACATCGATTTTGGTTTACAAGGTCTATTACGATGGCTTTAAGGCCCTGGACATGGGGGGGTCGGCCGTTCAGTCAGTTGTTTTGATGACTATTGTGATCGCCCTGACCTTGGTGCAATTTCGCTACATCGAGCGGAAAGTACAGTACTGAGTCCTATGATTGAACGCCGCCCCTTGCTCGATCTGCTGGCCCATGTGGTCTTGATCATCGGTGTCGCCGTCGTCGCCTTTCCGGTGTACCTGACACTGGTTGCCTCCACGCAGTCGGCCCAGGAAATTTCCGCCAGTCGACCCCTTTCCCTATGGCCCGGCAGCCACGCCCTGGAAACTTATAAGGTGGCCTTGTTTGGCGGCGAAACCAGCGCCGGTAGCAAGCTGCCAGCCGGTGCGCCCATGATGCTGGTGAGCCTGATCAGCGCCCTTGTGATCGCTGTCGGAAAGATCACCATATCGCTTTTATCGGCTTTCGCCTTCGTCTATTTTCGATTTCCGCTGCGTATGCTGGTTTTTTGGATGATCTTCGTAACGCTGATGCTGCCCGTTGAAGTCCGAATCACCCCCACTTACGCCGTTGTGTCCGATCTGGGCATGCTCAACAGCTACGCCGGCCTGACCATACCGCTCATCGCCTCTGCAACAGCGACTTTCCTGTTTCGGCAGTTCTTCCTCACTGTGCCCGATGAGTTGGTGGAGGCAGCCCGAGTGGATGGCGCTGGACCCATGCGGTTTTTTAAAGATGTGCTGCTGCCCATGTCGGCGACATCGATTGCGGCTCTGTTCGTCATTCAATTCATCTACGGCTGGAACCAATACCTCTGGCCCCTCTTGGTGACGACTGATGAAGCCATGTATCCGGTGGTGCTCGGGATCAAGCGACTGGTTGCCGGGGAAGCGTATACCGAATGGAATGTTGTGATGGCTACCGCGATGCTGGCGATGTTGCCGCCGGCCCTGGTGGTCGTCCTCATGCAGAAGTGGTTCGTCAAGGGCCTGGTTGATACTGATAAATAAAAATGGCAGCTCTCTCTTTACATGAAGTCGTTAAGGACTATGTTCAGGGCAAGCAAGCCTTGCGCGTTATTCACGGGGTCAGCGCACACATCGAGGATGGCGAATTTGTTGTGATCGTTGGCCCCTCTGGATGTGGCAAATCCACGCTCTTACGCATGGTGGCAGGGCTCGAAGAGATCACCGGTGGAGATATCGTCATCGGTGAGCGGGTCGTCAATTCACTGGAGCCCGCCGAACGCGACATTGCGATGGTGTTTCAGAACTACGCCCTGTATCCCCACATGAGCGTATTCGACAACATGGCCTACGGCCTGAAGATCCAAAAGCTCCCCAAACAGGAAATTCAAGCCCGGGTGGCCAGAGCCGCAGAAATCCTTGAACTGTCGACGCTTCTTGAGCGCAAACCCAGGCAGCTGTCGGGGGGGCAGAGGCAGAGAGTGGCGATGGGCCGCGCCATCGTGCGGCAGCCTCGGGTTTTTCTGTTCGATGAGCCCTTATCCAATCTGGACGCCAAGTTGCGCGCGCAAACACGGCTTGAAATTCAAAAGCTTCATGCCGATCTGGGTATCACCAGCCTCTTCGTAACGCACGACCAGGTTGAGGCGATGACTTTGGCCCAGCGCATGATCGTCATGAACAGCGGTCGGGTTGAACAATTTGATACGCCAGAAGCGGTGTATAGCCGACCAGCCAGCACCTTTGTGGCCAGCTTCATCGGCTCCCCGCCGATGAATCTATTGCACTCAGTCCCGGGCTTGGAACCCGAAAAAATCCTCGGAATTCGGCCCGAGCATCTCGACCTCACGCCGGGAGTCGGCTGGCAAGTTCTGGTGCAAACCACCGAGCTGCTCGGCGCTGAGCGACTCATCCATGCGCGGATGGGCCAGGAGAACCTGACCCTCAGGCTTGATGCGGCAGTGACCGCACCTCGACCGGGAGAGTCCGTTCAAATAACAGCGCGCCCCGATAAGCTCCACTTCTTTGACCGGGCAAACGGACAACGATTGCCATGAGACCCTCTAATTGGCCCTATCCCTACTGGATAGCCCACCGGGGTGCCGGAAAGCTGGCCCCCGAAAATACGCTGGCTGCGTTCAGGCTTGGGGCCTCTTACGGGTACCGAATGTTCGAATGTGATGCCAAGATCAGCCGGGACGGAACCGTTTTCCTGCTTCACGACGCCACTCTGGAGCGAACCAGTAACGGGCGGGGTATCGGCGGGGACTGGGATTGGGCGCATTTGTCGCTGCTCGATGCCGGTGGCTGGCATTCGCGCCGGTATGCCGGGGAGCCGTTATGCAGCCTGCAGGGGCTGTCCCGAATGTGTCTGCAAAACAATCTGCTGCTCAATATCGAAGTCAAACCCACTCCGGGAACCGATTACGCCACCGGACAAGCAGTCGCAGCGCTGGCCGCTCGACTGTGGGAGGGGCAGCCGGTAAGGCCGCTGCTCAGCTCGTTCAAGCCATTGGCGCTGGAAGGGGCACAGCAAAGCGCGCCTGAATTGCCCCGTGCGTTGCTACTGGAAAACTGGTGGGAGGGCTGGATGAACAGCGCCGCCGCACTTGAATGTGCCGCGATCGTGGCGCAGTACGCGCTCTACGACGCGCAATCTGTGAAGGCCATCCATCAGGCGGGTATGCGCTGCCTGTGCTACACGGTAAACCAGGCAGACCATGCCCAAGCCTTGCAGGAACTGGGGGTTGACGGCATCATCACCGATCGGGTCGATTTGTTTGCGCCTGACCACGCGCCCGGACGCCTTTGATGTGCCTGCCTCTGTCGGCGTGGTCTGAGGCAAGCAAGGCCAGCATCCTCGGGTTGATCACGGATATCGATGACACCCTGACGGATGGGGGCCAGCTTGCAGTCCAAGCGCGGGATGCGCTGGTGGCACTCAAAGACGCCAACATACCTGTGCTGGCAGTCACCGGGCGGCCCGTTGGTTGGGGTTTGCGCTGGCTTTCTGACAATCCGGCTCGCGGTGAGAAAGCATGGCCGCTGATGGGAATCGTTGCGGAGAACGGCGCAGTTGCCCTGCGCCAGGAATCCGGGGGGCAAATCAGTCGGATTTACCGAGATGACGCCGACACCCGAAAAGTTCATTATCGGCAGCTACAAGATGCGCTGCAGATGGTGGAGGCGGCCATGCCACAGGCGCGGCGGGCGGATGACAGCGCGGGGCGTGAAACCGACATCGCCATCGATCACAGTGAACACCATCGACTCGACCCCGAAGAAATCCAGAAGGTCGCAGCATTGCTGCAATCGCAGGGCCTTCGTGTCAGTGTCAGCAGCATTCACATTAACGCTTGGCTGGGTCATCACGATAAGTGGATTGGGGCCTGCTGGGCCCTGCAAGCCTGGCTGGGCCGGTCACTGCCCCTGGAGTTGTCCCATTGGGTCTATGTGGGGGATTCCAGCAATGATGAGGCGATGTTCAGGCACTTGCCGTTCAGCGTTGGGGTGGCCAACATCTCCCCCTTTTTGTCACGCATGCAACATCGGCCCCGCTACATCACCCAGTTTGAACGCGGCCTGGGCTTTGCCGAAGTGGCCAAAGCCCTGCTCGACGCGCGCCAGGTCTAGCCCGCGCGAGAAAAAATCGATCGCCGCGGCAGTTGGCGAGCCGCGCACAAGCCGGCAGGCTCACAAGCCCGGTGGATCTGCATATTGATCACAAAGCGCGAGAAAGTCGGCCAACTGAGGATCTCTGCCGGTTTCCTCCTGCAGTATGGCTGCAACTGCCGGCGCCATGGTTCGGGCCGCGCGCGCATCCAGAAACAAAGACCGCCACCGTCGTGCAAGCATGTCCTCTGTGGTCAGCGCCCATTCATGGCGCGCGCTGTATCGAACCATCGCTTCGGTTAACCCCATCCCTAAGGGGCGACCGTATCCGGGCAGGGACTCAATCACTTCGGCCTGACTGCCCCACAAGTGAATCCCCGGGGCCTGCATCAACGAGACGGCGGCCGTACCCGCTGACGGAGCCCCGAAAAGTCGATGCCTGCAACTCACTGAAGCGCCTGCCCTGGCGTCACCGAAGTCGCACAATTGATCCACGACATCCTGGCCAATCTGCCTGTAGGTGGTCCACTTGCCGCCCGATACAGCGTACAGACCGGGGGCGTGGCGCCATACCCGGTGTTCTCGGCCCATTGTCGCGGTGACCTGCGACTCCGTCTGGTCTTGTACCAGCGGTCTGAGTCCGACCCAGATGCTCCGGATGTCATCCCGCCTGAGATCCAAGCCCAACATCCGACGGGCCTGCCCCACAATGAAGTTCACTTCATGGGCAAATGCGCGGGGCTCCACAGGCGCATCGCTGCGCGGCGTATCGGTGGTCCCCAGAACCACCGAGCCCAACCACGGTAGAGCAAACAGCACCCGGCCATCTTGCGTACGAGGCACCAGCACAGCTTGCTGGATCGCAAACCGGGCTTGCGGGATCACAAGATGGACGCCCTGGCTCACCTTGACCCAGGGTCCCTTGGCAGCCTGGCCTTGTCCCAGCCGGGGGTAAATCCGCCGGAGCTCATCGGCCCAAACGCCAGTGGCCTGGACCACGCAGGGCACCTCAAGTTCAACGGTCTCACCCGTTAAAGCGTCCTCAAGGCGGGCCTGCCAACGCCCCGCGATGTCTTGCAAATCGACCAGGCGGGTGTAATTGCGCACGCAAGCTCCCTGCTCCTGCGCGGTACGAGCCAAGGCCAAGGCCAGTCGAGCATCTTCGAACTGTCCGTCCCAATACTCGAAGGCCCCATAGTTTGCCGGCACGCCGGCAGGCCACTGGGCCTGCAGATCGTGGCGACTGTGTCGAACCAGGGGGCCAAGGCTGCGCGCACCAGCCATCCGCTGGTAAATCCCCAGGCCTATCGCCATACGAAGAAACGACCAGCGATCTTGCAAAGGCACAAAAAATGGTAACGGCTGAGCCAGGTGAGGCGCTAAATCCATGAGTGTGGCGCGCTCGCGCAGAGCTTCGCGCACCAGGCCCCAATGACCCTGGGCCAAGTAGCGAACGCCACCATGCAGCAATTTGGTCGATCGCGATGATGTGCCGCTGGCGAAGTCGCGCGCTTCCACAAGCAACACCCGCAGACCGCGTAACTGAGCCTCCAGCGCAACGCCCAGTCCTGTGGCACCGCCGCCGACAACCAGCAGATCCCACAGGCCCTGCCCTACAACGGCCGCGAGTGGCTTGCGAATAGCGGGCGAAGCGGTGTCGGTCATTCAAGCGATCGACTTCAGGACGATCATCCCTTTAAGAAATTTGAAAAAAGCTTTATCCTAGTCCCGGGCGTCCGGCCTGAGGCGCTTGCGTGGCAATTTCATCGACATCCCGAAAGCTTAACGCCGATCCTCCGGGTTGAGTCCATCCAGGCGCCAAGAAAAGGCTGTTCATGCGGTATCTGTTGGCTCTGGATCAGGGCACCTCAAGTTCAAGGGCCCTCATTTTTGACCCAGAGGGCTCGGCCATTGCGATGGCCCAGCAAGAGTTTCGGCAGATTTTCCCTCGCGCAGGCTGGGTGGAACACGATCCGAATGAAATCTGGAGCAGTCAGTGGCAAACCGCCCAATTGGCTCTTGAGCGAGCGAAACTGTCTCCTCGTGAGCTTGCCGCGGTGGGGATCACCAATCAGCGTGAGACCACAGTGCTCTGGGACCGCCAGACCGGTCAAGCCTTGCACAATGCCATCGTTTGGCAAGATCGACGGACCCTGCCCCTGTGCGAGCAGTTGCGTGTGGCGGGTCTGGACAGACGAGTTCAAAACAGTACCGGTCTGCGGATCGACGCCTATTTTTCCGCGACCAAGTTGCGGTGGTTGCTCGACCATATCCCCGGGGCGCAGGATCGGGCAGAGGCCGGCGAGTTGGCCTTTGGCACGATAGACAGTTGGTTGATTTGGCAACTGACCCGGGGTCGCAAACATCTGACCGATGTCAGCAACGCCTCTCGCACCATGCTGTGGAACATTCACACCCAGCAATGGGATCAGGAACTGCTGCAGGCCTTGCGCATCCCGATGGCGGTTCTACCGCAGGTGCTGCCATCGAGTGCCGATTTTGGCGTTGTTGACAGCAGCTGGCTGGGGCACACCCTGCCGATTGCTGGGGTCGCGGGCGACCAGCAAGCGGCCCTCTTTGGTCAGGGCTGTCTGCGGGCGGGCCAAGTCAAAAATACCTATGGAACCGGATGTTTCATGCTCATGCATACCGGAGACGAGGCTTTCCCTAGTCAGAACGGGCTGATCACGACTCGAGCGGCACAGATCGGTCCGTATCCCGGTTTCGCCCTCGAAGGCAGCGTCTTTGTGGGCGGGGCCGTGGTGCAGTGGATGCGCGATCAACTCAAGGCCTTTGAACACAGCGCCGATATCGAAGCTCTGGCATCCCAGGTCAGCGACAGTCAGGGCGTGGTGTTGGTGCCGGCCTTCACCGGTCTGGGCGCTCCGTACTGGAAGGAAACTGCCAGAGGCAGCTTGCAGGGCTTGACCCGTGGCAGCGGCCTGGCGCACATCGCACGCGCTGCCCTGGAGAGCATCGCCCTGCAAAGCACGGCCTTGTTGCAGGCCATGCAACGCGATACAGCCGCACGCCAGGCCTGGACAGTCGAGGAACTGCGGGTTGACGGAGGAGCTTGCGCCAACAACTTGCTGATGCAAATCCAGGCCGATCTCCTGGGTCTGCCGGTGATACGGCCGCGATCGGTGGAAACGACCGCGCTCGGCGCGGCCTTATTGGCGGGGTCACAGGTGGGCCTGATCAAGGACCCCTTACAGCTGCGAACCTGCCTGCCCGTGGATCGCATTTTTGAACCCCAACGATCGCGTGACTGGGCCCAGCACTTGATGGCGCAATGGGAGCAGGCCGTTGAGCGATGCGGCTGAAGGTCTGGAAACCGACCCTGATCTAAAGCCTGACACGCCGCGCCAGCCGGGCCACCGTCACCCCGGGTCGCACCTGTCGCAGGGAAGGCATGACCAGCACACAATCATCGTAGGGGGTGCACACCGGATCGCCCTCATTGTCGCCAATCACGGTGCCGGTCTCGGGTAGGCACTGCAGCGCCTGCCAGTCCTGCGCAAACTTGAAATGGGCGCTACGCGCCACCACCGCGCCAGTGACATCCAGCAGCCACTGCTCCCCCGCTTGAGGCTGCCACCAGGCCTTCATCGAGGCGGGCTGATGCGCACAGGGCAAGGCTGCGGACTGGTGCAAAAAACGGGCGCAAAGATCCCGTGCGACGACTGCACTGGCGGGATCACCATGAAAACCGCACTCGATCAAAAGAGAACGCACATCTAAGGCCTGAGCGTCGGGCAAGCCAAATCGACCGTAGTCGCGCATACGAACGCCGTCGCTGTGACCGGCATCGCGCACCACATGGGCGGGCTGCCCGAGCTGACGGGCCAAATCGAGGTTGCGCGGCTGCATCCCCACCAGCAAGAGCGGTGGTCCCGGGTCGTGCATGGAGTGCAGATCCAGCAGCCAATCGGCCGCCTCCACCCAGGGCAGCAATTGAGCCACCCTCTTGCGCTCGATGCTGTGGGGCTGGGCCAAGGCCTCGGCCCGCCACTGACGATTCATGTCTTCATCGACAAAGCGGGAGGCATCATGCCGCATTGGATCAAAACGATCGAATGCCCTAAGATTGGCGAACACCAGGGTCAAGCAGCCAGTCTGCGGCCTGAGGCCCAGTTCCAGCATGTCCTTGAGGGCCCAGGCGCCACACAGCTCATTGCCGTGAATCAAGGCACTGATCAGCACATGCCGCCCGCGCCGACCCGAGTCGAAGTGCCAGACGCCCTCTATCCCCGTGTTCCCCCGCCGCCAAGGCGCCAGGTCAGGCGCCGGCAGGGCAAAGACCAGAGGCTTCATTCACGGATCTTCGCGAAATCCACAATGCGCTGGTACTTGGCCGTCTCCTCACGCAAGAAGCGGTTCATGTCGGGCTGTGCGCTGGCCACGGTCGAGCCCGAAGCCTCGAGCTTGCCGCGCAGTTCCGGGTTTTGCAGGGCCTCGGTCAGCGCTTTGCGCAGTCGCGCCTGCACCGGCTCCGGGAGCTTGCCGGGCGCCATCAAAACAAACCAAGTGCTGATATCGGTGTTCTTCAGCAGGGGGTGTTCGGCCAGCGCGGGGATCTCAGGGGTCACCTTGGAACGCACCTTTTCGGTGGTGCCCAGAGCTACCACTTTGCCGCTGCGGATATGCGGTAGTCCGCTGGACAAGACAAACACCCCGAACTCCAGCGAATTGCCCAGCAAGTCATTGGCTAGAGGCGCTACGCCCCGATAGGGAATGTGTGTCATGAAAATACCCGCCTGCTCCTTGACCATCTCGCCGGCCAGGTGGAGCGCCGTCCCCACCCCGGAGCTGCCATAGCTAAACTGGCCCGGCCGGGTTTTGACGAAGCGGATGAATTCGTCGGCATTCTTGAGCCCCATGCGTGTGGAGGCCACCAGCACCATGGGCTGCGAAGCGATGAGCCCGATGGGCGTAAAGTCTTGCCACTGGTATTTGATGGAGGGCGACACCAGACGGTTAATGGCCACCTCGTTGTTTGCGCCGACCAACAGGGTGTAGCCATCCGCAGGTGCAGCCAGTACCTTCTGCGCACCGATCGCTCCACCGGCGCCCCCGATGTTCTCCACCACGACCGTGGCATTAAGACTCTTTGCCAGTGCCGCAGCCACCACGCGGCCCGTCAGGTCGGTGCTGCCCCCGGGCGGATAACCCACCACGATGGTGATCGGTCGAGAGGGATAGCCATCAGCCTGGGCGAAGGCCGGTGCGTTATAGACGGCGGCAGCCAGCCCCACCAAGGTCAACAGGAGTCGAAAGCATCGGTTCATCGGAACATCCTCCGGACAATCAAGACAGACGCAAGTATGCGCGATCCATCAGACCTGCCAAATAGCTTTCTACGCAAGATGAAAAGCCAAAACGGCATCAAGCAGGCGGAGTCAGTTGCCAGATTTTTTCGGCGATCGGTGCCAATCGGCTGCGCCTGCGGACGAGACGAACCTCAAATCCGATCTCCATACTGCGGTCCCACAGGACTTGAAGCAAACCCTGTCTGCAGGGACCTGCGGCCAGGGACCAGGGTAGCCAGCACAAGCCCATGCCCTTGATCGTGTATTCCAGCAAAGCATCGGCCGAATCGCTCTCGAGCACCCGCTGCACAGGCACTGGAGTCGCACTGCGTTCCAGGTGATCCTGGACCAAACCGGCCAGAGCCAAGGAGGGGGCGTAGGCCAGCAGGGGCAGCGCCTGATCGTGCCGGGGCCGCGCTCCCCGGCGCGTCTCCAGCCGGCGCTTTATCACCGGTACCAAGCGATCGCGGGCCAGCACCTTTTGCAGCAGGCCCCGACCCTGAGGGCGCTGTGCCATCGAGGGGTGGTAGTAGGGCACCACCAAATCGACCTGTTCGGCCTCCAGCCAGATGAGGGTTTCGGACAGGCTACCGGTCTTGACCTGCACCCAGGCCGGCTTGGCCTGGGCGGTCATGCGCAGCAGCCAGTCGGCCACCCAGGTTCGAGCCAGGGTGCGGCCCGTTGCCAGCCTCAAGCCCTCCTCGGCCCGATCCAGGCTCTGCAATTGCGCCCTGGCTGCCAGCAGACCCTGCAAAACCTCGGCCGCCTGCCTCTGCAATTGGTGACCTGCTTCGGTCAAAGCCACCGGCTTGCGCTGGCGGTCCACCAGGGCCTGCCCCGCCCAGGCCTCCAAGGCGCGAATACGACGGCCGAAGGCGGGCTGCGTGACATGGCGCTGGCGTGCAGCTGCGGCCAGGCTGCCGGTTCGCGCCAAGGCGATGAGATCTTCAAGCCACTTGATATCCATACGCGGTCAATTCAACTGCACTGGCCCAGGCGCCCCTTCAACTCGGTCAAATGCGTCCAAAGTACTCCCGCCGGGCAAATTCGAGCTTGTCAGAGGCGGCATCAAATCGCTCTTGTTCGAGGTTCTTGATCAGCGCGTAGCTGTGGACAAAATCAGGTCCGAAGGCGGCCGATAAAACGCAATCATCGCGCAAGGCTTGAAGCGCAGCTTTCAAGTCGCTCGCAATGCGAGGGGACGACCCCTGCGCCTGCGATTCGGCATAAGGCGTCAGAGTCGCTGGCGGAGGGTCGCAAGCTCGGTCGATGCCATCAAGACCGGCATAAATTTGCGCAGCCATGTAGAGATAGGGGTTGGCAGCGGGCTCGCCGAGCCGGTTTTCTATGCGAGTGGCCGGATCGCCTGGCCCACCAACGACTCGCAGCATCGCGCCTCGATTGTCCTGACCCCAGACGATCGACTGCGGGGCCATGGCATGGGCACTGAAACGGCCAAAGCCGTTGACGGTGGTGGTGCACAGTGCGGTCATGCCTGACCCATGGCTCAGCAGACCGGCCAGGTAATGCGCCCCCAAATCGCTCAGCAGTGCACGCGCCTGGTCCGGTGCGCCTTCGGGCTGCGCGGTCTCGCGCATGAAGGCATTGCATCCGGACTCTCGATGCACCACAGACTGATGCAAATGCCAGCCGCTGGACATGATGTGGGGGAACGGCGGGCGGCACATGAAAGTGGCGTGGTAACCCGCGCGGCGCAGGGCTTGCCTAACAGCACTCCTGAACAGGACCATATGGTCGGCAGCAGTCAGCGCGTCGCTGACATCAAATACCGCCTCGAACTGGCTCGGGCCGAGTTCAATCTCGAGCGATGACAAGGGCAGGCCTAGCGCCTGTGCGGTGCTCTGCACCACGCGTAAAGCTTCATCGGACTGATCCAGACTGGCTTCGGACAACAGGTGATAACCGGGATGCAGCATCTGCACCGCCGGCGCCGGGCCCGGCCACCCGGCCTGCGCTGGATCTAGCGCATCTTGGCCATGCGCCTGGGCCAGCCGGTAGATATGAAACTCGACCTCCAGACCGCAGGCCAAGCCCAGGCCGCGCGCTGCCAGGTGATCCAAGGCGCGGCGCAGTTGCGATCGGGTGTCCAGGGCGACCGGGCTGCCGTCGCTGAAATGCGCCTCGCATTGGATCCACCCCGTTCGATGCGCCCAAGGTAAGACCTTGAAGGTGCTTTCCACCGGTTTGAGCCACACATTGCGCGCACCGGCGAATCCGGGATGGCCGGCAGCAAACTCGGGCTCAAAGACCTTAAACGCAGTGCGATCGGAGGTGTCCTTGAGAGCCGCGGTGCCCACCATGCTCAGACCCTGACCCAAGGCTGCAAGCGCCGCATCGACCGTCAAGGCCTTGGCTCGCGTCTGCCCGTGCGGGTCGCACCAAACAAAGCGCATCTGCTGGAGCCCCAGGGCCTGAATTTGTTGCGCCAAGCCCTTCATGCGGACACCGGGCTCCAGGGCGTAAGTTCACGCCGTCTTTGAACCTGCTGGCGCCACCAGGCCGGCCAGTCCCCGGCCGGTGCGATGCCGTCCACCGTATCGGGCCCGATGCGCTGACTGGCCACCTCGTGGCGGGCCATGCCCGGCGGCAAAGTGCCTGCCTCAATCTCGTCGAGCGCCTGCAGCAGACGCCGCCTGTTGGCGGCGATGGCGACATCTGTGCTGGCCAGGTGCTCGCGGGTGCGGTCCTGGATCGGCCCCATGCTTTCGCAGGCCCACTGGTCGTGGACATTGATGTCGTCCTCACCCATGCCCAGAAAGGTGCGGGTACGCTGCTCCTCAGCATCAAACCCCCACTGATTGTGCCGCCCCGAGACGGGCAGGTAGTCAGGCAGTGTGACCGCACGCAGGCGCTGATCACGCATGGCCTTCTTGTTGACCGGCTCGGCAAAGCTGGTGAAGATGCCATACCAATAAGTGTGGGTGTCGTCCACCGGAACATGCATCTGGGTGATGGTCATGGTCTCTGAGAGCGGAATGACGAAGGTGTGCGGGAATATCGAATGGGTTACCCGCACATGCGTCAGCTCGGCATTCATGGGACGCAGGGTGGTCAGTTGCATGCCGTAATCGGTGGTCTGCACGCTGATCTGCGGCCGGTCAAATTCGCGCATGATGCGTGTCATCGGCCAGCGTTCGCCGCCCACATCGCCTGCACTGGCACCACGGAATTGCCGCCCGTAGCTCGCCTCGAGCGACGCGTCGGCAAAGAACCGGTGGAGATAAGAGGTATGCGCCGGATCAATGCCGACCTCAAAGGCCTGCAGCCAATTGCAACTCCACAGACCTTTGAAGGCAAAGGTATGACTCGGCGGGGCAGCGAAGCAATCGAGGGCCGGCACCGGCGGAGGATCTGTCTCCCCGAGCCAGGCCATCAGTACGCCGCTGCACTCACGCACCGGGTAACTGCGCTGACGGACGCGGCTGCACAAGCGGCTGCCCTCGGGCTCGGCAGGCGTCTCGATACATTGGCCGCTGACATCAAACTTCCAGCCGTGGAAGGGGCAGCGCAAGCCGTCACCTTCGTAGCGGGCAAAGGCCAGATCGGCGCCGCGATGTGGGCAGGGCCGGTCGAGCAGACCGTACTGACCCTGCGCATCCCTGAACAGCACCAGATCCTGGCCCAGCAAACGCACCGCCTTGAGCGGCCGCTGAGCCATGACAGGTATCACCGCGGGGTCGAACTCGTCGAGCAAGGCCACCGGCTGCCAATAGTGGCGCATCAAGCGCCCACATGGGGTACCGGGCCCGATACGGGTGATGCGTTCGTTGAGATCGGCCTTCATGGACTGGCGTTCATGGATCTGTGACTGAATGTCAATTCAATCTTAATCCCAAAGGCCCAATCACCCCCTCGGGCCTATCCCGGGGTCAGTCGCGCCCCGCAGGTCCGCCCCTCTTACAGATGGGTGCGCATGGACCACAGTTCAGGGAACATGACGGTGTCGAGCATCTTGCGAAGATAGGTCACGCCATGTGTACCGCCTGTGCCGCGCTTGAAACCGATCACACGCTCGACGGTCGTGACATGCCGGAAGCGCCATAAACGGAAGGCGTCT
>VGHR01000062.1 GCA_016868205.1 Betaproteobacteria bacterium
TTTTTTCTTGCACGCAGTTCCAGCATCGCCTCTCCGTACGCCTCCTGCAGCTCACGGAGCTGCCGTTCGTACTGTTCTTTGATCTCTGGAGGCTTGGTCCGAAGCGCGTTCTCCATGCCCTTCTTGTCTTCCTCTACCCACTCCTCAATCTCAGAAGGGGGCAGGTCATAGGCTCGACTGGCCTAGGCCACAGTGGTCTTGCCCCGGATGATGTCCAGGATCAAAGCCGTCTTGCGCTTAGCCGTCCATCGTTTGATGTCTTCGTCCATCTGGGTGCTCACAGGTGTTTGCAATTTGACGGCTCGGAACCAAGTCCGAAAAAGTCATGAGGTTTTGAGACAAACGGGGTTTGAGTCGGATTTCGGGGGTGGGTGGCCATGGGGTCAGTCAGGAGCCCATAGCAAAATGCCTCGCGTGGTGCGAGACCGATAGCGTCAAGGTTGGGGGCCGGCGTCAAGGGTCCGCTCCGCCGGGCTTCGCCCGTCCTTGACCCCGGCCCCACCCATACGGAATTTAAGAGAGGCTATTTTCATCTTGTCACCGCTTTTGGGAAGTCGATGACTCCACGCTGGGCTACAGCTCGCCGGTTTGGTTCCTGGAGAACTGGATCAGCCAGCATGTGAATCAGCAACCTGAGGCGGCATGAGACCGGCCACCTGGAAGACGAAATTCGATGGGCACCTCAGTCAGCCCTGCCTGTACGACTAAATCGCTCACGCCGGCCGCCTGTGCGAGGGCGGCGTGTAGGGTCGGGCCTGATCCAGAAGCGCACGCAACGCGCGGGCGGTCGCCTCGACGTTCGACGCGGTATCCCATCGGTCCTGCAACGGGCCTCCTTGCTCCCCCCGGGCTTGCCCTCAGAGGTACCCCGCCAAGGCGACGGCCACCGAGCCCGGCGCCCTCAGCCGGCCGGGCCTATATCGACCAGGAGCGGTTGGTGATCCGACGCCGAGGTCTGCAGATCAACCTCAAACCGGCGAAGACGCGAAGCGAGATCGGCCGTGACGAAGATGAAGTCGCAGGTATGAGGATGCGGCCATTGCACGCGATCGTATACACCGTTGGTGTGCAGGTGCACCGCGCCGGGATGAACAACTTTCCATGCGTCTACCCAGGCCGGCGCCGCTTCCATTGGCGCGATCATCCTGGAATATTCCTTGGATTCCGGGCGAAAATTGAAATCGCCGCAGAGCAGGGCAGTGGTCGGCCGAATACGGGTCTCGAAGGGCGACCCGATGCAACGCGGATCGGGCTTGTCTGCCGAATGCGCACAGGCTTGAGCGTGCAGCGCCCTGAGGTGCTCGACCTGGGCTGCCCGCTGAAGCTCCGAGTAATACTCGAGGTGAGTGGTAATGACGCGCATGGGCCCGCCTGGCACATCGATTACCGCTTCGATGGCGACCCTCTGCATGCCGGAGGTGCTGGGATCAGCCGGCCAGGCGAGCAGATGGCGAAACGCGAAGCGAACGGGCAGACGGGAGAGCAGAAGGTTGCCGAAACGTGCCCGTGCCCCGGCCGCAGCCCCAGCGTCGACTCCTACGCCAGCGATCGCCTCGAAGCCTGGCAGCATCGCAGCGAGGATTCGAAACTGATCCTCACCCCGCGAGCCGGCCAGGCCCGGGAAGCCGTCGGCGACCTCCTGCAGACACAAAACATCGAAGTCGCCCAACGCGCAGGCCGTCTCGATGATACGAGCGGGGTCAACCCGACCATCGCAGCCGCGGCACCATTGGATGTTCCAGGTAATGAGTTTCATGGCGTTCTCAGCGGATGCCAGCGCGCATAAAGGACTGGACGAACTGTCTTTGAAAAAGCAGGAAAGCGATCAGAAGCGGCGCGACGGCGAGCCCCACAGTCCATGCTGCGGTGCTGCGCTCGATCGGTCGACGGCGACCGCACCAGCGACACATTACAACGGCCCACAGTCCGTGCGCTACGACGTCCATCGCGATTTACGCCGAATCGCCGTGGTGGGCGGGTTGTCGGAAATGTCCACCTTGACCTCACCGGCGCAGCACGTCAAGCCACAGCTTCTGCTCCCCCGTCAATGCCGCGTCGGGGGTGAGCATGGCTCTTCCCAGCGCAGAGCGAATGGTTGGCTCCGGCGCTGGCAACGACTGATTCAGCAGAGCATCACGTACCTTCGCTGCCTTCTTCAAGGTCGACCCGTACAACTCGAAGATCGATGCCACGTTCACGTGCTGTGACGGATCCTCCAGCCAGCAGTCATAGTCAGTGACCAGGCCCACCGTGGCGTAGGCCATCTGAGCCTCCCGGGCCAGGAAGGCTTCGGGGACGTTGGTCATGCCGACCAGGTGGCAGCCAGACTGACGCAGGAAGTGACTCTCGGCCTGGGTGCCCAAGCGCGGCCCCTCGACACAGGCGTAGGTGAGGCCGCGATGGACTTTCAGGTCACATCGGGCGGCGGCCGACTGCACGGCATCGACCAGTACGGCGCTGACGGGTTTCGCTGTCGATACATGGGCGGCCACACCCCCGCCGAAGAAGGTGCGCTGGCGCTGACCCCGGGTCCAGTCGAAATACTGCTCCGGCATTGCAAGGTCGCCCGGCTGGATTTCGAGCGCCAGGCTGCCCACCGCCGAAAAGCCCAGGAGCATGGTGGCACCGGCCCGCTTCAAGGCAAACACGTTGGCGCGGTAATTAACCTCATGCGGCAGAAGCCGGTGCCCTGCGCCATGCCGCGCCAGGAATAGCACCTCGTTCGATCCCAAACGACCGCGCAGGATCTCGCCGGATGGATCGCCGAAGGGCGTCGTCTCCCGGGATCGGTGGGTGATCTCAAGACCCGGAAGTTCATAGAGGCCCGTGCCTCCGACAATGGCGAGCATATTCAGTCCTCCTGGCGAATGACTTGATGGGGTTGGTAGTCCGGACCGCCCTCGATCCGTTCGAAATACGACGCATGGGCATCAGTGCCTGCGGGCCATTGCGCCAGGAAAGCCTGTCGTACGGCCGCCGGATCGATCTCGATGGCCAGGGCATCGACGTGGAGCCCCTTGTGCATCACGCTTGCGCGGCTGCCTTTCGCCTCGCAAGGCCTGACAGCGATGCGAGTAAGTAGCCCCGCCGAGTCACCCCGGAAATTCGGCATCCCCGCCGCGCCGTTGTTGAAGACCCAGCCCGTTGAGCGATAGCCGCCAAGGCTCAGGCGCTGAAACACGGGCAGGCAGGTATGGCTGCTCGCGAACGCATCGATGTCCGCACGTCGAAACCAGTCCTGCACCTGATCGCGGTGGTCGGCGTCGCGCAAGTGCTCCTGCGCGAACCCCCAGCCAGCTAGCGACTGCGCATCGCCGTGAACGATGCCGATGCGGCAGTCACCCACCTGGGCCGTCAGCCACATCGGCAAGTCGGACAAGGCTGCGCGCTGGCCGACAGTGACTGCGTCACGAAGCCGACGCAGGATGCGATTCGACCGCTCCACCACCGCATCGCCGACCCAATCGGGATAGGCGCAGCCGCAACCCGCGTCGTCCTGCGGGTCAGGATCCGCCAACTCGGTCTCCACGTTGCCGCGAAGTGCCGTATGCGCCAGCACCGTCTGTTGGACCCGCGCAAACCGGGCCGGATCGACGTCGAACCAGTGGAAATCGCCGTTAAAGACGAGGCGCTTGCGGCCCCGCTCCGCGTCAAAGAGCCGCAGGATTTGCATCAAGGCCGACTCGTTGCCATAAAGCCCGCCGACGACATACAGGACCTCCAGGTCACGCAGTGCAGCGGTCGGCGCTTGCCGGAAAACCTCGGGGCCGTAGTGGTAATGCAAGGGGCAAGTTCGTCCGGGGGTTGCAAGGGCATCCATCGGCAGGGTCTCCAGTTTCGTAGAGGTTTTTCAGCAGGTCAGGACTTAGTGTCTGAAGGGGCACATCGAATACCAAGCGCCCCTCCTTCAGCCCGATGACCCGGTCTGCCAGGCGAGGCAGCAATTCGGTGTCGTGGACCACCGTCAACAGCGTTGCATCGTCCGCCAAGGCCGCCAGCGCGTCGCAGGCTTGCAGAGCAGCCGCGGGATCCAGCGCCGAGGTGGGTTCATCGGCCAGCAGCAGCTTCGGGCGCTGAAGGCGCAGGCGGGCGAGGCTGACTTTCTGGCGTTGGCCGCCCGAGAGGCGATCGGCCCGCATGTCCATTCGGTCCTCCAGGCCCAGGTCAGCAAGCGCCTGACGAGCCTCACGAAGCAGTGATTCAGGGTAACAACGCAACCAACTGCGCCACAGCGGTATCGCACCCGGTCTGGCCAAGGCGCCAAGCGCCACGTTCTCCAGCGCGCTCAGACGGGAAACCAGGTGCAGACCCTGCCTCACCTGGCCGATTTCAGCGTGTAACGCCCGCCACTGCGCGGCGTCCATGGCGTTCGGCCCTGCCCCCGTGACCTCCCGCCCCAAGACCGTGACGCGGCCCTGCGATGCGCCCGCAAAGCCACCCAGGACCTTGAGCAGTGAACTCTTGCCGGCGCCATTGGGACCGATCAAGGCCACGCGCTCGCCCTGCCAGACGGTCAACGAGGGCACATCGAGAAGGCACCGTCCCTTGATCTCCAGCCGCAGGTCCCGCACATCGAAGACGGCTTCAGGCAGCGGCGTGTTCACGGCACTCACAACAGGGCCTTTCGGATGCGACGGGACAGCGCATCAAACGCCATGACCAGCGCAATCACCACCAAGATGACGGTCGCCAGGCGGCTCCACTGGAAGAGGCTGACTGCCTCGGAAATCAGCAAGCCGAGGCCGCCGGCACCGATCAGGCCGAGAATGGTCGAGTCGCGGATGTTGAACTCCCACACGTAGAGGTGGTTGCTGACGAATTGGGGCAGCACCGAAGGCCATACCGCGCTAAAAAAAACCTGCGAGGGCGAGGCACCCGTTGCCCGCACCGCGTCCACGGCTGCCATGTCGAGGGTCTCGAGGCTTTCCGCGTACAGCTTGCCGTAGGTGCCCGTGGAGTGCAGCGAGATAGCCAGGATGCCCGCCGTGGGGCCCAGCCCCACGATGCCGACCAGCACCAGGCCAAACACCAGAGTGTGGACGGCCCGTAAGGTGTCTAGGAGGGTGGAGGCTGTGCGCGAGGCCCAGGCAGGAGCGTTCAGGTTGCGGGCCGCCAAGAGGCCCAAGGGCAGGGCCATCACGGCAGCCAGCAACGAGCCCAGGGTGGCGATCTGAAAAGTGGTCCAGGTGGCGCGGCCCAGCCCTGCGAGAAATTGGGCCTCCACTTGCTGGCGGTTCTCCACCCTCAACAGGGTGCCGTCGTCACTGCGATACTCCAGTCGCTCAGGACCCCACCAAAGGTCGAGGAAACTGGGCTGGGCAAACTCCGAAACCGTCTTGAGCAGGTTCTGCCAGGGTGCGCGCCCCCAGGACAGATCGCCCGCCGCAAGCAGCGTCAGCAGGCAAGCCAGCACCAGTACTGCGTAGGCCAGCACCAGCGTGAAAAAGCCGAGCCTGGCCCAGGGCAGCCCGGGCCGTGTGCCAAATGTTGCCAACGGTTGCATCGTGCCTCACTGCTTCGGAGTCAGCTTGCCGGTGGCCAGGCCGGCGTCCCGAATCGGTTTGTAGAAGGCGTTGTCGGTATTGACGAAGCCCGTGTAGTTGGCCGGCAGCAGTTGCGGCTGGCTCTTGAGTAACGGGCCCACCTCCAGCAGGGCCTCCTGCACGCGTTTGACGAAAGCCTTGTCCTTGAAAAGCGCGACGCTGAGGGCTACCGCATCATTCGGCAGCGGCGCCGACTGCCAGATGATCTTGCTGCGCTCGGCCCGAATGAGTCCTTGGTCGATCATGGCGGTGCGGTTGCGGTTGTAGTCCGCACCAGCGTCAAGCTGGCCCGCAGCCACCTGGGTCTGGATGGCCTGGTGCTTCGTATACAGGACACGGGAGAAATGTTTCTCCGGCTCGATGCCCTGTTGCATGAAGAAGTGCAGCGGGATCAGGTAGCCCGACGTTGAGCCCTTGTCGCCAAACGCAAAGGTGCGCCCTTTGCCCTTGGGGCCGATCAGGTCTTGCGCGCTGTTTAGTCCCGATTCGGGATGGGTCACGATCATGGCGAAGTATTCGGGCTTGCCTTGGTAGAGGATGGTGGTGACCACCTGCGCATCGGCGAAGTGGTTGGCCAGGACGTAGCCCCAGGGGCCCATTAAGGCGATGTCGGTTTCGCCGTTAGCCAGACTCTTGGCCAGCCCCTCCCAACTGTCGACCGTGCGCAGTTCCACCGGGCGGCCCAGGCGTGCCGACAGATGCTGGGCCAGCGGGCGGTAGGTGGCATCATTTTTTTCCCGGTCGGGCTGGAACATGCCCACACCGAACTTCAGCGCAGCGCTTTGTGCGAGCACTGGTGTAGACCACAGTGGAGCAGACAAGGTGATAGTCGCTGCAGCGAACATCAAGCGACGGGTGAGGCTCATGGAATTTCTCCTTGGAGGTGGATCGGTCTGGTGCTATCGGACGCAAAGCGGCTCACGAAGCGGCGGTCGATGCGGTCTTTCCAGCGCCAGGCCCAACGGCCGGACAGACTGAGGCGCCCACGTGAGGCAATGGCACGGCCGTCTGCTGTGGACAGCAGGGACAGATACGTGGATTGGGGTGTGTAAGGTTGCAAGGTCGCACCGGTCAGCGCTGCGCGCAGGTTGTGCGTCAGCACAGCTCCCATTCGGACCGCATAAACCCCGGCTTTGGGCAAGGGCGTGTGCCATTGCGCGCAATCCCCAGCCGCAAAAATGTAGGGGTGGGAGACCGAGCGCAGGCCAGTATCAATCAGCACAAAGCCACCTGCGCTGGTCGCCAGGCTGCCCCGACGGTTCGGGTCACGTTGCCAAGTGTGGGCTTGAGCGCCCGTGGCCCACAACACCAGATCGCTGCCACGCCCGGTGGCGTCACACCAGGAGGTGCCCAATTGCACCGTGACATCGGCGTCTTTCAAAGCGCGCAGGGCCGCTCGCTGGGCATTTGCTGGATAGCCAGGCAGAAGTTCAAGGCCTCGGGTCAACAACGCGCCCTGCACGCAACGGTCGAATCGCAGCATCCGCAGCCGCCTCAACACCGCAAGCAGGGATTCGAAACCCGCCGCACCGCCGCCCACGGCAGTCACCTGGAAGGGCCTGTCGCTGTCCTCCGTAAGCCAGTGGTCGAGAACTCGGTCGTAGTCGGTTCGCAATTGAGACAAGGGCCGCATGGACAACACATTGGCCGAAAACTCGCCCTCTGGCGGGGTCAGTGTCGAGCCGGTGTTGAGCGACAACCAGTCGTACCGCAGTGATTCACCGGTGTCTAGGTGCACGCACTGTTTGTCAGGGTCCAGGCGGTCGATGGCTGCCGGCACCCAGCGCGCACCCGCTTGACTGCACAGGGCCGGAAAGTCGATGACGATCTCCTCGAACCCATAGGTGCCTGCCAGCCATCCGGGCACCATGCCCGAATAAGGGGCCAGTGCGTGGGGAGACACCACCACTAGGTCGACGCCGGCCAAAGGCTCCTGCGACCAAGCTTGCAGTACTTGGGCATGGGCATGGCCCGCACCGGCCAGAATCACGCGTTGCATGGCAACCAGCCCTCCGGCAAGTGCGCCAGGTCTGCCGGCTCGTCGATGTCTGGCACGGCCGACAGTTCCGTCAAGGGTAAACCGATCTTTCGTGCCCTGGTACGGGTGTCCTGCATGACTTGGGGCGTGCTCCAGGTCATGTCCAGGAACAGCTCCGGGACGGGGCGCGTCAGCCCGACGAGTGCGTAGCCACCATCGAGTGCAGGTACAAACACGGCAGGTGTCAGCTCGAGCGCCTGTTCAGCTTGTTCCAAAATGCTGGCATCCAGCGCAGGAGCGTCGGTACCGATCAACAAGGCTCGACGGTGTATGGACAACACCCGGCTCAAGGCTCGGTGCATGCGCTGGCCCAGATCACCCTCACCCTGAAGCGTGAGGTGCAAACCACCACCCGGCGCCTCGCAGGCACGACCGAACGCCGGGTGCTGGTCGTCGGGCGAAACGCACAACTCGAGGTGCGCGACGGGCAGGGCCCACGCTTGCTGCAGGGTGTGCTCCAGCAAGCGCTCAGCCAGACTGGCAGCGCCCTCGGGACCCAGTGCAGGAATAAGGCGGGTTTTGGCCAACCCGGCCCCAGGGGCCTTGGCAAAGACGATCAGGGCGGTGCTCATCGATAAGCCTCTGCCAGTCGCTCAGGGGATTCGCCGCGCCAATAGCGCCAGCGCAGGCGCCACATCAGGAGGATGGTCGTCCACACGCCGCGGCTTTCCCAACGCCGGCCTGAGGTGGCCACTTGGGCACGCAGACAGACAGGTCGCGCCCCTTGGCGTAACCGCTTGGAAAGTTCGATGTCCTCCATCAGCGGTTGCTCAGGGAAACCGCCGATGCGTTCGAACGTGTCACGCCGCACAAACAGGGCCTGGTCGCCGGTGGCGATCCCACTTAGACGGGAGCGGGCGTTCATGAGCGCCGCGACGACGCGCAGCATCCAGGCGGAGCCAACGATACGGACGTCAAATCGCCCCCAGACCGCACTGGCCGCAATGGCGTCAAGCACTAGTTGATCGGCCAGGGGCGGCAGTTGCGTGTCGGCATGCAGAAACAGCAACACATCGCCTTGTGCCTTCGCTGCGCCCGCATTCATTTGCCTCGCCCGGCCACGCGGCGCGGTAACTACGATCGAGGCATGTGCCTGCGCCTTGTGCAAGGTGTCATCGTGGCTCCCACCGTCCACCACGATCACCTCGGCGCCTCGCTGCCTCAAGGGAGCTAAGGCACCAAGAGTAGCTTCAATGCCAACGGCCTCGTTCAGTACCGGGACAATGATCGACAAGGCAACTGCGCTCATGGCATTCCCTTTGCGTCATTTAGGCGCCAGTCATAGTCCAGATAGGTAACCAACACCTGGGTGGAGCGGATGCGGGCGCGGGCGACTTCGCCTTCAGCCAGAGCGTCGGCGAAGCGAGCAGCCAGCCCTTGCAAGGAATGAATGCCTTGGTGGCCCAGCCGGAAATCCTCGGCATACCAATCGAAGATGCGTGACAGTTCCAGCTGTTCAGTCTTGGGGTTCCAGCGGTTGCGCTCCCGCTCGCCCATGAAGCGATGCATTTGTGCGTCCAGTTGCTGGTCAATCCGCTCGGGCACATAAGCTTCTTCGCGCAGCATGGGGCAGCCAATTGATGCACAGTTCACCGCGAAGTGGACGCGCGGATCGTCGTACACGCCGCGCTTGCGAAGCATGCCGTGTTCGATGTCGTCGAGCGAGACCGTTTCACCCAACAACGTAATCCATCGCTGCTTCCAGGGGGTGGACATCCAGTTGCCTAGGTCCTTGATGGATACGAGACGTGGGTAGCGCGTCAGAATCAACTCGACGGTGAACGCGTTATAGGTGTTGATCAAAAACGCCATTTGCTGCGTCCGGGTGAATGCCTCAAAAACCGTCCGAGGCACGGAAGAGAGCTGACGCAGGTAGTCCTGCAACGCGCCCCGTTGCTCCAGGAACCCGGCGTAACGCACTTGAGAGGCGCGACCGCCGCGCTGCACCACCACCAGCGATTTGACCAAACGGCTCCAGGCTGCGTGGTTGTGGTCGAAATTCTGTGCCATCGCCAGGGGGCGAACGCAGTGACGCCGAGCACTGATAACCATTGACGCCGTGTGAGCATCACGCACGCTCCCAAGCGTGAAACTTTTCCATCCAGCCCAACACTTTTTGCGGCGCATGTGCGCGCTTCCACTCGCCGGCTGCGTACTTGTTCGCCTCAGACAGCGTCGGATAGGTGTGAATGGTGCCCAGGATCTTGTTCAGACCTAAGCCGTGCTTCATGGCCAGCACGTACTCAGCCAGCAGATCCCCCGCGTGTTCCCCGACGATGGTCACGCCCAAGATCGCGTCTTTGCCAGGCACCGTCAGCACCTTGACAAAACCGTGTGCCGTGCCGTCAGCGATGGCTCGGTCCAGGTCGTCGATACCGTATTTGGTGACCTCGAAGGCAATGCCTTTTTCCCATGCTTCGGTTTCCGACAGGCCCACGCGGGCCACTTCCGGGTCGGTAAAGGTAGCCCACGGAATCACCGAGTAGTCGGCTTTGAAGCGTTTGAAACGTCCAAACAAGGCGTTGACCGCCGCGTACCAGGCCTGGTGCGCAGCAGTGTGGGTGAACTGGAAGGGACCCGCCACATCGCCCACCGCATAGATGTTCGGGTAGAGCGTCTGCAAGTAGGCGTTGGTCTCGATGGTCTTGCGCGGCGTGAGCGAAATGCCCAGTTCCTCCAGTCCATAACCACTGACGCGGGGACTGCGGCCTACGGCACAGAACAGTTCATCGAACGGCACGGCAAGCTCCTCACCACCATGCTGGACGATCAGGCGCTTTTCACCGTGGTCCATTTCCACCCGCACTGCCTGGTGCCCGGTCAGGATGTTCACCCCGTCGGCGCGCAGCGAGGCAGCGACCAACTCGCTGACCTCCGGGTCTTCGCGCACCATGATGCGCGGCGCCATCTCCACCTGTGTCACCTCGCTGCCCAGGCGCGCGAAGCTCTGTGCCAGTTCGCTGCCGATTGGGCCGCCGCCCAGCACGACCAGCCGGCGGGGCAGTTCAGTCAGGTTCCATACCGTGTCGCTGGTCAGAAATCCGGCGTCTTTCAACCCTGGAATGGGCGGAACGAAAGGGCTGGCCCCGGCGGCAATGACGATGTTGCGGGTACTCAGGGTCTGGGTGCCTCCATCGGCCAGCGTCACCTCGACGGTCCAGGGCGAAGTGATGAGCGCATGCCCTTGCAGCACCTCCACCCCCAGCCCCGTGTACCGCTCCACTGAATCGTGCGGCTCGACCTCACGAATCACGCTGTGTACCCGCTGCATCACAGCGGCAAAATCCACCGTACCCAGGGCGTCCCGCAGACCAAAGGTCTCTGCCTTTCGCAGTTGCTTGATCGCCTTGGCCGAGCGAATGAGGGCCTTGCTCGGCACGCAGCCGTAGTTCAAGCAGTCGCCGCCCATCTTGTGGCCTTCGATCAGCGTCACCTTGGCCCTCACGGCGGCGGCGATATAAGCCGACACCAAGCCGCCCGCGCCGGCCCCGATGACCACTAGGTTGCGGTCGAAACGTTTGGGACGCTCCCAACGCGCATACAGCTTGCGCCTTTGCAGCGTGCCTACCACGAACTTCGCCAGCAGTGGGAATAATCCCAGAAGTGCGAGGCTCCCCAGCAGGCCGGGAGACAACACGTCACTCGTCGATTCGATCGCCGCCAGTTGGGTACCCGCGTTGACGTAGACCGCCGTGCCCGCCAGCATCCCAACCTGACTGACGATGTAGAACTTGCGTGCCCCCAGTGTGGTTAGGCCCATCAGCAGGTTGATCAGCCAGAACGGAAACACGGGCACCAGCCGCAGCGTCAGGAGATAGAACGTGCCATCCTTGGCCAGCCCGTCGTTGATGGGCCGCAGCAGCTTGCCGAAGCGCTGCTGGAAGAAGTCGCGCAGCAAGTAACGCGATACCCAGAAAGCCAGCAGCGCACCCACGCTGGAGGCGAACGACACCAACAGAAGACCCAGCGCCCAGCCATACATAGCACCCGCAGCCAGGGTGAGGATGGATGCGCCCGGAAATGACAGCGCGGCAGCCAGCACATACACCCCAAAAAAGGCAAGGGCCGTCTGCAGCGGATGATTCGTGTAGAGACTGGCCAGCGTATCTCGGCTGGCCTTGAGCTGCTCCAGGGTCAGCCACTGGCCCAGGTCCCAGTGCCGGTAGGCCATCCACAGGACCAGACCACCCAGCAACAGCAAGAGCCACCGTACCCAAAGTCGGGGCGCACTCATCCTGACTCTCCCCCAGCGCACGCGAGCTTCTGGCCGCTGGGTTCAGTTTCCAGGGCGCCACCGCAACTGCTGCCTTGTCCAGCCGTGCAACCGTAGCAGTGGTCCGCCACGCGGATCGGGGTGCCGGTCACATTGGCACCAAGGAGGTCGCGCAGGTGCGGCCTTGATGCGGGTCCCAGCGTAGCCGGAATGCCCAGCATCTGGTTGAAGTCGCAGTCGTAGAGGTAACCCTGCCAATCCACACTCAGCAGGGTTCGGCACATCACCGTCTGAAGATTTTCAGGGCGATAGGAGTCCTTGAGCAGGCGCATGTAGCTCTCAAAGCTGCCCTTACTGACGAGGGTGCTGCCAAAACGCTGCACCGGCATGTTGGTAATGGCAAACAACTGATTGAAGCGGATGCCGAAGTGCTGCCACAGCTCTCGCTTGTAGTCGGCCTCGAGGGGGCCTTGTGCGGGTGGCAGCACGGGACCTTGCGGGTTGTAGACGAGGTTGAGCGTCAAGCCAGAACCGGGTTGTCCATAGCTCAGTTCATTGAGCAATTGCAGGCCCGCGATGCTGCGCTCGAACACCCCATCTCCGCGCTGGCGATCCACGTTCGAAGGCGAATAGCAAGGTAGAGAAGCCGTCACTTCGACGCCCTGTTCGGCCAGGAACTCGGCCAACCCTTCCTGTCCAGGCTCTGAGAGGATGGTCAGGTTACAGCGATCGATCACTCGCGCCCCCATTTGGCGCGCTTGTCGCACGAGAGCGCGAAAGTTGACATTAAGCTCGGGCGCCCCACCAGTTAAATCCACCGTCTTGATGTGGCGTGTCTTCAAAACAGCCAGCACCAACTTGACCGTGTCTTCATCCATCATTTCGGTGCGATGGGGCCCTGCGTTCACATGGCAGTGCAAACAGGTCTGATTGCACTTGTAACCCAGGTTGACCTGCAACGTTTCCAAAACCTCGCGATGCAACGCAGGAAAGTCAGTCTTGACGAGAAGAGGTAGGGTGGGTCGCATGCTGCTCAATCAAAGGATGGTGTCCTGAGCTATTCGCCGGGTTGGACTGAAAAGTTACAAACTCGACTCATTGGCCCTCACCCTGCCGCCGATCACATGGTTTATCTGCTGGCACGAAATGGAGATCTGCAAACCCCGACTTCGCGGCGGACTGGGTGTTGTCGGTATCGGCGGTGATCGCCAATTGGACAGGCTGCGCCCCAGCCCCAAAATACCGCGTCACGTCACGGCGCACGTCGACTCGCTCCCACACCCATCGCCCGGCATCCTGGTCGCCGCTACGCAGGACCACCATCTGAGCACGATCTGTGTAGGCGTTGGGGTGTGTGGTGCCGACGGGTTGGCGGTTGTCCCATACGTAATTGATGGCGGCATCGGGGACGTCCTGCCCCCATATGGCCCGCGCGACCGCCAGCTGGGCACGCAGCGCCAGGCCGATGGATGCAGTCGGCAGCCGAAAGCTCACATAAACCCTCCCCGCGTAGTCGTCACCCTCCCTGCGAGTCATGTCAGCTTGGGCCAAGGACGCGCCTACGCGCCAACGCCAGCACAACACGGGGGTGGCATCGAGGTCAACGCTGATGGGGCGGGCCAGGAGCGACATGCTGGACTGGGAAATGACCTCGACCGAGTAGACACCTTCCCACTGGGTCAATCTGAAGCTGTTGGGACGTTGTCCGGACCTCAGCCGAACCACTTGCCAGGGACCAAGTCCGAGATCGAATCGCCCCACCCACTGAACCCCTGCATGATCCGTAAGCGGCACAGCGCCAGCGCTCGCGCACACTGGTACGGCCGATGCGATCAAGGCCGAAAACACGACCGGAAAGACAAGACGAGAGGGCAATTGCTTAAAGGTGGCAAGCGGGAACCGTGTGTCCGCCCCCGAAACGGGCTGCTCGCGATCAGGTGGTACCAGGAGGATGTCCATGTCCTCCATAATTCGCAGTTGGCAAGGCAAAGGTTACATCGCTGCGACCAGAAGCCGACCCGCACAAAGTCACCGCCCATACTGGATGGGTGTAACCAAACCATCATCCCCGACGAATTGAAGAACTACAAGCAACACAGTGACTTCGAGTCCGGCCTGAAGCCGCTGTGGTTGCGCGCACAATCAGGAAATGAGTTGGCTTACCAAGAAGCTCTTCGATTGATTGCGGGGCGACTGCGTTCCTACTTTCGTCGCCATCTGATGAACCTGCCGGACGAAGTAGAGGATCTCGTGCAGGAGACTTTGCTAGCGCTGCATTTGCACCGTGATAGCTATGACCCGACGCAGCCCGTGTCAGCCTGGGTACTGGGCATTTCTCGTCACAAATTGATGGATCTTTACCGCCGACGTGGTCGGCGTGAAGCCCTGCATGAGCCGATCGACGGCCTGGAAGATGACTTGGCAGCCGAAGAGCCGGGCGAGACTCTGGCCAAGCGTGACCTGCGCAGCCTCCTCGAAGAGTTGCCGAGAGCGCAACGTATCGCCATTGAAATGACCAAACTTGAAGGCCTGAGCCTGACCCAGGCCTCAAAACGGACAGGTGTTTCCGAATCGGCGATCAAAGTTCAAGTTCACAGGGGCCTCAAACGTCTGGCGGCCCTTGTCCGCAAGGAACCCAAGTGAAAACCGACACACTGATTGAGATGCTCGCCAGGCAGGCTGGCCCGGCGCCTGACTTTCCTGTGGGTCGCCACTTGGCGGCAGCTGCATCACTGGGTCTTCTGGCCAGCAGCGTCCTCGCACTGGCCCTGATAGGCCCCTTGCCAGCAGCTGTTTTTTACACGGCTGCTCCGTGGATAAAGCTTGTCTACGCGGTACTGTTACTGGTTGGGACCAGCGCTCTGGCGGCGAGACTGTCCCGCCCCGTATCTTCCACAGTCATGGCTCGTGCAGCGGTCACGAGTGTCTTCCTACTCATGCTGCTTGCAGGGGCTGTGACTTTGATCACAACACCGGAAGGCGGGCGATGGTCTGCATTGTTGGGACAGACATGGTGGATCTGCCCCTGGATGCTAATGATGCTCTCGTTGCCGGCGCTGACCGCTATTCTCTGGGCTATGCGCAGTCTCGCGCCTACTCGACTGAAGCAAGCAGGTTTTGCAGCTGGATTGGTAGCGGGTGTGCTGGGCGCGATGGGGTATTCATTAGCCTGCCCGGAGACTTCTGTTGCCTTCGTGGCGATTTGGTACTCAATGGGAATTGCACTTACAGGATGGGTTGGCCAGTGGTTAGGGCCTGAGGTGCTGCGCTGGTAACCGTTGTCAAGAGATTGGCACAACGGGACTCACGGCAAATCGAATGAGACTCTTCGCAACAGTGGGTTGCTAGGCTGAGCCAGGTGCGTTTGCACCTAGTAATGCCCTCTTGCGAAGCAGATGAATCCCAGAATTGCCATTTCGATTTCAGCCACGCTATTCGTTTTAGTCTTAGCGGCCGGCAACTATTACTAAAGGGTCTACTTAAAGCCGGAGCCTCCTGTCTACAAGAGCCTGTGCGAACGGCAAATTGCTGAGGTGGATGCGGCAATTACCTCGCAGTACGGAAAAGGGGCGCTACGGGTATTAGACCTGCGTCCCGACGCGAAGGTCACGGAAAAGGAAATCAACCAAGTAAGGTCCATTCGACGTCTTGCGGTTCAACTTTTAAACGACAAGCAAGAAAATTTATGCAGAGAAACGATCCAAGCCGCTCGCGCAATCATGAAGATGTGACTCTTCTGAGAGTCTCAAAACGCTAATCAGTGCGGCGCCTAAACCCCAGTTTTTTTCCAACCCCCTCCCGCCGTACCGCGGACAAAAAGTCAGGAGGTTCTGAGACGAAACGGGGTTTGAGACGGATTTCGGGGGTGGGTTGCCATAGGGTCAGTCAGGAGCCCATAGCAAAAAGCCCCGCGTGGTGCGGGGCTCTGAGCGCCTGACAACCCGACTGAGCGAGTTAGCAGGTCTTGTTCTGGCGGCCCAGAAGCGATTGTTTAACTAACTCGCTCAGTTTTCGACCCCCCTATTTTTGGTGGGGTCGGGGATTCGAACCAAAAAGAG
>VGHR01000063.1 GCA_016868205.1 Betaproteobacteria bacterium
TTAGAGGCGGGAAACGTTCGAGAGAATTACAGCAAGATCGCCCTCGCGCAAGAGGGAGACCGAGTAGAAGTCTTACCGACGGCTGAAAAACAGATTTTCAGGACCCAGGTCAAAGGCCTGCTCAGGCCGGCACCAAAAATTCGCGGCTGACATGGGCGCCTATTTCATTGATCCGGTCGAGAAACTGGGTCAAGAAAGCGTGCAGTCCAGTCGCAAGAATCTCGTCAATACGAGCGAACTGCAGGTCAGCACGCAGCTTGCCGGCCCGACGGCGGCTCTGGCTGGCAGGATCCAAAGTGACGCTGTCCAGGTTGGCAATCACCTCGCGCAAGCAGCCATGAAGAGAGCGGGGCATGTCAGAGCGCAGGATCAGCAATTCAGCCACCCGCTCGGGTTTGATCACATCGCGATAGACCTTGCGATAGACCTCAAAGGCCGACACGCTGCGCAGCACCGCGCTCCAGTGGTAGAAGTCCAGCTCCTGCTCTTGAGTTTGGCCGTGGAAATCCGAGCCCAGGGCGTGGAATTTCACATCAATGAGTCGGGCGGTGTTGTCGGCGCGCTCGAGAAATGTGCCCATACGCAAGAAATTAAAGGCCTCGTCCTGGAGCATGGTGCCCGAGGTGACGCCGCGGGACAGGTGCGAGCGGTATTTGACCCACTCAAAAAATGTGGCCGGGTCACGCTCGAGAGCGTCCTGGCTCAACATGCGCACCAACTCCAAATAGGTCTGGTTTTGCGTCTCCCACACCTCGGTGGTCAAGGACCCCCGCACCGCGCGAGCATTTTCGCGGGCCGCACGCAGGCAGGAAATGATGCTCGATGGATTGCCCTCATCGCGCACCATGAAGTCCATGACCAGACGCGAATTGAGCGCATCGCCAAAGCGCGCCTGATAAGCCGTCTTGAGCTCGCTGATGGACAACATGCCCCACCAGCCGGCCTGGGCCAATGCAGCCGACTGCGGCAGCAGCGAGGTTTGGTAATTCACATCCAGCATGCGTGCTGTGTTCTCGGCCCGCTCGGTGTAACGGGACATCCAGAACAGATGATCGGCGGTACGGGAAAGCATGAAAGTCCTTAGATAAACAGCGCAATAAACGGCCAGTCTTGACGCACAGGCTCTGCTAGACGCTGGGCTCCGACTCCAGAATCCAGGTGTCCTTGGTACCGCCGCCCTGCGAGGAATTGACCACCAGCGATCCTTCCTTGAGGGCCACCCGGGTCAATCCACCGGGAACCATCTGCAGTTGGCGGCCGCTCAGAACGAAAGGGCGCAGATCGATGTGACGCGGCGCAATGCCGCTATCCACATAGGTCGGGCAGGTCGACAGACTCAGTGTGGGCTGCGCGATGTAGCCAGCCGGGTGGGCCTGCAGCACCTTGCGAAAAGCCTCAATCTCGGCCGCCGAGGCTGCCGGGCCCACCAGCATGCCATAGCCGCCCGCTCCGTGCACCTCCTTGACCACCAGGTCTTCAAGATGGGCCAGTGTGTAGGCCAGATCCTCCGGCAAGCGGCACTGATAGGTGGGCACATTGGAAAGAACGGGTTTCTCCCCAAGATAAAACTCAATCATCGCCGGCACATAGGGGTAAATCGATTTGTCGTCAGCCACCCCCGTGCCGATGGCGTTGCAAATCGCCACATGACCGGCCCGGTAGGCCCCCAACAAACCCGCGCAGCCCAAGGACGAATCGGGCCGGAACACCAGGGGATCCAGAAAGTCATCGTCCACCCGCCGGTAAATCACATCCACACGCTTGGGTCCACGGGTGGTGCGCATAAAAATGCGGTCGTTTTCAGAGAACAGGTCCTGACCCTCAACCAGCTCCACCCCCATCTGCTGGGCCAAAAAAGCGTGTTCAAAATAGGCCGAGTTGTACATACCCGGCGTCAGGACCACCACGGTTGGCTCGCTTTGGCCGCTGGGTGCCATGGCCCTGAGGGTCTCGAGCAGCAGGTCCGGGTAATGCGCCACCGGAGCCACCCGGTTCTGGGAAAAAAGCTCCGGGAACAAACGCATCATCATTTTGCGGTCTTCAATCATGTAGCTGACGCCCGAGGGCACACGCAGGTTGTCTTCAAGCACGAAGTACTCACCCTGACCCTCAGCACCCGATGCGCGCACGATGTCAATACCGCTGATGTGAGAGTAAATGCCGCCAGGCACATCAACCCCCACCATCTCGGGGCGAAACTGCGTGTTGCGCAAAACCTGATCGGCCGGGACCACGCCGGCGCGCAAGATATCCTGGCCGTGGTAGACATCGTGAATAAATCGGTTGAGGGCGGTGACCCGTTGTGACAAACCGGCCTGCAAGATCTGCCACTCGTGCGCGGGGATGATGCGGGGAATCAGGTCGAAGGGAATCAGGCGCTCGGTGCCAGCGCCCTCCTCATCCTTGGCCCCATACACTGCAAAGGTGATGCCGACACGGCGGAAGATCATCTCGGCCTCCTCGCGACGGGCCTGCATCATGGGCTGTGGCTGCTGTGCCAGCCAGCCCTGGTACTGCCTGTAGTGCTCCCGTATCGCGCCGGATGCCAGGTGCATCTCATCAAAAGCCAGTTTGCCCATGACCTGCTTCTCCGCTTGCGTCGCGCTGCGCGCGCCCCTGGCTCAAGGTTAGCAAGGACCTTGCCAGAGGTCTGGCGGCTCGCTGGATTAGGCCTTTACCGAGCCGGCGTCTGGCGGTGATGCCAATAGCGAGCCGACCGCTCGCGCTGGCAGTCGAGCTGAGCGGGGCGCTCGCTGCTCCAAATGGCTGCACCGCACCAGACGGTCGATACCAGATGGATTTTCCGCTGCTGATAGCGCTCGACCACCGAGCCTGCAGGGTGGCCGAACCGGTTGCGATAGCCGGCCTGAACCACCACCCATTGCGGTTTGACGGCGTCGAGGAACTCGGCGCTCGATGAGGTGCGGCTGCCATGATGGGGAGCCAGCAGCCAATCGGCCCGTAAGAACGGCCCCCACTGCGCAACCAGCTGACGCTCCTGCGCTGCTTCCAGATCTCCGGTCAACAAAGCTCGGCCACCGGGGGCCGAAATCATGAGCACGCAGCTCAGGGCATTGGACTTGCGCGTCGAGGCGGAGAAAGCTTCGGAGGGGTGGAGGATTTGAAAATCCACGCCATCGCGCTGCCAGCGCTGGCCGGACCGACAGGCCTGATGGGAGTTCCGGTCCGCCTTCAAGCCAGGGTCGAGCGGCAGCGAACCGAAAACGGTTAGATCTGGCTGTCGGGCCAAAACAGCAGCCGCTCCCCCAGTGTGATCCGAATCACCGTGGCTGAGCACCATCAGATCGAGCTTGAGGCCCAGGGCTCGCAGCAATGGCACCAGCACGCGATGGCCCGCATCGCTTTCCTTCGAATAGCGAGGCCCAGCGTCGTAGAGCAGGCTGTAGTTGGCGGTCCTGACCAGCACCGCGCTGCCCTGTCCGACATCGAGCGCGAGCACTTCGAAGTGGCCGGATGCCGGCCGCGGCGCCTGCCACAGGACGACCGGCAGCATCAGGGCAAATCCCAGAACGCGTACGGACCAAGGCCATCGCATCACCAGCAAAAGACCCCCCAACAAACCGCCTGCAGCGCACCACCATGGTGCGGCCGGTCTTTCCAGTACCGCCCATGGTGCATGCGCCAGCGGTGCCAGAAGCTTTGTAAGGATCAGCATCGCTCCGGCAGCCACTTCCCACAGCGGGGGAATGACCGTCCCGAGCAAGCCCAGGGGCGTGACCAGCAGGGTCGCCCAAGGTATGGCCACCATATTGGCCAACAAACCGACTACCGAGACCTGCTGGAACAACAGCAGGCTCAAGGGTGCCAAGGCCAAGGTCATGACCCATTGCTCGCGCACAAACCTGGCGGCTATGCCGAGCGAGCGTTGGATCCAGGACCGGCCCGGCGAGAGGCGATCTTGCTGCTGTTGACCCGAAGAGTCGCTGGCGAAAAGAATGCCCACCGCCGCAAAAGACAACCAAAAGCCGGCCTGCATAAGGGCCCACGGGTCCATCAACAGAACCGCCGACATGACCAAGAGCCAAGCGACGGGCCAGGGCCAGGGGCGTGCGAGCAGACGCAAGGCCACCACCACGGCCAGCATGAAGATCGTGCGCTGGGCAGGCACGGCCCAGCCAGAGAACAGCGCGTAGGTAGTGGCGAGCAGCAAGCCCCCGCAGGCTCCAGCCACATGCGCCGGCACGGCCAGGCACAGGGTCGGCGACACCAGGGCCGATCGCCGCCAAAACACCCCGACCGCCGCGGTGGCCAGCCAAGCGAACAGGGTAATGTGCAGACCGGAAATGCTCATCAAATGGGCTACCCCGGTCGCCCGAAACAAGTCCCAGTCTGCACGCTCAATGGCCTGCTGATCTCCCATCACCAGAGCGGCAATCACACCCGCCGAGGTCGAGGAATCGATCGCCTGATAGATAGCCGATCGGGTCGCCAGGCGGGCACGATCGATCCAGGCGCCGCGGGGCGCATGGAGTCTGACCGGGGCCGCGTGACGGGCGGCCGTGCGCACATAGCCCAACGCTCCCACCCCCTGCTCCCACAGGCGCAACTCATGATCGTGACCATGGGGGTTGATATGCGCATGGGGAGCCTTGAGCCGGACCGTCATCTGCCAGCGCTCTCCGGGTACGACAGGCTGCGGTTGTCGTCGGGCTTGCTCGGCCAGGGCCTCGCGATAGATCTGGCCATCGGTCGCATCGGCTTTCTCGATCGAATCGAGTTCGGGCTGCACGATCCGGCTCATATACCAGGACAGGGCTATCTCGGGGGGCAAGGCCACCGCCCTGCCGTCGACCTGCGCCTGCTCCACCCGCAGGCCAAATCGCAAAGCCTGGGGCGCAAACTGAGGCAAACCCTGGACCCGTCCGACGAGTTCAATGTCCCGTCCCTCCAAGTCAGCAGGCATGGCCTGGGCGATAAACACCTGGGCGCGCCATCCCGATTGGGAAAAAGACAACAGAGCCCCACACATCATCGCGATCACAGAAAACCGAATGGGGTGACATCGGTGCAAGCAGGCCATCCAGGCCGCCGCAAGCGACAGAACCAGCATCAGGGTGTAGAGCGCCAGAGGCCACAATTGCGCCTGCTGCAAGTGCAGCGCGGTTCCACCCAGCACCCCGAGGACCCAGGGCATGGGCGAGACGACAGGATCGGTGCGCATGAGCCAATAGCGGGGATCAAGAAGGGCAGACCTTGCGACACCTGCGGCCGCAAGCTCTTGCAAGCAGTATCAAACCGAGCGAGCGGCCTGCCGAGGTCCGACCCAGCCCGATACCTTTTTTGACAAGAAAACCGTCTCTGACCCCAATTTCCCCCGGGGATTGGCACAATCCCGAGTGTGGGCGTCAGCACAGAGTCGACATCATTTCGCAGCGGGCACTTCGACGAGTTGCGCGCACTGGCGGCATCGCAGCTGCAAAAGGCCGACAAGTCGGTCATCCGGTCGAGTTGGGCACGCTTGCTCTGGCTTGTGCCGCAGGCGCACTGGCAGGCCGCCGGCCCCTTGCCGGTCCTGATCGAAGCCACCGACTGGGCGCTCATCGAATCAGGACTGGTGCAAAGAGCCCAGTTGCTGCAGGCCATCCTCGATGATGCCTACGGGGCCGAAGAACTCACGCAGCGGGGCCTGTTGCCCCAGGCCTTGGTGCGCGGCCACCCTGGCTACTTGCGGCCTGCACGCACCAGTCCGCCGAGGCCCTCAGCCCGGTTGCGCCTGCTGGCCTTTGATCTGGTCCGCGACCCGCAGGGCCATTGGCAGGTACTGGGGCAACAAACACAAGCTCCGCAGGGCCTGGGGATGCTCTGGCGGCAACGCGAGCGCAGCCAAGTGACCCTGGCATCGACTCTGGCTGACCTGGGCGTGCGCAGTCCGATCGAAGCAATCGCCGTCTGGATGCAGGGCTTGCGGTCGGCCGAGTCGGCCGCCGCCGAACTTGCGCCCAGGTGGGTGATGCTCGGGGGCGATACATTCGAAAAAAACATCATCGACGACGCCCTGGCAGTGCAACTGGGCCTGATTCCTGCCCGAGGCGATGATCTTCTGATACGGCAGGCTTGCCTCTACCTCAAAAGTCTGGGCGGCCTGCTGCCAGTGCACGGCCTGCTGGCCAGCCTGGCCGACGAACAGATCGACCCGCTGGAATTGCGTGCCGACTGCAGCCTCGGGGTGCCCGGACTGCTGCAGGCGCTGCGCGCGGGCCATGTGACGATCAGCAACTCGCCAGGAACCGGCTTTCTGGAGTCGCCTGCCCTGGCCGGATTTATGCCCGGACTCAGTCGAGCGCTTCGCGGCGAGGAGCTGCTCTTGCCGGACCGCGCCAGCTGGTGGTGCGGCGAGACAGCGGCGCTGGACAACGCAGGGAGCGACTTGTCCCAGTACAGCGTGATTCAAAGCCATCCGAACCGGCCCGCAGAAGTCACCGACCTGGCGTACACCGACTCGCTGACGATCTGGGCCCAGCGACTGCGCGAGAACGGCGAGGCCTACACGCTGCAACAGCGCCTGCGCCCGTCACTGACGCCCCAATGGGAGCACGGTGAGCTCCAGCTGTGTCCCATGACCCTGCGTGTCTTCGCTGTCTTGGGTACGGACCACCGGTGGTGCGTGGTGCCTGGCGCCCTGGCCCGACTGTCATTGCCTGATGGAGCCCTGGGCGCTGAGCTACACGCCGAGGCCTGGGTACTGGGCGGATCCAGCGCCCCGCCCGAAACGCGGGTCAAGGTCACAGCACCCACACCGATTCTGGCCCGGCGGGCCGAAGACATGTTTTGGCTGGGCCGTTATTTGACCCGGGCCGAGTTGGCCCTGCGGGCCACGACCCTGGCCTACAAGCTGATCGAAAGTCCCTGCGTATCCCCTGCGCAGAGGGCCTGGCTGGACTCTTTGCTGCGCCTGGCGGCGCTGGTCCCCGAAGACACCCCCTCGGCCCTGATCGGCCTGCACCATCTGCCTGAAGCCCTGGCCCAAGACCTTCAACACGCGCGCTTAAATGGCATCCGGTTCAATCTGCACGCCATGGCCGAGCGGGTGGCTCGTTTGCACGCCCACCTGCCGCAAGCGCTGCAACAAGGGCTGGAGGCGGCGCGGGCCCAGTGGAGTGGATCGCAGGGTCCGTGGAATGCAAGTGGGCCTCCGATCGACAAAGACCGGGGCGCGACGGATCGATACATCTTGCAGATCCGCGCTTTCTTCGCCGAGGGGGCCTGGCATCGAGCCGATGCCGCTCTTTTTGGGGCCGGCTTGTTGATCGAGAGGCTGAGCCTTTGGCCCAGGGCGCTGGCCGATGCCTGCGCCTGCGCAGCACTGTCCGAGTCCTCCACCCGCCAAGCCCTGGACCAGTTGCTGGAGGGCGCAACACCACATGCAGGCGATACCGATGAGCACCAGTGGCTGCGAATGCGCCTTGAGTTTGCGCCACCGGGCTCGTGGGCGCAGCACCTGACCGCCCTGCGCCAACAGATCGATACGATCGAGGAGTACAGTGCGCCGGGCGCCTGTCTCGAGGGCGCCCTGGAGGCCTTGGCGGGGGGTCTGCGCAGCTGCCGGGCGTCCATCGACTCGCCCCCGCCTGCCGCTCTCGCCCAAGCCCTGCGCGTGCTGGCCGAGTCGTCGCGCGCGGCGGGTGCACATCTGCAAGCACGGTACTTCGGCGATCGCGCTGCCTCCACCTGAGAGACGACCGTGCTGCTGCATATCCTGCACGAAACGCGCTACGACTACCGGCCGGCGGCCCTGAACGCGCACCACCTGGCCTATCTCAGGCCCCTTGACGGGCCGCAGCAGCAGGTCTTGCGGCACGAACTGCGTATCGATCCGACGCCAGACCACCAGCAGCTCTCGCGCGATCTGTACGACAACCAGCGACTTCATTTCGATCTGTACCGAGCCCATGGCCACCTGCATGTCCGGGCCGAAACCCTGGTGCGTACTGGCCTGGCCCAGCCTGCCTTGGGGCCGGGCCCCGCCTGGGATGAAGTGGCGCGCCGGTACCACTACCGAGTTGGGGCCGTCTGCGATGCAGCCCTCGAATTTGCTTTTGCCTCGGCTCTGGCCCCTCGCGCCAAAGTCTTTGCGGACTTCGCCAGACCCAGTTTTGTACCGGGGCGCCCCCTGCCCGAAGCCGCCTGGGATCTGATGGAAAGGCTGCATCGACACATGCGCTACGAGCCGCACAGCACCGAGGTCGATACGCCGGCGGCGCAGGCGCTGGTCCAGCAGCGCGGCGTGTGCCAGGACTTTGCGCACATCCTGATCGCCTGCTGCCGGTCCCTGGGACTGCCCGCACGCTATGTGAGCGGCTACCTGCTGACCGATCCGCCCCCGGGGCAAGCGCGATTGATCGGCAGCGATGCTTCGCACGCTTGGGCCTCGGTCTATTGCCCGGCTCTGAGCGACCGCGCAGAGATCGACCCCAGTCAACCCGGCCAATGGCTGGATCTGGACCCCACCAATCGTCGATCACCCGGCCAAGACTATGTCACCCTGGCGGTCGGCCGGGACTACGCGGACCTCTCGCCCCTGCGCGGCGTGATTCGGGGGGCCATCGAGCATGCGTTGAGCGTGGCGGTGACCGTCACGGCTTGGGAGGACGCAGTCCCTGCCCCCAAGGAAGTCCGTCCCGCGTCTTGAGAGCCCCCCCGTTGGGGACTATGATCCGGAACCTGTGTTGACGCGTGTGGTTACAAAACAAGATTTTTCAGGAGGAGCCATGAACCCCAACCGACGACATCTTCTTCAAATGGCCGGGGCCGCTGCAGCGGCCACCGTCTGGCCGACTCGAGCGCAGGGCAAGCCGATGTTCGACACCATCAATATGTTCGTTCCTGCGGCCCCGGGTGGCGGCTGGGACGGCACGGCGCGTGCAATCGAACGCGCCGCCAAGGCCGCTGGCTTGGTGGGTCAAATGCAGTTCGAAAATGTGGGTGGCGCCGGTGGGATGGTGGGGTTACCCCGCTTTGTCAACCAGCGCAAGGGTCAGGGCAACAGCCTGATGGTCGGCGGCTCAGTCATGGTGGGGGCGGCCCTGGCCAACAAGAGCCCGGTCACGATGAAAGATGTCACCCCGATTGCGCGCCTGACCGAAGAAGCCGGCGTGGTGGTGGTTCCCGCCAACGGCAAGATCAAGACCTGGAAAGAACTGATGGAGGCCCTCAAAGCCAACCCCAAGGCCGTTTCAGTTGCTGGCGGCAGCGCCGGCGGAACCGATCACCTCATCTTGGGCCTGATGGTCAAGGCAATGGGGCGCAATCCACGCGAGGCGGCTTATGTAGCCTTTGCCGGCGGTGGGCCGGCCAATGCGGCCATCATCGGCGGCCAGGTGGTGGCGGGGATTTCCGGCTACTCCGAATTTGAGGAACAGATCAAGGCTGGACGCATGATCGCCCTGGCCACCTCGGGCAGCCGACGCACTCCGGGCGTTAACCTGCCCACCATGAGCGAACTCGGCCTCGATGTGGTGATGGCCAACTGGCGCGGCGTTTTCGGCGCGCCCGGTATCAACGCCGCCCAGAGGGAGGGCCTGATCAATTTCATGACGGCGGTGGTCAAATCTTCGGCCTGGCAAAAAGAGCTCGAGACACGCAAGTGGACCGATGTGTTCATGACCGAGCAGCCCTTCGTGCGCGAACTGGCCTCCGATCTTGCCAAAACTGAAGCTGTCATGAAAGACCTCGGCCTGGTATGACCCCTGTGCGCTTGGCACTGCTGCTGCTGGTACTCTGTGCAGTGGCCGCGTGGCAGGTGACGCAGATTCCCTCCTCGGCGATGCAGATGACGGTCGGGGCCACCCTGGTGCCGGCCCTCATCACCGCCGGGCTGAGCGTTTGCGCCTCGCTTTACGCCCTAAGCGCCTGGCGGGGCGGACAGGCCGATGAAAGCCGTCAAGACGATCAATCGCCCCTGCCCGGATCGGTCGGCCGTCTGGGCTGGCTGCTGGCCGGTGGAGTCGCTTTCATGCTGCTTGTCCCCTTCGTCGGGTTTGTGATCCCGGCCACGGTCTGCGGCATGCTGATAGCGCGCAGCTTCGACAGCCCGCTCACGCTCAAATCTGTGCTCATCTGCGGCTCCATTGCCCTGGTGTTTTGGACCCTGTTCGCACGCCTATTGGGGGTGGGACTGGGACCGGCACTGCCGATTTTGTTTTAAGAGCCGAGGCCATGTATGGATGCCTTTAGCGCCCTGATGGGCGGATTTGCCAGCGCCCTTCAACCGGCCACGCTGATGTGGGGTTTCGCCGGTTGCCTGGTTGGCACGCTGGTGGGCGTGCTCCCCGGTATCGGCCCGGCACTGACCATCGCCCTGCTCCTGCCGCTGACCTATCATGTTCCGGCCTCGAGCATGTTCGTCATGTTTGCGGGCATCTACTATGGGGCTGCCTATGGCGGCTCGACCACCTCTATCCTGCTCAACACACCGGGCGAGTCCTCTACCGTGGTGACCGCACTGGAGGGCAACCTCATGGCCCGGCGCGGACGCGCCGGGCAAGCCCTGGCCACTGCCGCACTGGGCAGCTTTGTCGCAGGAACCATTGGCACCATCGCGCTGACCTTCATTGCCCCCCTGGTGGTTGAATGGGCGCTGGCCTTTGGTCCGGCCGAATACTTCAGCCTGATGGTGCTCTCGCTGGTGGCGGTCTCCGCGGTACTGGGACGCTCCGTACTGCGCGGACTGGTCAGCCTCTTTGCCGGACTGCTGCTGGGCATGGTGGGCGTAGACCTGCAGACGGGACAACCCAGGTTCACCTTTGGTCGCCCCGAACTCTTGGATGGCATTGAAGTGACTGTGGCAGCCGTTGGTCTGTTTGCTGTTGGCGAAGCCTTGTATCTGGCTTGGCAAGGGCGACAAACCCAGAGCGGCGAGGTGTTACGGGTCACGGGCAGCCTCTGGATGAGCGCGCGCGACTGGGCGCGATCCTGGAAAGCGTGGCTGCGCGGAGCCTTGTTCGGTTTTCCCATCGGCGCCCTGCCCGCTGGAGGCGCCGAATTACCCACCCTGTTGTCCTACTACACCGAAAAAAAACTCTCCAAACATCCTGAAGAGTTTGGCCAGGGGGCCATTGAAGGGGTCGCCGGTCCCGAGGCGGCCAATAATGCCGCCGCTGCAGGGGTTCTCATGCCTTTGCTGACGCTGGGCATCCCCACCTCGGCCACAGCGGCCATCATGCTTTCGGCCTTCGAAGGCTATGGCATACAGACGGGCCCGCAACTGTTTACCAGTCAAAGCAGCCTGGTCTGGACGCTGATCGCCAGCCTCTACATCGGTAATGTCATCCTGCTGGTACTGAACCTGCCGCTGGTGGGCTTGTGGGTCAAACTGCTGAAAATCCCACCGCCCTGGCTTTATGCCGGCATCATCGTGATCTCTGTGGCCGGGGTTTATGGAGCCGGCAACTCGGTCTTCAATGTTGGCCTGCTTTTTGTCTTCGGGCTGATGGGCTTTCTCATGAAGCGTTTCGATTTTCCGGCCGCGCCGCTCATCGTCGGCCTGATCCTCGGACCTATGGCTGAACAGTCCCTGCGCCAGGCCCTGACCATCAGCCAGGGGCAGTGGAGCACCTTCATCAGCCGGCCCCTGTCAGCCAGCCTTCTGCTCGTCGCCTTGGGGCTGCTGGTGCTGCCTCGATTGATCCGGCAAAGGAATCGCTCGCGCTAAGACCCGGCCGAGCGCAGGCACAATACGGGCCGCTGCTTGTGCCCAAGCCGGCTTCACCCAAGTCAGGCTAAGCCGGGGCGGTGATCGCAAATCCTGCGTTTTTCCATCCGTTCTTAACATCATGACCCAACCCTACGACATCCTCCAATCCCTGCAAATCCAGTTGCCTCCGCTGTCAAGTCCGGCGGCCGCCTATGTGCCTTATGTGCAAACCGGATCCCTGATTTTTCTGAGCGGGCACATTGCCAAAAAGCCCGACGGCCAACCGTGGGTGGGCAAGCTCGGGCAAACCATGAAAACCGAGGAAGGCATGGAAGCAGCCCGCGCCATCGCCATCGACCTGATGGGCACCCTGCACGCCGCCCTACAGAGCACGGGCAAGGACCTGCGTCAGGTGCGGCGTATCGTCAAGCTCATGAGCCTGGTCAACTCCACCACCGACTTCACCGAGCATCACTTGGTGACCAATGGAGCCAGTCAACTGTTTGATCAGGTTTTCGGGTCGGCCGGTGAGCATGCCCGCAGTGCCTTCGGCGTGGCCCAGATCCCGCGTGGCGCCTGCGTGGAAATTGAATTGATCGCCGAGATCGCCTGAAGGCAGGGCTCGCACAGCGCTCCTAGATCAGTCGGCTGATCCGATTGGGCTTGAAGCCCAGGTCAGCCGCCTTGCCCTTCTTGGCGCGCGCGGCCCGGGTCGCGTTGAGGCTGCGAAGCTCCAGCGTTTCGTCGCGCAGCTTGCCGCCGCGTCCCAAACCCTCGATGCGCACGCTGCGGGTGTAGGCGGCTGCCCCGGCCAGCGCGTCCTTGGCCTCCAGGTCAATGAGCATCAGTCCGCGGCCACCCTTTTCCATCAGTTTGAGTTCGCCAATACCAAAGCTGAGGATACGCCCCCCTGCACTGGCACAGACCACATGGGTGGCCGCCGCCACGCCTTCACCCGCGGCCCAGGAAGGCGCGCAGACCGTCTCACCCGGGTTGACTGTGATGAAGGCCTTGCCGCTCTTGTTACGCGAGACCATGTTTTCAACTGTGGCCAGAAAGCCGTAGCCTGCCGAACTTGAAAGCATCAAGGTGCTGGAGGCAGCACCGGCGAAATAGTGCACCAGTTGGGTTCCGGCTTCCAATTCGATAAAGCTGGTTACCGGCTGACCATCACCGCGCGCTCCTGGCAGCATCGACACCCCCAGCGAATAGACCCGTCCGTTGCTGCCAAAGGCCAGCAGCGTATCGACCGTGCGGCATTCAAAAGTGCCATACAAGGCATCTCCGGCCTTGAATGCAAATCCAGCGGGGTCGTGACCGTGCCCTTGCCGGGCGCGTACCCAGCCACGAGAGGACACCACCACGGTGACCGGCTCATCAGCAACCCGCACCTCCTGCACAGCCTTCTTCTCGGCCTGGATCAAGGTTCGCCGCGCATCACCGAAGGACTTGGCATCGGCTTCGATCTCGCGCACCATGAGTCGACGCAGCGAGGCCGGGCTGCCCAGGATGTCCTCGAGGCGGCTCTGCTCTTGCCGCAACTCCTTGAGCTCCTGCTCGATGCGCAGGGCTTCAAGCCGGGCCAACTGGCGCAGGCGTATCTCCAAGATATCCTCGGCCTGCCGGTCGCTGAGCCCGAAGCGATCCATCAGGGCCGGCTTGGGCTCGTCGGAATTGCGGATGATCCGGATCACCTCGTCGATGTGCAGCAGCACAACTTGCCGTCCCTCAAGGATATGTATGCGCGCCAGCACCTTGTCCAGTCGGTATCGGGAGCGGCGTTCAATCGTGGTCTGCCTGAAAACAATCCACTCCTTCAGCATCTGGCGCAGCGACTTTTGCATCGGCTTGCCGTCCAGACCGATCAAGGTCAGATTCAGCGGCGCCGAGGTCTCCAGGCTGGTATGGGCCAGCAGAGTGTTGATCAATTCGTTTTGCTCAATCCGGCTGGTCTTGGGCTCGAACACCAGACGGACCGGAGCATCCTTGCTGGATTCATCGCGCACACCGTCGAGCACAGCCAGCAGGGTCTGCTTGAGCGAGACCTGATCGGCACTGAGCGTCTTCTTGCCAAGTTTGATCTTGGGGTTGCTCAACTCTTCGATTTCTTCGAGTACTTTTTGAGCGCTAACGCCGGGCGGCAACTCGGTCACCACCAGTTGCCATTGGCCCCGGGCCAGATCCTCGATCTTCCAGACCGAACGAACCTTGAGCGATCCCCGTCCACCGGAGTAGGCAGCAGCGATCTCGGAAGGGCTGGAGATGATTTGTCCGCCTCCGGGGTAGTCGGGGCCTGGAATCAGGGTGAGCAATTGCGCGTCGTCGAGTTGAGGGTCCTTGATCAGCGCCACACAGGCCTCGGCCACCTCGCGCAAGTTGTGGCTGGGGATTTCCGTGGCAAGGCCCACCGCGATACCGCTTGCGCCATTGAGCAAGGCAAAAGGCAGGCGGGCAGGCAAACGAGCGGGCTCTTCAGTAGAGCCATCGTAGTTCGGCACAAAGTCGACCGTTCCCTCATCGATTTCTTCGAGTAACAGCTGCGTGATGCGAGCCAGACGCGCCTCGGTGTAACGCATGGCGGCAGCGCCGTCACCGTCACGGGATCCAAAATTGCCCTGACCATCGATCAGGGGGTAGCGCTGTGAAAAATCCTGGGCCATGCGCACCAGCGCATCGTAGGCAGCCTGGTCGCCGTGCGGATGGAACCGCCCCAGCACATCGCCCACGACCCGGGCACTCTTGACGGGCTTGGCCCCGGCCGTGCCATTGCTTCCACCAAAGCCCAGCCCCATGCGGGCCATGCTGTAAAGAATACGCCGCTGCACCGGCTTTTGGCCATCGCCGACTTCCGGCAGGGCTCGGCCTTTGACCACGCTCAAGGCGTACTCCAGGTAAGCTCTTTGAGCGTAGGCGGCCAGACCGTCTTGGGCGGACTCCGGCTCAGGGGCGGCACTCGGGTCGGTGGTGAATAAATCCATGGCTTTCCGTAAAAAATCAGTCGCGCTGACCGGGGATCTGCAGCGTCTTTGCATCCGTGGGCAACGCAATGCCCGCCGGCGGCAACAAAATCCCCCGGGCTACGGCGCCGGCCATCTGCGGCGGCAGCCACACGGGGGGCGCAGCGGGCACAACACGGGTCACGGGCGCAGCCGGTTCAACTTCGGCCGGCGTCAAAATGGGGGGCCTCAGATACGCCAGCAGATCGGTTACCACCCGCACATAGTTCTGAGTCTCCGGGTAGTTGGGCACTCGGTTGCCGGCGCGCTGAACGGCACCGGGCCCGGCGTTGTAGGCGGCCAGGGCCAGATCAAGGCGGCTGGGAAACATCAGTAATAGATCGCGCAGAAACGCGGCGCCAGCGCGCAGATTGACCTCCGGTTGCATCAGGCGCTCCTGCTGTGACAGGCCATCCTGCGGCCCCACACCGTAGCGCTGAGCCGTACCCGGCATGAGTTGCATCAGGCCTGTCGCCCCCTTGGGCGAGACCGCCCGCGGGTTGAAACCCGACTCGGCCGCAATCAACGCCACCATCAGGTTCGCATCCAAACCCAGCTGTCGGGCCGTCTCTTCAATCAGCGGCAACACCCGCTTGTAGGACGGCGATCGCTCGAGCATCCCGAGCAGACGCGGACGCACCGAGGGCGTGAGCGCGGCGACGGCAGAGACCACGGAGTCAGTCGGTCGGGAGGTGTTGACACGCCCATCGGCCGCTGGCGGGGCAGGCCCCGCCGCGCGCCACGGGGATGCAAGGGGCTGAGCCAGCACTTCGGCCGCATTGCCCTTGAAGAACAGCTGATACCTGGCATCGACCTGGTGGCCGGCGAAGCGGGGCACTCCATCGGCATCGACAAAGGCCCAGACCTCGGCTCGTACCGTTGTGGCCGCGAGCAGAGCCAGGATGCACACAAAGAGGCGATGCAAAGACATATCAGATGTCGATTTCTATTCGATCGCCGTGCAATTCCATCAATTCCCGTCGGGCCAGAGCCTCGCCCTTGCCCATCAACTTGCTCATCAACTGCTCTGTTTGCAGCAAATCCAGAGAACCAAGGCTGACCTGCAGCAGGCGACGGGTATCCGGGTTGAGGGTCGTCTCCCAGAGTTGCTCAGCACTCATTTCGCCCAGGCCTTTGAAACGACTGATGGTCCACGCGCCCTCACGCACGCCCTCCTTGCGCAGCTT
>VGHR01000064.1 GCA_016868205.1 Betaproteobacteria bacterium
AAAACCGCCACACCCATCAGGGCGCCCAGGCCGGTGTAGACCAGACTGGACCAGAGCATCCAGGCGGTCACGGCCACAAAGGCCAGGGGCAGCCAGGGGTAGAGGGGGACCCGGTAGGGCCGCGGCAGGTCAGGCTGGCGCCACCTGAGAATGAAAAGGGCCAGGCCCACCATCAGGACAAAGCTCCAGAATACGGGTGCGGTGAAATCCACCACCGTCTCAAAGCCCTGCCGTGTGACCACCGCCAGTCCCACCACGGCCAGCGAAACCAGCATCTGCAGAATCAGGCTTTTGCGAGGATTGCCCGAGCCATGCCAGCGTCCGAGCCACGCGAAAGTGCGAAAGTCCTGGCCCATCGCAAAGTTGCTGCGCGCTCCAAAGATCATGGTGGCATTCAGGGAGTTCAAGCACGAGAGGATCACGATCACGCTAAAGAGCATGGCGGACTCTCTGCCAAAGGCCAGGGTGAAAACATCGGAGGCTACCGCGCCGGAGGCCGCCATGCCTTGCAAGCCCAAGGCATTGAGGTAGGCCAGATTGGCCAGCAGGTACAGCAAGGTCACGCCGCCCAGGCCCCAGACCAGCGCGCGGCTGATGCCACGACGCCCGTCCTTGATTTCGGAGGACAGGTAGGACGCTTCGCTCCATCCGCCGAAGGTCAGCAGCACGAACACCATGGCCAGCCCATACTGCGTGGTGCCGCTCTGCCGGGCCAGCAGGTCTTGCATGGAGGTGATGTCGTTGACCGAAAAGCCGGCAAAGACAATGGCCAGAATGCCGGCGATTTCCAGTACGGTCAGTGTGTTCTGCGTGCGCGTGCTCTCGCGTATGCCCATCAGGTTGAGCGCGCTGGCCGCCACAATGCAGACCACCGCCCATACATAGCTGGAATAAACGCCCAAGGGGACGATGGTGCTCAAGTAGTCGCCCAGCGTGATGGCCAGGATGGCGATGGAGCCGGTGATGATGACCGTACTTCGTGCCCAGGCATAGAAGAAGGCCATGCGCTTGCCAAAGGCGCGCGAGAGCCAGTGGTATTCGCCCCCGGCGTGAGGGTGGCTGGTGGCCAGTTCCGCGTAACAAAGCGCCCCGCCGATGGAGATCAGTCCGCCGAGTATCCAGACCGCAAAGAAATCAGCAACCGCGCCGGTGTGTCCAGCCACAATCGAGGGCGCTTTGAAAATGCCTGCCCCGATGACGGTGCCCAAAATCAGGCAGACCACATCGAGAGTGCTCAGGGTGTGCTGGGGGCCGCTACTGCCATGCATGGGGTGTTGATGAGCCAAAGGCCTGTCGTTCAGGCCGCTTACCCCGGTCTTGCGACGGGGCCGCGCGATGGCGCTGACTCGTTGAGAGTGACTATTTAAGAAAAATTTTTTAATTATAGGAGCGTGGGCGTTCGTGCCGGGCCGCTCGTGCCTGGCTCACACACCAGCACGCCACCGATCAGCGCATCAGATTTTCAATCAGGGTGGCCATGCCCATGCCCGAGCCCAAGCACATACTGATGACCGCGTAGCGCCCGCCGGTATCTTGCAAGTGATGCATCGCAGTGATGGTCATGCGCAATCCGGTTGCCCCAGGCGGGTGCCCGAGGCTGATTCCGCCTCCATAGAGATTGGTTCGCTGGCGCGAAATACCCAGTTCCCTCTCAGCATGTAGATTGACCACGGCGAAGGCTTCGTTGATTTCAAAGTAGTCGATGTCCGATACTTTGAGCCCCCGCTGGGCCAATAGTTTGGCAATGGCGGGGACCGGGCCACTGCCCATGATCTCGGGCGCAACGCCGACAACTGCCCAGTCGATGAGGCGGGCCTGCATCGGGATCTGCAAATGTTTGGCAGCGGACTCGTCCGCCACGATCAGAGCGGCCGCTCCATCGGTCACGCCACTGGAGTTGCCCGCCGTCACGCTGCCCTTGCCATCCTTGCGAAAGGCCGGTTTAAGCGAGGACAGCTTTTCCAGGGTGACTTCGGGGCGGGGGAATTCGTCGTGTTCGAAAAGCTGTGTCTTTCCCTTGGCCAGTTGCAATTCGATGGGAGCAATTTGCCGGGCCAGGAAGCCGCTACCGATGGCTGCCCCTGCTCTGTGCTGGCTCATCAGCCCCCATTCGTCCTGGGCCTGACGGCTGTATCCGAAACGGGCCACCATGTTCTCTGCGGTGTCGCCCATCAATTCGCGGGTGAAGGGGCAGCGGTAGATGTAATCGAGACCATCAACGAATTCAAAGGGACCGCGTTGTGCACCCCAGCGCACCCGATGGGCCAGATAAGGGACCCGCGAATAGTTCTCGCCGCCGGCAGCCACCGCCACCCGACTGTGCCCCGATACGATTTGCTGAGCCGCGGTGACGATCGCTTGCGATCCCGTGCCGCAGGCGCGCGTGACGCCGATGGCGGCGCTTTCGATAGCCATACCGGCATCCAATGCAACCTTGCGGCTGGCAAACAGGCCATCGTGGTCGACCGGGGCTGTGTTGCCAAAAACCAGGTGATCCACATCGGTGGCTTGCAGGCCGGCTCTGTGCATGCTGGCCTTGACAGCGTGGACCGCCAGCGTGGTCAGGGGTGTATCGCGCAGCGACTTGCCGAAGTCGCCGAGGGGTGTTCGAGCGCCGCTGCTAAGGATGATGTTTTGCATGGTGGTCATGGTAGAGCTCCCGTGGGCTGTGCGATCTACGGGTTTGTCTTGATACCCAAACCCATTACTTAGAAAAACAATCGTTTGGCATTCTAGCTACAGCGTTGTGGAGGGTTGTCGGGCATGCACTATCGAAAAGCAGGGGGCGGCGCAGGGTCTGGCCCAGGGGGACTGGTTTGAGCCGGGTCTATGTCGTCGGCACCGCTTGCACGCCTTTTGGCAAGCATGTCGATCGCTCGTTCTCAGATTTGGCCCAGTGGGCCTACACCGATGTCCTGGCTGATGCCGGCCTGACGCGTGCTGATGTCGGCCTTATCGAGCAGGCTTGGTTTGGAAACTGTGGCATGGGCCAGTGGGGGCAGGGCGGCATACGCGGCCAGGTGTGTTTCACGCCTATGGTGGAAGCGGGCTGGTTTCCGGAGCGCGTGCCGATGATCAATGTCGAAGGAGGCTGTGCCACCGCCTCCTTTGCATTCCATGGTGCATGGAAGGACATTCTTTCGGGTCAATGTTCGGTCAGCCTGGCCCTGGGTGTTGAAAAGCTGGTCAGCCCTGATCGCCCGGAGCGGATCGCGGAAATCTTCGGCACTGCGATTGATCAGCTTGAACCGCGGCGTTGGTATGACTACTACCGGCGAGCCGGTGAGCAGGCGGGCAAGCATTTCGAGCCTGGACCCGGGCGCACGATTTACATGGATACCTACGCCATGCAGGCGGCTTGGCACATGAAGACCTACGGGACCACCCAGCGTCAGATCGCCGCGGCCGCCGCCAAGAACCACCACCACGGCAGTTTGAATCCCAAGGCGCAGTACCGCTTTGAATTGAGCGTCGATGAGGTTCTGGCCGATCGTGAGATCAGCTGGCCGCTGACGCGCTCGATGTGTTCGCCGATGGGCGACGGGGCTGCCGCGGCCCTTTTGTGTTCAGAGGAGGCGCTGGCCAAGTTTCCGCAGGCCGTGAGAGAGCGAGCGGTTCTGGTGCGCACCAGTCAGTTGTCGGGGGGCAAATACAGGGCGCTCGATGAGCCCGGACTGTCGCGGGTGGCCGCGGACAAGGCCTACGCACACACCGGCTTGCGGCCTGAGGATATCGACCTCGTCGAGTTGCACGACGCCACTTCCTTTTGTGAAATCTACCAATTGGAGATGCTGCGATTTTGCGCCGATGGAAAGGGGGGTGCGATGGTCGAGTCGGGGGCCACCGCCCTGGGGGGGCGCTTGCCGGTCAATGTGTCCGGGGGCTTGGTTTCCAAGGGGCATCCGGTGGGCGCCACGGGCCTGTCGATGGTGCACGAGGTCTGTCTGCAACTGCGGCACGAGGCCGGTGCCCGGCAGGTGCATGACGCGCGAATTGGCCTGATTGAAAACGGAGGCGGCGTGCTTGGTTTTGATGAGGCTGCCTGCGCTGTCACTATTTTGGAGAAGAGCTGATGAGTGCAGCCATCGATTGGCATCCCGAGGATCCGGCGACCCTGGCTAACCCATATCCGATTTTTGAGCGCATGCGCGACGAAGATCCGTGCTACTGGAGCACGCGCCTGCGCAGCTGGGTGCTGACCCGCTACGAGGACATCAAGGCCATCTGTCTGGACCGGGGCAACTTGTCGTCCGATCGCCTCAGGCCTTTTTTTGCAACTCTGCCCAGCCCCGAGGCGCAGCGTATCGGTCAGATCATGCGCTACCTGTCCTTGTGGATGGTCTTCAAGGATCCCCCCGAGCACACCCGGTTGCGTCGTCTGACCAGCAAGGTGTTTCATCCGCGGTCCATGCAAGCCATGAGGCCGCAGATCGAGCAGATCGCCGACCGCCTGATTGAACAGATCGGCGAGAAAACCGAGTTTGATTTCATCGCTGAATTCGCCGGTCCCCTGCCTTGCCTGGTGATCATGGCTCTGCTCGGGGTGGATCGTTCTGATTTGTCCGAGGTCAAGCGCATGTCCGACGACATGGCGCTGTTTATCGGCTCATCGCGTACTTCGCCTGAAAAATACGACACGGCAGAAAAAGCCACGCAGGAGATGGCCGAGTTCTTCCGGGTTTTAATTGCTGCACGCCGCTCCCAGCCACGCGAGGACCTGATTTCCGAGCTGATTGCCTTGCGCGATGGTGATGACAAGCTGTCGGAGGACGAACTGGTTGCCACCTGCATTCTGTTGCTGTTTGCAGGCCATGAAACCACCACCAACCATATCGCTAACGGCCTTTTGTCGCTGACCCGCTTTCCAGGGCAAATGGCTCGATTGCGCGAGCAACCCGACCTGATCGCGCCGGCCGTTGAAGAGCTCCTGCGTTTCGACGGGCCATCGGGTGCCCAGGTGCGACTGGTCAGTCAGGCTTTCGAGTTGCACGGCAAGCCGCTTGCCGCGGGAGACCGCATTTTTCTGATGCTCAACTCAGCCAACCGCGATCAACGGGCCTACGACAGGGCTGATCAACTGCTCTTGGACCGCGCCGGTCCGACGCATCTCACATTTGGGTTCGGCACCCATATGTGTATGGGTTTTCCACTTGCAAGAACCGAGGGGCAGGTGGCTTTCCCCAAAGTGTTGTCTGCTTTTTCAGAAATCGAAACAGTCGGTGAGCAGACTTGGATCAATTCCATGGTTTTCAGGGGCATGCACAGCCTGAATGTTCGCGTCCGGCACGCATGATCTTTTTTTAAGCAGGAGCACACGCATGAAATACTTCAGTCGATCGATCAATCGCAGGCAGTGGATGGGCATGGGCGTGGTGGCCGCGGCTGGACTCAGTAGCCCGACCACTATGGCCCAGACGCGTTGGCCTGACAAGCCGATCAAGCTGGTGGTGGGCTTTCCGCCTGGCGGGGCGACGGATGTGGTTGCGCGCATCGTGGCGCAGCCTCTGTCCGATGTGCTGGGTGTTTCGGTGGTGGCTGACAATCGTCCGGGTGCGGCGAGCAATGTGGCCATGGCCGAGGTGGCGCGCTCCCCGGCAGATGGGTACACCGTGCTGATTGCGCCGACCACCGTCGAGTCGGCCAACCCGTTTCTCTACAAAACGCCCGTCAATCCCTCGGCCGACTTGTTGCCGGTCGCGGGTCTGTGCCGTTTCCAGTTGCACATGGTTGTACGACCGAATTTTCCTGCCAAGGATGTCGCTGAGCTGATCGCTTTTGCGCGCAAGAATCCGGGCAAGGTGACCTACTCGTCGGCGGGTGCGGGCACCACTCCCCATCTGATCAGTGAATTGTTCCTTCAGCAGGCCGGTATTTCGGCGGTCCATGTGCCTTATCGTGGATCGGCGCCGGCGCTGCAGGCCGTCATGGCCGGCGAGGTTGATTTCGTGATGGATCCGGGCATCGCCTTCCCCCATGTCAGGGCCGGCAAGGTCAACATGTTCGCCGTGGCCAGTCCGAGTCGATCCCGGCAGTTTGCCGAGGTGCCAACCCTCGGCGAGCGGGGCGTCTCCGGCATCGACTACGACACCTGGGCCGGCCTGTGGCTGCCAGCTGGGGTGCCCGATGACATCAGGGCCCGACTGTCCAGGGCCGTCTCCCAGGTGCTGACGCAGCCGGAAGTACAAAAGCGCATGCAGGCCCTCAGTGGTGAAGCGGTTTACATGGACTCGCCCCAGTACCGACAGATGCTCAACCAGGAGACGGCGGCTTTCTCGAGCTTGATCCGCAATCGCAAGATCGTGGCCGAGTGAGTTGAGCGGTGGCCCTGCAGACCCTCCACGATGCGTTTTCGCAGTCGCGCCGGGACGCTGCGGACCTCCCCTGCCTTGCGGAATCGGCTCTCAGCGGCGGCCAAATCTGGACCTATGAACAAGCCGGCCGCATGGTCGATGAGCTGGCGGATCTGTACGCGCGCAAGGGGTGGTCGAGGGGGCACAGGGTGGCGCTGGCCGTGGGGAACCATCCGCGGCACTTCTTTCACTTCTTGGCGCTCAATCGCCTCGGGGTTTCGATCGTGCCGCTCAACCCCGATTACCGCAGCGCAGAGATTCGCTATGCCCTGGGTCTGACGGCGGTCAGTTTGGTGGTCTGCCACCGGGACCGGCAGGCCCTGCTGCGCGAGGCCATCGGGACTGATAGGGCGCTGGCAGGAACGGCCGTCGTCTTGATCGAGGATCTGAGCGAAGGTTTGCCCACGGCGCCCACGGTCCCGGGCCCCACAGGCGATTTGCGGATGGCCGAGGCGGCCATCCTCTTTACCTCGGGCACCTCTGGACGACCCAAGGGCTGCATCCTGACCAACGACTATGTTCTGGGTGCGGGGGCCTGGTACCGCGATATGGGGGGCTGGCTGTCATGGTGCGATGGCGAGGACCGGCTGCTCAACCCCCTGCCGGTTTTCCACATGAACTGCGGCATGGTGTCCTTTCCGGCCATGTGCCTGACGCGTAATTGTCTGGTCATACCGGACCGTTTTCATGCCACCTCCTGGTGGGAGGACTGCGTCAAGTCGCAGGCCACGGCGATTCATTACCTGGGGGTCATGCCCCCGGTTCTGTTCAAACAGGATCGCGGCGAGTGGGAGCGGCAACACCGCATCCGCTTTGGCTTGGGGGCTGGCTGTGATCCGACGCTGCATGGCCCGTTCGAGGAGCGCTTTGGTTTCCCGCTCGTTGAGGTCTGGGGTATGACCGAGACGGGGCGCTTTCTCGGCAATCACCACGATCCGCGGCAAACCCATACACGAGCTTTTGGGCGCGAGCAGTTTCCGCTGGAGGTCCGTGTGGTGGACGATCAGGACCGCCAGGTTGCTGCGGAGGTGCCAGGCGAGCTGTTGGTCCGCACTCGGGGCGAACACCCGCGCCAGGGCTTTTTCTCGGGCTACCTTCATGACGAGGAGGCCACCGCAAAGGCGTGGCGCGGCGGGTGGTTTCATACCGGGGATGTGGTGCGTCAGGACGCCACCGGTATGCTCTATTTCGTCGATCGCAAGAAGGACATGGTTCGGCGTTCCGGCGAGAACATCTCATCGGCTGAGGTGGAAGCGGTGCTGGCCATTCATCCGCAGGTGCTTCGCGTCGCCATTGTTCCGGTACCCGATGCCATGCGCGATGAAGAAGTGATGGCGGTGGTGGTGCCCGCGCAAGGTGTGTCGCCCGATGAGGCAACAGCCCGCGCCCTGGTGAATTACTGCTTGCAGGAACTGGCGTATTACAAGGCCCCTGGTTGGGTGCTCTTTCGAACCGAGCTGCCCACCACCCCGACCAACAAGATCCAAAAAAATTTGCTTTTCGTCGGCGACAAGGACCGTACCGAGGGCGCCTGGGACTGCCGCCCGATGAAGAAACGATCATGACAGGTCCAGTTTCGACGCGCGGGCCAGGGGGGCAGGGATTTCCCCCAAAGCGGCCGACAGGCCCTTTGTCAGAATCGGCATGGGAAGCGAGTAGGGCCGGTTTTGCGGTCGCGCTTGCGCCTGTCAAGGGATGGATCTGATGAGTGCTGCGCCGCTGCTTTCGGTGGATGATGTGCATCTGCGCTTCGGGGGGATTCGTGCCCTCGGTGGGGTATCCCTGGCGGTGGCGGCCGGACAGATCACCGCGGTCATCGGCCCCAACGGCGCCGGCAAGACCAGTCTCTTCAATGCGATCTCGGGCTTTTATCGCCCCCAGCAGGGCCGCCTGGTGTTCGAGGGTCGTGATATCAGCCAGGTCAAGCCCAATGTCCGCGCTGCCATGGGATTGGCCCGCACTTTTCAGAATGTGGCCCTTTTCCGTGGCATGACGGTGCTCGACAACATCAAGCTTGGCGGGCACAACCGCATGAGGGCCAGCGTCTTGCAGGCCATGGGTTATTGGGGCAAAAGCAGCAGGGAAGAGATGGCCCTGCGTGAAGAGATCGAGCGCGATGTGATCGATTTTCTTGAGATCGACCATATCCGCAATCAGAGTGTGGCTTCGCTGCCCTATGGCTTGCAAAAGCGCGTCGAGCTAGCCCGTGCCCTGGCCATGCGCCCCAAGGTTCTGATGCTCGATGAGCCAGTGGCAGGAATGAATCGGGAAGAGACCGAGGACATGGCCCGATTCATTCTGGACCTTCAGGAAGAGCGCGGCATGACTATTTTGCTGATCGAACACGATATGGGGATGGTGATGGACATATCCAACCATGTTGCTGTTCTTAACTTCGGCCAGTTGATTGCCAGTGGCTCGCCTCAGGAGGTCCGAAGCCATCCGGATGTGATCGAGGCCTATCTCGGTGCGCGCGAAGGGCGCGCTGTCAACGCCAGCCAGGGTCGATGATGGACTGGATCAGCTTCATCGAGTTTTCCCTCATCGGACTTTTCTCGGGGGGCCTGCTGGCTCTTGTGGCCCTGGGATTTGTGCTCGTTTACAAGGGAACCCGAGCCATCAACTTCGCGATGGGAGAGTTCATGATGCTAGGTGCCTATCTGGTCTATACCGGCCACACCTGGATGGGCTTGCCGCTTTGGCTTGCTGTGCTCTTGGGCTTGTTGGGTATCAGCTTGATTGCCTTAGGGGTCGAGCGGCTGGTGCTTCGGCCCCTGGCGGGACAGCCGGTGGTTTCGGTGCTCATGGTCACTATCGGCCTGGGCGCTCTGATGCACGGCGCCGTTGATGCGATTTGGGGGGGGCGTAACCTGGAAATGCCCCAGATCTTGCCGCGCAAGCCTTTGCTGTGGGGCGATATCCTGATACCTGGCCCGATTTTCTGGAGCTTCTGGGTCGCGCTGGCGGTGATTGCGGCCCTGTCCTTGTATTTCCGCTTTTCACGAACAGGTATCGCCATGCGTGCAGCCGCCAGCGATCCCATCACTGCCTACGCATTGGGTATCGATGTGCGCCGCACGCAGCAGTTGACCTGGGTTTTTGCCGGTTGCGTTGGGGCGGTGGCCGGCACCATCGTCGCGTCAATCAGCAGCCTATCGCCAGCCCTCAGTGCCACGGCGCTGGGCGTACTGGCGGTGGTGATTCTCGGCGGGCTCGACAGTGTGCTGGGCGTCATCATTGCCGGCCTGGTGGTCGGCTGGCTTGAGAGCATCGCGGTGGGCTACTTTGGCGGCAAGGCGCGCGATTTGGTGCCCTATCTGGTGGTGCTGGCTATTTTGATGATCCGGCCCTATGGTTTGTTGGGTACACGCGATATAGAAAGGCTCTGAACGCTATGCGCATCGGTGACTTCAGAGCCAGTTATGCCCACGATGAGGCATTGCTGGCTACGCCGGTTCAGCGCAGCTGGATGATCGGCTTTGTGCTGCTGGTGCTGGTGTTTCCATGGATCGGCGGCAGTTACTTGACCTATCTGGCCTGCCTGACCGGCATTCACCTGATCGCTGCCATGGGCCTGAACATCGTCACCGGTTACGCGGGGCAGATCTCGTTGGGGCACGCGGCTTTCATGGGGGTGGGTTGCTATACGGTGGCAGCCCTGGCGCGTATGGAGATCCCGTTCTACCTGGCCCTGCCTGTCGGGGGGCTGATCAGTGCCCTGGTAGGTATCGTGGTGGGTATTCCATCGCTGCGTATCAAAGGCTTGTACCTGGCGGTGGCTACGCTGGCAGCGCAGTTCATTTTGATATTCGTCTTTCGCGAATGGGACAGTGTCACTGGAGGCGTGCGTGGTGTAAATGTGCCGCCGGCCCAATTGGGGACCTGGATCTTCAACACCGAGGGCGAGATTTACTATGTGATCATGGCCTGCGCTTTCATTCTCCTATTAGGCGCACGCAATCTGTTTCGCACCTATATCGGTCGATCCTTTATTGCCATCCGCGACAAGGATATCTCGGCGGAGGTGCTCGGTATCGACCTGTTTCGCGGCAAGCTGCTCGCCTTTGCCCTTGGTTCTTTTTACGCCGGCGTCGCCGGCGGGTTGATGGGCTACTTCTATCGCGCCATCACCCCTGAGCATTTCACCCTGACCTTATCGGTCTTTTATCTGGCGGCCATCATTGTCGGTGGGCTGGGCACCGTCCTGGGTGCTATCTTGGGAGCCGCCTTCATGGTGCTGGTGCCCGAGGCTCTCCGTGGTGTGGTGTCCCTGGTGACCGTTTGGGCTCCCAACGCAATGGCTTTGCTCTCACCGGTGCGTGAGATGGTCTTCGGAGCCTTGATCATAGGATTTTTGATTTTCGAACCGCATGGCCTGGTCGAAATGTGGCGGCGCGTGCGTCGCTTCTTCCATTTGTGGCCATTTAAAACCTAAAGGAGACAGACATGAGCACACGCCGTCATGCCCTCAAGAGCGTTGCCGCCGCGACGGGGCTTTCCGCACTGAGCCTGCCCTTGACCACCTGGTCGCAGGCCGGTGACCTTGTAGTTGCTGCAGCGCCACCAATTACAGGTGTCTTTGCATTTGCAGGGGTAGGGCTCAACTTGGGTCTGAACGATTATTGCGAGTGGCGTAATGAAGCGCGTGGTGGCGTCATGGGCCGCAGGCTGCGCTACATCAGCGAAGATTCGGCCTACAAGATGGATCAGGCCATGTCCGTGTTCAAGAAGCTGATGGCCGCCCATCGACCCCCGGTGTTCTACGGCGACTCCACTGCCTGGGCCAAGGCTGCAGCCGTTGAGGTCAGCCAGATAGGAACCACGATGACCAGCAGTCCCTCTTTTGCTTCGGATATCGCCGATCCGGAGAAGGTGCCGTATTACTTTATGGCCGGGCCGACCTACGCCTCCATGTGCTACATCCTGCTGGAATACATCAATGGCCAGGCCAAAGGCGGAGTCAAGCCAACAGTGGCGCTGGTTTATAGCGACACCGAATTCGGTCGCGACCCTATCGAGGCAGCCAAGGGACGCGCCAAGCAGCTGGGCATTAATGTGGTCCAGGAAATCGTGACCAAACCCGGCAGCGTTGATGTGTCGGCCGAGGTGGCGCGTCTGCGTCGTGCCCGTCCAGACTTTGTGATCTTTCACGGCTATGTGCTGGCGCCTATTCCGGAATTTATTCGACAGATGCGCGAGGCGGGCATGACCGGAACCCAATTCATGGGCACGATCTGGAGCATGGACAAATCGACCGCTGAGGCGATGGGTCCGGCCGGGGAGGGGTGGATGGGTGTCATGCCCTACCGATACAGCCATGATGTCAAGGATGCGCCGGCCGTGGTGACGATGAATCAGTTTGCGCAAAAGCGTCGACCGGAGATCAAGTATGTGAGTACCTTCTACACCCACGGCTGGTTGGTGGGCAGTATCTTCGCTGAGATCATGGAGCGTGTATTGCGGGCCAACCGACCCTTGACCGGCCCGAACATGAAGGCGGCGCTGGAGTCGATGACCGACTGGGACTCTGGGGGTATCTCTGGTTTGCCAGTTAATCTCCGTGGGCACCAGATTGCCACCGGCCGCATCTATCGATTCGATGCGGGAACCAAGTTGTTTGAACCGGCCAGTGGCTGGATCCGAACCACCTGAGACGCCTATGTCCTTGACTCCAGGCGCCGCCTTGCGCGTCGAAAACATCGAAGTGGTCTATCACCACACCATACAGGTCTTGCGTGGCCTGTCCCTGGAGGTGCCGGCCGGGGCCATGGTCGCCCTGCTGGGCTCCAATGGTGCGGGCAAGACGACCACGCTCAAGGCGGTGTCTGGGCTCTTACCCCTGGAGAAAGGCGAAGTGCGCAGCGGCGACATTGTGGTCGACGGGCGCAGCCTCCACCGGGTCCCCCCGCACCTGATCGCCCGCAGCGGTATCGGGCATGTGAGAGAGGGGCGGCATGTCTTTGAGGACCTCAGTGTCGAGGAAAATCTGATTGCCGCCACCTTGGCGCTCAAGGGCCGGCCTGGGGTTGGCAAACCTGATTTTGAGCGCTTGTTTCACTACTTTCCCCGGCTGGCTGAGCGCCGCCGCCAAAGGGCCGGGTACTTGTCCGGCGGAGAGCAGCAGATGTTAGCCATCTCCCGCGCCTTGATGGGTCAGCCGCGGCTGATATTGCTCGATGAACCATCGCTGGGCTTGGCGCCCAAGGTGGTCGAGGAGATCTTTTCCATCATTGCCCAGATCAACCGCGAAGAGGGCGTCTCGATGCTGCTGGTCGAGCAAAATGCATTTGCTGCGTTCGACATCTGCAGCCAGGCCTACATCATGGAGAGCGGAAAGATCGTGGTCAGTGGGCCGGTTACGCGACTGCGTGATGACCCCGATGTACAGCGTTTTTATCTGGGCTACTCAGAAGGTGAATCGGCGGTTGCGAGCTACCGAGATGTCAAGCACTACAAGCGGCGAAAGCGGTGGCTCTCGTGAACGATTTCGACCACCTCACTCTGCCTCATAAGTTGCAGCACTGGGCACGCGAGCGGCCGCAGGGTATCGCGTTGCGGCAAAAAGACTTTGGTATCTGGAGCCCTATTACCTGGCAACACTATGAGACGCAAGCCCGCCACTTTGGCATTGGCTTGATGGCGCTGGGGATGGACGAGCAGGCTCGGGTGGCCATCATCAGTGAAAACCGATGCGAATGGGTCTATAGCCAAATCGGTTGCGGTATGGCGGCATTGGTGACGGTGGGCATCTACCCCACAAGTCCGGCCGCTGAAGTGGCCTACTTGCTCAAGGCCGCAGATGTTGCCGCTGTTGTTTGTGAGGATCAGGAGCAGCTTGACAAGGTGGTCGAGGCCCTTGAGGGCCTGGAGCAGGCGCCACTCCTGATCGTGATCGATCCCAAGGGCTTGCGCCATTACACCGGCTTGAGTTGGCACAGCTTCGCAGCGGTTTGCGAGATGGGCCGACAAGCCGCTGCGGCGTTGCATGATCAACAACGCGCGCGTCTGGCCCGGCAGACGCCGCAGGATGTGGCATTGATGATCTTCACCTCCGGCTCAACCGGACGGCCCAAAGCGGCCATGATCACCTACAGCAATATCACCGCCATGGCCATGGGAGCCCAGAATTTTTACCACTGTGATGGTCGTGATGCGATGCTTTCGTATTTGCCCCTGTGCCATGTGGCCGAGCAGATCTTCACCATCTCCCTGCCCATGCAGTCGGGTGCCCTGGTCAATTTTGCCGAGTCGCTGCGTACCGTGCAGACCGATCTCAGGGAAATTGCGCCCACCGTCTTCCTGGGTGTGCCCCGGATTTGGGAGAAGATGCACGCCTCCATCGTGCTGAAGATGCGCGAGGCCAGGCCGATCCAGCGGTGGCTGTTCGATCGCGCCTTTGTCGCAGTCAATGGATTTGCCAGCAAGCCCAGATCGGGATGGACCTTGGCGCAAAAAATGCATTACGCCCTCTGGTATTTTTTGGTGTTTCGGGCCTTATGCAACTTTCTCGGCTTGCGAAAGTGCCGTCGCGCAATGTCTGGCGCGGCCCCGGTGTCGCCAGACCTTCTGCGGTTCTTTCGAATCATGGGCGTACAGATTACCGAGGGCTATGGCATGACAGAGACCGCTGGTATCGCCACCTTGCAGCGAGACAGCGCATCGCCTTTGGGCACCGTTGGAGAGCCGCTCGCGGGCTTGGAGGTGCGCATTGCTGAGGACGGCGAGCTGCTCCTGCGTGGTCCGACAGTCTTCAAGGGATATTTTCGCAATCCGCAGGCAAGCGCCGAGGCCATCGACGCCCAGGGATGGCTTCATACCGGCGATATGGCTCAGTGGGTTGCCACACCAGACTTGCCGCAGGGACGCGAGATCAAGATCGTCGATCGCAAGAAAGACATCATGATCACCGCCGGCGGAAAAAACATCTCGCCCAGTGAGATTGAAAACATGCTCAAGTTCTCCGGTTTCATCAAGGAGGCCATCATCGTGGCCGACAAGCGGCACTTTGTTAGCGCCTTGATACAGATTGACCCGGAGACGGTAGGCAAATGGGCCGAGGAAAAATCCATCACCTACACCAACTTCAAGAGTTTGGCTGAACACCCGGAGGTCCGCGACCTGGTGGCCGGCGAGGTCGATGGGGTCAATCGCCGCATGCCTCAGGTTCAGCATGTACGCAAATTTCACCTCCTGACCAAGGAGCTTGACCACGACGATGGCGAGGTCACTGCGACGATGAAGATACGCCGTCAGAACATTGCCCGCGTTTATGCCGAAGAAATCGAGGCCTTGTACCGCAACTAGGGAAATCCGAGGAAACCTGGAATTCAAATGACTGCAGACTTGAAATTTGACGGCCGTGTGGCCATCGTGACGGGGGCGGGCGGGGGCCTGGGTCGATCGCATGCGCTGGCGCTGGCTGCTCGAGGGGCGGCAGTGGTGGTCAATGACCTGGGCGGCTCGGTTCATGGGCAGGGCGGCAGCCAGAGCGCGGCGCAGCAGGTGGTCGATGAGATTCGAGCCTCGGGGGGTCGGGCGGTGGCCGACTTTAATGACATTTCAAGCGCTCAGGGCGCGCAGGCCCTGGTCGAGACTGCATTGCGGGCGTTCGGACAGGTCGACGCCTTGGTCAACAACGCTGGTTTTTTGCGCGACAAATCCCTGGTGAAGATGGACCCCGCCGACTTTGAGGCTGTGGTTCGGGTTCATCTGATCGGCTCGGCGCTGTGCAGTCGCGCGGTATGGCCCATTTTTCAGGCCCGCAACTATGGGCGCATCGTCATGACCACATCGGCTGCCGGCTTGTATGGGCATTTCGGTCAATCCAATTACGCTGCCGCAAAAATGGGGTTAATCGGATTGATGAACACACTCAAGGAAGAGGGGGCCAAGCATTCGATTCTTGTCAATGCGGTGGCCCCGGTGGCCTTGACACGCATGACCGAGGGCCTGGCGGTCTCGCGCTGGATGGAGCGGGCCAGCCCGGACAAGGTCAGCGCTGTGGTGGTTTACATGGCTAGCCAGGCCTGTAGTGGCAGTGGGCGTATCGTCGCAGCCGGTGCGGGCCGCTTCGCAGGCGTCAAGGTGGTCGAGGGGCGTGGCGTGCAGGCACCGACCGAAGCGGTGACGGCTGAGTTTGTGGCCGCGCACTGGGCCGAGATCCATGACATGGCGGACGCGCGCGCCTTTGCCAACGCCGCTGAGGCCCTCATCGATACCTACGGCAAAGATCCATCATGACCGTGGCCCGAGTGCGCTTGGCAGCCCGTGGCCAAGAGCCGCTGGCGTCGGCGCTGCGCAAGCCCCGATCACACAACCGGCACGCTGATCTGCTGCTCGCGGCGGCCTGTGTGTTCCGGGATA
>VGHR01000065.1 GCA_016868205.1 Betaproteobacteria bacterium
TTCGGGGCCAACAATGTCGCTGAATACCTGGAGAAGAACGGTATCAGCGCGATGGCCCTGCACGGTAACAAGAGCCAGAGTGCCCGCACCCAGGCCTTGAGCGGCTTCAAGAGCGGGGAAATTCGGGCCTTGGTGGCCACCGATATCGCAGCGCGAGGCCTGGACATCGACGACCTACCCCATGTGGTCAACTACGAAATCCCCAATATCAGCGAAGACTATGTGCATCGAATCGGGCGAACCGGTCGCGCCGGCAAGAGTGGTCAAGCGATCAGCCTGGTGTGCCTGGACGAAGAAGGATTCATGGCCGATATCGAGCGCTTTACAAAGCAGACTATTGAAAAAGTAGCCGTTGCAGGTTATGAGGCTGAGCCCGGCGAGAAGGCCGAGCCTATCGCCATGGGCCGGCAGACCCTCTGGGGCGGCTTGGGCAAGCCCCCCAGCCGGGAAGTCATGGCTGCAGCGGCACGCACGGCGCGACAGGAAATGATGGATCGCATCCGCACCAATAAGGCTGCCGGCGCTTCGAACCCGGGCGCGGGCCGGGCCAGGGGCCCCGCCTTGGCCCCGAGTCGCTCCGGCGGACAACGCAGCGGCAGCAATGCCAGGGGTGGGCCCAGGCACACCCCTGCCGAAGGCCAGCGCACCGACTTTGCTCGAAGCGGCGCCGCCAGGCCCCAGCGCTCCTCGCAGGATGACGACACGCAACCGCAATCACACCTGTCATCCGGTTTTCCATCGTCGGGCCTGCCTACCAGCCATCGCGGCGCTTACCGCGGCGGTAACGGACGCAGCGGTAGCTCAGGCCGGAGCGGCCGATTCGGCGGCGGCCGCGGCGGCGGTTACGGCTGAGCGGCAGCTATCGCCAGGAGAAGGTAGCGAAAAAAAGAGCGGCCAGAGCCGCTCTTTTTTCACTCTCCCAAGTAGGCCGCTCGAACCCGAGGATCAACCAGCAATTGAGCTGCCGGCCCGGTCATGGTGAGCAAGCCCGACTCCATGACATAAGCACGGTCCGCAATGTTGAGCGCCCGGCTCGCATTCTGCTCGACCAGCAAAATCGTGACCCCTTGCGCATAGACATCGCGGACCACCTCGAAAATCTTGTCGACCATGATCGGCGACAAGCCCATCGACGGCTCGTCGAGCAGCAAGACTTTAGGTCGACTCATCAGAGCACGGCCCATCGCCAACATCTGCTGCTCCCCGCCCGACATCGTGCCCGCCAGTTGGTCGCGCCTCTCCTTCAAGCGAGGAAACAGCGCGAACACCCGGCCTAGATCTTCGTCGATGGCGGCCTTGTCGCTACGAACATAGGCACCCATGAGCAAATTTTCGGTGATGGTCATGCGGGTGAAAACACCACGACCTTCGGGCACCATGGCCAGTCCCTGCTCGACCAGATCCCAAGCACCCTTACCGCGGATGCTCTGGCCCAGGTACTCGATGTCGCCATTGACGAGCGGCAGCGATCCGGTGATGGCCTTCATCGTCGAGGTCTTACCGGCTCCGTTAGAACCAATCAGGGTAACCAACTCACCAGCACGCACTTCCAGGTCGACGCCCTTGACGGCTTCAATACCGCCGTAGGCTACTTTTAGACCTTTGACTTTCAGCAATGTCTGCGCCATCTCAGTGGCCTCCCGTGCCCAGATAGGCTTCAATCACTTTGGGATCCTTTTGGACATCGGCAGGCACGCCCTCGGCGATCTGCTTGCCGTAATCGAGTACGGTCACGCGGTCACATAGTCCCATGACCAACTTGACATCATGCTCGATCAGGAGCACGGTGCGCTGATCACGCCGAATACGGTCGATCAGCTCACGCAACTGCACTTTTTCAGTGGCGTTCATTCCGGCAGCGGGCTCGTCAAGCGCGAGCAGGGCCGGATCGGTGGCCAGGGCCCGGGCAATCTCCAGGCGCCGCTGATCGCCGTAGCTCAAGGTGCGGGCCTTGAAGTCAGCGTAGCGAGCGATACCCACATAGTCGAGTAATTCCCGCGCGCGCTGAGCAATCGCCGACTCCTCCGCTTTGAATGACGGGGTGCGCAAAATGGCTCCCATCAGCCCCGAATGGGTACGCACATGACGGCCCACCATCACATTCTCCAGGGCGGTCATGTCCGCAAACAGCCGGATGTTCTGGAAGGTACGCGCAATACCCGCCTTGGCCACCTCGTGCACTGCGGTGGGCGAGTAAGGCTGCCCATCGATCATGAAGCTGCCCCCGTCAGGCGTGTACAGACCGGTCAGGACATTAAAGAAGGTGGTCTTACCCGCCCCGTTTGGACCAATCAGTCCGTAGACCTGCCCCCGTTCGATGCGAATGCCCACCTCAGAGAGCGCCTGCAAGCCACCGAACCGTTTGGAAGCGCCTTTGACTTCGAGTATGACTTGACTCATCTCAGGCCTCCACACCCGTTTTGCTCTTCACACCCGACCGCCCATGCTCGGGCGCGGGCCACAGCCCACGAGGTCGCATGAGCATGATGGCAATCATGGCCAAGGCGATCAGCAGTTGCCTCAGGATGGCCGCATCAAGACGACCGCCGGTCATGGCTTGTAGGGGCCCGGCGATATGCCGCAGAACCTCAGGCAGGGCAGCCAGGAGGAGCGCGCCGAGGATCACGCCTGGCAGATACCCCAGCCCTCCCAAAACCACCATGGCCACGATCATCACCGACTCCATCAAACTGAAAGACTCGGGTGAAACAAAGCCCTGGAAAGCTGCAAACATGGCACCAGAGACACCACCAAAAGTAGCTCCCATACCAAAGGCCAGCAATTTAAGGTTGCGGGTGTTGATGCCCATGGCCTTGGCCGCCGTCTCATCTTCGCGAATCGCCATCCAGGCACGGCCGATGCGAGACTGCTCCAGGCGATGACAGATGATGACCGACACCACCACCAAAAACAAAAAAAGGTAGTAGTAGAGACTGACCGAGTTGATGGTGACAGGTCCAATCTCAAGCGACCGATTGAAGTTGATGCCAAAAATGGTTACGCCATCAATCTGACTGATGCCCTTGGGGCCATTCGTCAGGTTAATCGGCCGATCCAAATTGTTCAGAAAGACGCGGATGATCTCGCCAAACCCCAGGGTCACAATGGCCAGGTAATCGCCACGCAACTTGAGCGTAGGCGCGCCCAGCAGGACGCCGAAGACCGCTGCCAGCAGGGCCGCCAAGGGAATGACCGCCCAGATCGGAAGGTGCAACCCGCTCGGGAAGGCCGCTGCGATCGCAGGGAACGCATCGGCCAAGTGGGGCGAGGCCAAAAGCGCAAACATATAGCCGCCCACCGCAAAGAAAGCCACATAGCCCAGATCAAGCAGGCCGGCATAACCGACCACAATGTTCAGACCCAGAGCCAGCAGCACATACAGCAGCGCCATGTCAACAATGCGCACCCAGGCATTGCCAAACGGTTGCAGCGCCAAGGGCAGCACCAGCAAGGCCAGTGCAGCAATGAGGAAGGTCGCGAGACGGTATTCTTTCATCATGGTCCGTCCCTCCTCAAGCCCGGTCGGCCACACGCTCGCCGAGCAAGCCCGAGGGCCTGAGCGTCAGGACCAAAATCAGTACCATGAAGGCAAAGATATCGACATAGTGGCTGCCCAGGAAGCCCCCGGTCAGCGGGCCGATGTAGCCAGCGCCAATCGACTCGATCAGGCCCAGCAAAATGCCACCAACTACCGCGCCTTGCAGATTGCCGATCCCCCCAAATACCGCCGCGGTAAAGGCTTTCAGGCCGGGCAGGAAGCCCATCGTGTGTTGCGCCGTTCCATAGTTGGAGGCGTACATCACACCAGCGATGGCAGCCAGTACCGCGCCGATGATGAAGGTGGCCGAAATCACCGTGTCGGGCTTGACGCCCATCAACGCCGCAACGCGCGGGTTCTCGGCAGTCGCCCGCATGGCGCGGCCCAGTCGCGTGTGATTGACAAGATACATCAATAGGGCCAGTGACAATGCCGTCACCGCCAAGATACAGACCTGGGTGACTGTGATGACTGCACCGCCGACTTCGATCGGCGTGCTTGGCAGCAAAGTAGGATAGGACTTGTAATTGGGCTTCCAGATCATCATGGCCAGGGTTTGCAGCAAGATTGACATGCCGATGGCGGTGATGAGCGGGGCCAGCTTGGGCGAATTACGCAAGGGCCGGTAAGCGATTTTTTCGATTGCAAAATTGAGCGCAGCACAAACCACGCAAGCAATCAAAAGGGCGATCAGGAGAATTAACCAACCGGGGGTACCGGTCATCGACTCCTGCATCAACATGATGATGCTCCAGCTGGTCAGGGCACCGACCATGAGCACTTCGCCGTGGGCAAAGTTGATCAGGTTGATGATGCCATAGACCATGGTGTAGCCCAAAGCAATCAGGGCGTACATGCTGCCTAGCACCAGACCGTTGATGATCTGCTGTAGCAAGACTTCCATGGGAAGAATCTCCGACTTATAGACGTTGAGAGTGTCGGCATCGGCAGCAGCCTTGTGGGCCGCTGCCTGCGCCTGACAAAAAGCCCGCCACGAAGAGGCCGCGCATTTGCGACCAAGCCGGGCGAGCGAGAGCCGCGCATTGTAGTGAGGCTCCAGCGGCACGGGCCGAGACCCAGCGCGCGGGTTTACCCTAGGAATGCAGGCCTTGTAATGAGTTCTTACATTTAAGACCCGGTCGCCTCGTCCAAACCGCGCAGAAAAGCCATGCGCTCGGCGATGCGGACCTCCAGCCCGCGATCGGTGGGCCGGTACCAATGGGGATCGCTCATATCATCGGGCAGGTAACGCTGGCCGGCCGCGTAGCCGTGAGGCTCTGCATGCGCGTAGCGATAGCCCCGACCGTGGCCCAAATCCTTCATCAACGCCGTCGGCGCATTGCGCAGGTGCACCGGCACCTCGCGCGAGTTGTCCTGCTTGACAAAATCACGGGCGCTATTGAAGGCTTGGTAGGCCGCATTGCTCTTGGGCGCCAAAGACAGATAGAGGAGTGCTGCCGCCAAAGCCAGATCCCCTTCAGGCGAACCCAGACGCTCGTAGGTAGCCGCCGCATCGTTGGCCATCTGCAAGGCGCGGGGATCGGCCAAGCCCACATCTTCCCAGGCCATCCGAATCATCCGACGCATCAGATAGCGTGGATCGGCTCCTGCATCGAGCATGCGGCAAAACCAGTACAAGGCCGCGTCAGGGTCAGAACCGCGCACCGATTTATGCAAAGCAGAAATCTGGTCGTAGAACTGATCGCCCCCCTTGTCAAACCGGCGCACGCTGTCGGCCAGAACCTCGGCCACCAAAGCAGGGTCAATATGTGCCCGACCTGCGACTCGCGCAGCGTTGGCCAATTGCTCGACTTGATGCAGCAGACGCCGGGCATCGCCATCGCATCGTTGCAACAAGTCGGTGGCAGCCTGTGCTTCGATACCCAGGTTTCCCAGGTGGGACAAAGCCCGATCGAGCAACTGGCGCAGGTCGTCCTGCTCCAGCGGCTTGAGCACATGCACCTGGGCCCGTGAGAGCAAAGCGGAATTGACCTCAAAGGACGGATTTTCAGTGGTCGCGCCCACCAAGACGATCAGGCCGGACTCCACAAAAGGCAGCAGTCCGTCCTGTTGGCTTTTATTGAAGCGATGGATCTCGTCGACGAACAAAACCGTGCGCTGACCGCGTGTCAGGTGATGCTGCGCCTGTTCCATGGCAGCGCGGAGTTCCTTGACGCCCGCAAATACTGCCGACAGTGAAATGAAGGCGTGTCCGAACACATCGGCCATGAGGCGCGCCAGGGTGGTCTTCCCGACTCCTGGGGGACCCCACAGAATCATCGAATGCGGCTGCCCGGTCTCAAAGGCCAAGCGCAAAGGCCGCCCCGCCCCCAGCAGATGGGCTTGACCCACTTCCTCATCGAGTTTGCGCGGCCGCAGCAACTCTGGCAAGGGAGGCTGGGGCAGCCGCTCAAAAAGGTCCGTCATGCTCAGGGCCGGATCAGGTCGACTCCAGGGGGCAGCGCAAATTGAAAACGCTGCGCAGCGATCACCGCCTGGGGCTCAAAGCGACTGAACTGCATCAGCGAGCGCTGGCCCAATGCATCGAGGATATCAAGCGCCGCCAACTCAACGCCAACCGACCCCATGCGCAGGCCGATACGCAGACTCTGCAACTGGCCCTCGCGGCTACGCGGCTGGGCCAGCACCCACTGCAAACCATCGGCCGGCGCCTGAACCGTCAATTCGAAATCCACCTGTAGGGCCCTGAGATCGCTGGCCGATGCAATCAAGGCCACCGGAGTGCCCTGCAAGGTCGCACCGAGCTTTCGCGCCGTGACCTGATTGAGCTCGGGATCATGGAACCACAAGGTCTGCCCATCGGCCACCAGGGTCTGTACGAAAGGCTTGGTGTAGTCAAAGCGAAACCGGTTGGGCCGCACGAATTCAAAGGTGCCGCTTGAGATGCGGGTGCGCACCTGCTGTCCCTCGCGTGCCGGCGGCGTCACGCTCTGGGTAAATTGAGCCCGTCCCGACTGCACTGTGCGCACAAACTGGCTCAGCATCTGCAGGGCGTCACCCGCTTGCGCCAACGCGCAGGCCGCAGGCCATACCGACAGAAGCAAGAAACAGATCCGAAGTCGGACCGCAGTTTTCATCAGCATCTCACTCGGCGCGGGCCGGCACCAGGATTTCGCGCTGACCGGCACCGGACATGGTACTGACCAGACCCGCTTTCTCCATATCTTCGAGAAGACGCGCAGCCCGGTTGTAGCCGATCTTGAGGTGGCGCTGCACCAGAGAGATCGAGGCTTTTCGGTGCTTCAAAACCACCTCCACCGCCTGGTCGTACATCGGATCTTTCTCACCAACGGCGTCCGCGCCAAACTCGCCCGGACCTTCGCCGTCGACCGTACCGCCCTCGAGCACACCTTCGAGGTACTGAGGCTCCCCTTGGCTCTTGAGATAGGCCACCACCCGGTGCACCTCTTCATCGCTGACAAAAGCCCCATGCACCCGAATTAGCAGACCCGTCCCACTGGGTAAATAGAGCATGTCGCCCATGCCCAACAATGTCTCGGCGCCCATCTGGTCAAGGATGGTACGGCTGTCAATCTTGCTGGAAACCTGGAACGACAGCCGGGTAGGAATGTTGGCCTTGATCAGGCCGGTGATCACATCGACGCTGGGCCGCTGCGTGGCCAAAATCAGATGGATTCCTGCAGCACGGGCCTTCTGTGCCAAACGCGCAATCAGCTCTTCGATCTTCTTGCCCACCACCATCATCAAATCGGCCAACTCGTCGATTACCACCACGATGAAAGGCAAGCGTTCGAGCGGTTCAGGCTCTGCAGGCGTGAGGCTGAAAGGGTTGCCGATGAATTCGCCGCGCGCCTTGGCCTCGTCAATTTTGGCGTTATAGCCAGCCAGGTTGCGTACGCCCAGCTTGCTCATCAACCTGTAGCGGCGTTCCATCTCGGCCACGCACCAGTTCAGTCCATGAGCAGCCTGCTTCATGTCAGTCACGACCGGGGCGAGTAGATGAGGGATGCCCTCGTAGACCGACATCTCCAGCATCTTGGGGTCGATCAGAAGCAACCGCACATCACGCGCATCGGCCTTGTAAAGCAGGCTCAGGATCATGGCGTTGATACCGACCGACTTGCCCGAGCCCGTCGTGCCGGCCACCAGACAATGCGGCATGCGGGCCAAATCAGCCACCACCGCCTGGCCGCTGATGTCCTTACCCAGCCCCAGCGTCAGAAGTGACTTGGCCTCGTTATAGGTCTGCGAGCCCAGGATCTCGCTGAGTCGTATCGACTGCCGCTTCGCATTGGGCAACTCCAGGGCCATGTAGTTCTTGCCCGGAATGGTTTCAATGACGCGGATGGAGACCAAACTGAGCGCTCGCGCCAGGTCCTTGGCCAGATTCACCACCTGCGAGCCTTTGACCCCAGTGGCCGGTTCAATTTCATAGCGAGTGATCACCGGTCCCGGTGCAGCAGCCACCACCCGCACCTCCACACCGAAGTCCTTGAGCTTCTTCTCGACCAGTCGGGAGGTCATTTCGAGGGTTTCAGCCGAAACTGCCTCCTGGCGGGTAATGGCCCCATCGAGCAAGTCGACCTGCGGCAGGTGGGAGTCCGGCAGCTCCTGGAACAAAGGCTTCTGACGCTCCTTGGCGACCCGCTCGCTTTTTGGAATCTCAACCGGCGGCGCTTCGATAACCACCGCCAGCGGGTGATGCTCCTCGATCTCCACCCGCTCCTCGAACAAAATCTCCTCTCGCTCCCGCGCAGCAGCGCGCCCCACGGCCAGGTCTTGCTCGAGTTCTCTGCGCTCCTTTCGAGACTCGACAAAGTCATCGATGAGGGCGCCCAAATGCTCGGCCGTCCGAGCCCAAGAAAAACCGAAAGACAGGGATACAGCGACCACGCCGACCACAATGAAAACCAGCCCCGAGCCAGCAAAGCCGAGCCACTGCATGGACACAGGCCCAAGCAGATGCCCCACAACACCGCCTGCATGACCGGGCAAGGAGGCTTCAAAACGATACAGCCGGGTCCACTCCAGGGCGCAACTGGAAGCCACCAACAATAGGAACCCGATGCCGGCGAGGGCCCTCTGCGGCCAACTCTCGCTTTGCGCCCTGCTTCCACGCAGCCAGCGCTGCAGACCCCTGGCCCAGGCCAACGCGCCGAGAACGACCAGCCACCAAACGGACAACCCCAGCAAGAAATAGCTGGCGTCAGATAGCCAAGCACCCAGGCGCCCGGCCCAGTTGCGCCATTCGGGGGACGCCCCCGTCGCGGTGATGCCAGTCGTTGACCAGGCAGGATCGTTCAGGGAGTGACTGAGCAATGCCAGAACCCAAAACAAGAGGCCCGCCAGGCCGAGGACCAAAGCAAGCTCCTGGGCGAACCGGCCCAGTCGCACAGGGCTGTCTGTCGACTGCGGCTGGGCAGAGAGGGACTCGATTGAATAGGTCATAGGTGCACCCGCAAGCTTAACGCAGAAGCAGCCGGCCGGCCCAAATGGGGGCCCCATCGGCAGGCCCCATGCCCCCTTCTTACAATAGGGGTTTACCGACGGGCCCCGGCCCTTCCGATTTCAGCGGGCGCTGTCCGCACTGCGACCCATCCAAGCCATGAAACACTGCAAGGTCCTGATCCTGGGCTCCGGTCCCGCGGGCTACACCGCCGCCGTCTATGCCGCGCGCGCCAATCTGCAACCGGTGCTGATCACCGGTATCGCCCAAGGGGGTCAGCTGATGACCACCACCGATGTAGATAACTGGCCGGCCGACGCCGAGGGCGTGCAGGGCCCCGATTTGATGCAGCGTTTCCAGGCCCATGCCGAGCGCTTCAAGACCGAAATCATTTTCGATCACATCAACGCCGTTGAGTTGGGCCAGCGTCCCTTCATCCTCAGGGGTGACAGCCACGCCTACACCTGCGACAGTCTGATCATCGCCACCGGAGCATCGGCCAAGTACCTGGGACTGCCTTCAGAGACGGCCTTCATGGGCAAGGGCGTCTCGGGCTGCGCCACCTGCGATGGCTTTTTCTACCGCAATCAGGTGGTATGCGTAGTCGGTGGCGGCAACACCGCCGTCGAAGAAGCCCTGTACCTCTCCAACATTGCCAGCAAGGTCTACTTGGTGCACCGGCGCGACAAGTTCAAGGCCGAACCCATCATGGTCGACAAGCTGATGGAAAAAGTGGCGGCCGGCAAAATCGCGTTGAAGGTGCACCGTACCCTCGACGAGGTCTTGGGCGATGCCACTGGCGTGACCGGCGTGCGCCTGCGAAGCACCGACGGCCAGCACACCGAAGAGCTCGCTCTTTCGGGCTGCTTTATTGCGATCGGACACCAGCCCAACACCGATATCTTCAAGAACCAGCTTGAGATGAAGGACGGCTATATAGTCACCCGCAGCGGCCTTCAGGGCATGGCCACCATGACCAGCGTAGCCGGGGTGTTTGCCGCCGGGGATGTACAGGACCATGTCTATCGCCAGGCCATCACCAGTGCCGGCACCGGCTGCATGGCCGCGCTCGATGCCCAGCGCTACCTGGAGCAGCAAGGCACCTGAACGATGGCTGTGCTGAGCATGACCGGCTATGCGGCAGTGCAATCGCACACCGCGCCAGAAACCGCCTCAGGCCTGCGACTTGGGGTGGAACTTCGGTCGGTCAACGGGCGTTTCCTCGATCTGTCCCTGCGACTGCCCGACGAACTGCGAGGCTGCGAGCCTGTCCTGCGTGAATTGATCGGGGCCGGTCTCAAGCGTGGCAAGGTCGAGCTGCGCGTCCAGGTCGAGCCCCAGGCCACCCAGGAGCTGCAAGCCCCCGGGGACGACTGGCTCGCGCGTCTTAGGCAGATGCAGACGCAGATTCAACAGCAAATGCCCGAGGCGCGCGCTCTGAGTGTGGCCGAGGTCATCAAGCTTCGAAGTGCGTCGTTCAAGCCAGCCCAGGATCTGACGGCCAGCTTGCCGGCCCTGGTGCAGCAGGCCCTGCAGGATCTGCTGTCGTCCCGGGCGCGCGAGGGTCAACGCCTGGCCCATATGCTCGTCGATCGCACCGAGCGCTTGAGGGCTCTGGCCGGACAGGCTGCACCTTTGGTGCCCCGTTTGGTTGAGCAGCACAAGGCGCGATTTCTCGAACGCTGGCGCGAGGCCATGGCTCTGGCCGAGGGCAGCGCCCCGCCCGAGTCGGCGCAGGAACGCGCTTTGACCGAGGCTACCGCCTATGCCATACGCATTGACATCGCCGAGGAAATCACCCGCCTGAACTCGCACCTCGATGAAATCGATCGGTTGCTGGCCGCCGGAGGCGAAATCGGCAAACGGCTGGACTTCCTGATCCAGGAACTGCATCGCGAAGCCAACACCTTGGGGTCAAAATCCTCCTCCCTCGAGCTGACTCGACTGTCGGTGGATATGAAGGTGCTGATCGAGCAAATGCGCGAGCAGGTGCAAAACATAGAATGATGTTTTCAGTGGTTTTATGTTGTGACTTTACAAGGATGTAAAGTTATATACATCAACAACTTACGACACATCTGCGTTTGACTTTGTCCGAGCCAATCCGGTAATAGTTGTGTAGCTGCAAGCGTAGCTTTGTAGCCAGAGTGGTGTGGCGACAAATCAGAGCCACGAGTTGTATGCGGCACGAAGGAAACTGGGCTCAGCCAGACATCACGGCGCCGCGCACCCAGCGGGTGGCGTAAATACCTTGGGCGGCGCCGAGCCAAGCACCCCGGCCTTTGGTATGTTTTATGGTATGCCCAAAAGAAAAAGCGCCTGGAAGACGCTTGTTTGCTTGGTGCTTCGCGGAGACTGTGACTCGATGCGATTGCCAAGTCGGCGCCAGACGGCTACGCCATGGACCTGGGAACCAGCAGCATGTCGATCAATGCGGCGCTGTATGGCAAGGTGTCCTATGACCCGGTGGCCCATTTCACACCAATTCACCTGACCTACGCGATGCCGCACCGCCCGATCGTTCAGGCAGATTCACCGTATCGGTCGGTGAGCGATTTGATCAAGGCGCTCGCCTGTGCGCCGAACTCTTTAAGGCCACAGCCGGCGTCGATGTGGTGCATGTGCCCTACCGGGGAGCCCCGGAAATCATTACCGCCGTCATGGGCGGGGCCACCCTGCTGGGCTTTCCTACCTGATCCACTGCCGTGCCCTTGGTCAAAAGCGGCAAGCTCCGCGCTCTGGGTGTCACTGGCCCGCGGGCCAACCCCGCTCTACCGGCGTGCCGGCGGTGGCAGATACCGTCCCGGGTTTTGAGGTGGTGTCCTGGTTCGGCATTCTGGCGCCGGCCAAATTCCCGATGGATCTGGCGCGCCGAATTAACCGAGAAGTTCAAAAGGTCCTGGGAAACACCGTATTTCGGGACAAGGTTTAGTCATACGGAACGGAGATCGTCGGCATGGGCTCGGCTAATTTTCCGGCCTATCTGCGACAGGACCCGCAGAAGTGGAAGCGCGTTGTCGTGATCAGTGGCGCCAAAGTGGACTGAGGCGCAAAGGCAAGGGGCAGATCACGGGTACATCCGGCGGGTGGTTCTGGTGCAGGGCGGGCACTAACCTGGGGAAACCGACCGTGATTTCCACTTGGCCGCACAATTACCGTGCGCTGTTCCTGCATGTAAAATTCTTGGCCGCGGGCACGTTCCTGGCAACTATCCAAAAGCCGGCTGGGAATTGTCCAGGTCGGTTCACGCTGGGGCCGGCATGAGATTCAAGCCTCGCGATTCGAAGCCCGCGCTCCGCTCGCTGCGGCAAGCGGGCCGAAGATTCCTTCTCCCGTCCTTCCACCTACCCAGGAGCCTTGCTATGAAGTTGTCCAAACGTCTGCTGCTAAGTACCGTCGCTGCGGCCTCACTGCTGTCCCTGTCAGGCGCGGCCAGTGCGCAAAACGCGCTTGATGGCATACAAAAAGCCAAGTTGATCAAAATCGCCATCCCCACCGACTTTCCGCCCTACGGCTTCGTCGGCGTTGACCTCAAGCCCCAAGGCCTGGACATCGATATTGCCAACTACATCGGCACCAAGATGGGCGTGAAGGTCGAACTCGTGGTTGTCACCAGCGCCAACCGCATTGCTTACCTGCAGACCAAGAAAGCCGACCTGGTCATCTCCACCCTGGGCAAGAACGCCGAGCGCGAGAAGGTCATCGATTTCACCGCAGCCTACTCGCCCTTCTTCCAGGCGATCTATGGCGCCAAGAGCCTTAATGTGAAGTCCCTAGCCGACCTCGCAGGCAAGTCCATCGCCGTCACCCGCGGTGCGATCGAGGACCAGGAGCTCACGAAGGTCGCGCCTGCGGGGGCCGATATCAAGCGCTTCGAGGATAACAACGCCACGATCTCCGCTTATGTGGCGGGCCAGACCCAACTCGTGGCTACTGGCGCCTCGGTTGCCGGGGTGATGATGCAGAAGAACCCGCAACTCAATGCCGAATACAAATTGCTGCTCAAGGACAGCCCTAACTTCATCGGTGTGGCCAAGGGCGAGGACGCCCTGCGCACCCGAGTCAACGCCATCATCGCGGAGGCCAAGAAGGCCGGCGACATCGACAAGATGGCGCAGAAGTGGCTGGGCCGTCCCGCCGGCCAGCTGCCCGAATAAAGGGGGCTGCGTTGGAGCTTGATTTTGGCGCGGTACTCGCCCATTGGCCCCTTTTGGCCAAGGGCGTGGCTTGGACACTGGGACTGACGGCGGTCTCAGCCCTGCTCGGATGTATCTTGGGCATCGCCTGCGCCTGGGTGCGCTCCCAGGGGCCCGGGTGGAGCCGGGCCCTGGTGGGCACCTACGTGGAACTGGTGCGCAACACACCCTTCATCGTCCAGCTTTTTTTCATCTTCTTTGGTCTGCCGGCGGCGGGCGTAAGACTGTCGCCAGAGTGGGCCTCGGTGATTGCCATGGTGGTCAACCTCGGGGCCTATAGCGCCGAGATAGTACGCGCGGGCATCCAAAGCACGCCTGTGGGCCAGTTCGAGGCAGCTGCCAGCCTGGCTCTGAGCCGCATGCAGACCTTCCTGTGGGTGGTGTTGCCGCCTTCTCTGCAGCGAGTGTGGCCAGCGCTTGTGAGCCAAATCATCATCGTGATGCTCGGGTCAGCAATTTGCGGCCAGATCTCCACCGAAGAACTTAGCTTCGCAGCCAACCTGATTCAGAGCCGCAACTTCCGCGCCTTCGAGGCCTTCATCGTGGCCACGGTGATTTACCTGCTGCTGTCCATCGCGACGCGTACCGCCCTGAACTGGCTGGGCCAGCGTTTCCTGTTCGGAGGCCGCCGTGGTTGAATTTTCCCTCTGGGATATCCTGCGCAACTTGCTGCTCGCGGCTCAGTGGACCGTCGTCCTTTCTCTAATTGCCTTCATCGGCGGCGGGTTGGTAGGTCTGGCGTTGCTGGTGGCGCGCACCACAGCCTCGCGGGCGATGCAGCAGGGTGTGGCAGGCTATGTGCAGGTGTTCCAGGGCACACCCTTGCTGATGCAGTTGTTCCTGGCCTACTTCGGGATGGCGATGGTCGGCTTCGAGACCTCAGCCTGGACCGCCGCAGCGGTCGCTCTCACCCTTTATAGCAGCGCCTTCCTCGCCGAAATTTGGCATGGCTGCATCAAGGCCGTGCCTAAAGGACAGTGGGAGGCTGCTCAGAGCCTAGCGCTGACCCTCTCAGAGCAGCTTCTCCATATCGTATTTCCGCAGGCTGTGCGCATTGCCGTGGCGCCTACCGTTGGCTTCTTGGTGCAGCTTGTCAAGGGAACGGCGCTGGCCTCGGTCATCGGGTTCGTCGAACTAACCAAGGCCGGCACCATGATTACGAATGCCACTTTCCGCCCCTTCGTTGTCTACAGCTGCGTGGCTTTGATTTATTTCGCTCTGTGCTATCCCATCAGCCTGTACGCCCGCTCCCTTGAAAACAGACTCCATGTCCATCATTGATTCCCGCGTTCCTGCCATTCACGTCGAGGGCTTGCGTAAGTCCTTCGGCGCCAACGAAGTCCTCAATGGCATCGACCTGCAGGTAGAGCCGGGTGAAGTCGTAGCTATCATAGGTAAGAGCGGATCGGGCAAAAGCACCCTGTTGCGATGCATTAACGGGCTGGAGACTTTTCAGCGTGGCGCGCTGGCCGTGATGGGGCGGCCCCTGGTCTATGGCGATCCGGCTGCGATGCGCCAGTTACGACAGCAGGTCGGCATGATCTTCCAGTCCTTCAACCTGTTCCCGCATTTGACGGTGGGCAAAAATATCATGCTGGCCCCCAGCCTGGTGAAGAAGACCGAATCACAGGCGCTGCAAGCGGAGGCCCAGCGCCTGCTTCATCGGGTCGGCCTAGCCGAAAAATTTGATGCTTTCCCAGATCAACTATCGGGCGGGCAGCAGCAACGCGTGGCGATCGCACGCGCACTGGCTATGGACCCCAGCATCTTGCTGTGTGACGAGATCACATCGGCCCTCGACCCCGAGCTGGTGGGGGAGGTTTTAGCCGTGGTCGAGTCCCTGGCTAATGAGGGCATGACCTTGCTGATGGTGACTCATGAAATGAACTTCGCGCGCAAGGTGAGCAACCGAGTGATCTTCATGCACGAGGGACGGGTGCATGAACAGGGCGGGCCAGAGGCGCTGTTTGCCGACCCGCAGACACCTCAGCTGCGGCAGTTTCTGGCATCGACCCGGCACTGACATCGTCAGCGGGTAAGTCGCTCATTGCCCTTAAAAAAGCAGCCAAGTCTTCACTTGTGGACCCGTCCGAGACAGGTCTGCAAGCTGACCTGCGCTAAAAAACTGATCCAGTATGAGTGAGAGAAACTGAGTGTTTTTATCGTTCGAAAGGATTAAGTTATGCCAAAAGGTGTTCGATTAAAGCCCGAGCAAATCGTGGCCAAATTGCGCGAGATCGAGGTCAAGATTGGTCAAGGCAAGGACGTGCTCACGGCAGGTCACGAGTGACCCGCGTCAAATGTTGATCCAATGTCAGTGAGAGTTTTCAGTCTAGCTGTATTTCATTGCAAACTCAATCGTTGCCTGACCTCCTGCGGTGTTGGAATTGCTGGGAACAAACTCAGATGCAAGGCCTTTTCCGCTTTGGTCTTGGGTAGCCAGGTGCCCGGGGCTGGTGGCTTTTTTCCAATCGA
>VGHR01000066.1 GCA_016868205.1 Betaproteobacteria bacterium
TACCGTGCCGTCTTTTTCATGTTTGAAGGGCCCGCCCGTGTGAATCAGCGCCAACATCTGTTGGCCCTGCACTGGAAGCTGCGCTGCTGCAATCGTGGGCTCGAGCGGCTTGTCCAGACCGCTCGGGACCTTGGTCAGCGCCGGCGTGGCTGCAAGGCCCGCCAGAACCAGCAGCCCGGCGGTCAGAATTTTTTTCCAACCGCGGCCCGCTTTCCACCCCATGAAAAAACCTTCCTGAACCTCAGGGGGTCTCGCCCGGGCTTTCGAATGCCTAACGGGTTAACCCCTAACTTTCAAGGCAGAAGTGTGACGGATCTTGGGCGCAAATGCAAGGGCTTTCCCGAATTAACCTGCTGTTTTTCCCAGGTTTAACAAACAGCTAGTTGGCGAACACTTCTCTTCGAAGGGCCGTTTTCCTTGAAAACGCCTTGGGTTCGAGGGCGCGGCGAGCTGGGGGTTCTTTAGCGCTGGGCGTTCGCCTCTGCGACGGTCAGGGCCGTCATGTTGACGATACGCCGGACCGTGGTGCTGGGGGTCAGGATATGAACCGGTTTGGCCGCCCCAAGCAGCACCGGTCCGATGGCGATATTGCCGCCCGAGGTGGTTTTGAGCAGGTTGTAGGCGATGTTGGCCGCGTCAATATTGGGCATGACCAGCAGGTTGGCCTCGCCGCTGAGCGTGCTGTTGGGCATGACATCCTGGCGGCTCTTGGCGTTGAGGGCCACATCACCGTGCATTTCTCCGTCGACTTCAAGCCAGGGGGCCTGCTCGCGCAGGAGCTGCAAGGTTTTGCGCATTTTCAGGGCGCTGGGTTGGTCTGACGAGCCGAAGTTGGAGTGCGACAGCAAGGCGGCCTTGGGTTTAAGGCCAAAGCGCAGCATTTCGTGGGCCGCCATGGTGGTGATTTCGGCCAGCTCTTCGGCCGTTGGATCGTAGTTGACATGGGTGTCGACCAAGAAAATCTGGCGGCCGGGCAACAGCAAGCCATTCATGCAGGCGTAGGTGCTGACGCCGGGCCTGCGGCCAATCACCTGATCGATATGGTTCAGGTGGATTTGGGTCGTACCCCAAGTGCCCACAATCAGTCCGTCTACTTCGGCCTTGTGCAGCAACATGCTGCCGATGAGCGTGAGCCGTCGCCGCATTTCGATTTTGGCCATCTGCACAGTCACCCCGCGACGCTCCATCTTGCGATGGTAGGTTTGCCAAAAATCGCGGTATCGGTCATCCTGTTCGACATTGACCACTTCGTAGTCGATGCCCTTGCGCAAACGCAGCCCGAATCTCTCGATGCGCTGCTCGATCACGGCCGGCCGACCGATCAGGGTGGGCCGCGCCAGCCCCTCGTCAACCACGACCTGACAGGCGCGAAGTACCCGCTCCTCCTCGCCTTCGGCATAGGCGACTCGCTTGCGCGAGGCTTTCTTGGCTGCAGCAAAGATGGGCTTCATGGTGGTGCCCGACGCATAGACAAAGCTTTGAAGCCGCTCGATATAGGCCTCTAGGTTGTCAATGGGTCGCTGGGCCACGCCACTGCGTGCCGCGGCTTGCGCCACGGCCGGCGCAATTTTCATCATCAGGCGCGGATCAAAAGGTTTGGGAATCAGGTAATCGGCCCCAAAGGCCAACTCTTCCCCGGCGTAAGCGGCCGCCACCACCTCGCTTTGCTCGGCTTGGGCCAACTCGGCAATGGCGTGCACCGCGGCGATTTCCATCTCCAGCGTGATGGTCGTGGCGCCGCAGTCGAGGGCTCCGCGGAAGATGTAAGGGAAGCACAGGACATTGTTGACCTGGTTGGGATAGTCGGTGCGCCCTGTGGCCATGATGGCATCGTCGCGCACCGCCTTGACATCCTCGGGCGTGATTTCCGGGTTGGGATTGGCCAGGGCGAAGATCACCGGCCGCGCAGCCATGCTTTGCACCATGTCGGGCTTGAGCACGCCCCCCGCCGACAGCCCGAGGAAGACATCAGCGCCTTTGGTGACCTCGCCTAGGCTGCGCGCGTGCGTTTTCTGCGCAAACGCGACCTTGTCTTCATCCATCAGCTCGGTTCGGCCTTCATAGACCACGCCGGCCAAATCGGTGACATAGATGTTTTCTCGGCGAAAGCCCAGGTGCAGCAGCAAGTTCAGGCACGCCAGCGCAGCCGCGCCGGCGCCGGAGGTGACCAGTTTGACCTCCCCGGGCTGTTTGCCGGCGACCTTGAGCGCATTGAGCATGGCCGCGCCGACCGTGATGGCCGTGCCGTGCTGGTCGTCGTGAAACACCGGGATCTTCAGGCGTTTGCGCAGCTCCCGTTCGACATAAAAACAATCGGGTGCTTTGATGTCCTCGAGGTTGATCGCCCCAAATGTCGGCTCCAGCGCTGCAATCACTTCAACCAGCCGCACCGGGTCCTGTTCGTTGATCTCGATGTCGAACACATCGACCCCGGCGAACTTCTTGAACAGCACCGCCTTGCCTTCCATTACCGGCTTGGAGGCCAGGGGGCCGATGTTGCCCAGACCCAGCACAGCGGTGCCGTTGCTGATCACCGCCACCAAATTGCCGCGGGCGGTGTATTTGAAAGCGTTGTTCGGGTCCTTGACGATTTCCTCGCAGGGGGCCGCAACACCCGGGGAGTAGGCCAGCGCCAGATCGCGCTGGTTGCTCAGCTGCTTGGTTGCGGTAATCGCCAACTTGCCCGGGACCGGCATCTCGTGGTAGGCCAGAGCGGCGCGTCGCAGGCCCTCGCGCCGGTTGTTCTTTTCATCAGCCGTTTGGGTGGACATGTGTTCTCCTGCCTGAGTTTTTGTGCCTGGGCCTGCCGCTGCCGCTTGTGTGGCGGGCGTGAAATTGTAGGCCGGGGCCTGCCGCTGCCCCGCTGCCTGGCATGATGGCCATCAATCCGTCCTAGCCGATCTTCGGGCCGGCCCGAATCACCGGGGTTGCGGTTACCATCTTTGCCGATTCAACCCAGGAGGACACGATGTCATCGCACTTGCCCGCCCGCTACGACCATGTGGGCAGCTTCCTGCGCCCCGATTACCTGCTCCAAGCGCGCGATCAGAAGGCCAAGGGGCAGATCACGGCCGAGCAGCTGCGTTCGGTTGAAGACCGGGCCATTGCCGAGATTGTCCGATTCCAACAGGATGTGGGCCTCAAGGCCATCACGGATGGCGAGTTTCGGCGAACCTACTTTCATATCGACTTTCTTGAGCAGCTCGGTGGCGTTGTCACGGAGCTGCCGATGGCCGTCGTTCGGCCCGATGGCAGCACCCATCTGGCCCCGCCGGTCATCGGGGTCAACGACAAGGTGACGCACCCGCGCGACATTCAGCGCGCCGACTTTCTCTATCTGAAAAGCCAGGTGGCCGCCGGGCTTACACCCAAGGTGACGATTCCCTCCCCGACCATGCTGCATTTTCGTGGCGGCCGTGCCGGCATCAGTCGTCAGGCCTATCCCGAGCTGGAGCCGGCGTTCTACGACGATGTGGCTCGCGCTTACGGCGACGAGCTGCGGTCGCTGGCCGCCGCGGGCTGCACCTATGTGCAAATGGATGACACCAATTTGGCCTATCTGTGCGACGAAAAGATGCGAGAGGCGGCCCGACAGCGTGGTGACGATCCCAACGAATTACCGCATCTCTATGCGACCTTCATCAACAAGGTGGTGGCGCAAAAGCCCGCCGGCATGACTCTAGCGATGCACTTGTGCCGAGGCAATTTCAAGAGCACGCATGCAGCCGCCGGCAATTACGAGCCGGTGGCCGAGGCCCTGCTCTCCGAGACGGATATCGACGCCTACTTTCTGGAGTATGACGACGATCGCAGCGGCGATTTTCGACCCCTGCGATTTTTACCCAAAGGCAAGACAGTGGTGCTCGGCCTGGTCACCACAAAATTCGGCGAGCTCGAGACCAAAGACGCACTCAAGCGTCGGATCGATGAGGCCGCCCGCTATGCGCCCATGGAGCAGCTGGCCCTGTCCCCGCAGTGCGGATTTTCCAGCACGGTGCACGGCAACAATATTGCAGTGCAAGCCCAGCGCGACAAGTTGCGCCTGGTGATCGAAACGGCGCAGGAAGTCTGGGGCGAGTAGACCGCCTACATACAGAAAATCTTGCCGGGATTGAGGATGTTCTTGGGATCGAGAGTGCGCTTGATCGCGCGCATCCAGTCCAGTGCGGCGTCACCGGCCTCCTCCTGGAGAAAGCCGATCTTGTGCATGCCGATGCCGTGTTCGCCGGTGCAGGTGCCGCCCATGCTTTGAGCGCGACGCACCATTTTTTCATTCAGCGACTCGGCCAGTTCGCGCTCGGTCTGGCTCAGGGGGTCGATCAGGTAGCCGAAATGGAAATTGCCATCGCCCACATGGCCGACGAGAAAGTGGGCGATGCCACTGTCATGCGCTTCTTGAGCCGAGGCCAGGATGCAATCGGCCAGTCGTGAGATCGGTACGCAGACATCGGTTGAAATCGCCCGGCACCCGGGACGGGACTGTAGTGCCGCAAAGTAGGCGTTGTGGCGGGCAGTCCAAAGCCGGGTGCGTTCTTCGGGGGTGGTGGCCCATTCGAAGGCCTGCCCGCCGCGCTCCCGCGCAATCTCTTCGACCTGCTCGGCCTGCTCCTTGACGCCGGCCGGCGAGCCGTGGAACTCCATCAGCAACATCGGCTCCTCGCGCAAGGAGAGTTTGGAGTGACGGTTGAACATGCCCACCGTCTGACCATCGACCAGCTCAACCCGCGCGATCGGCACGCCCAGCTGAATGATGTCAATGGTGGTGCGAACCGCCTCCTCGATGCTGGTGAAGAAGCAGATCGCCGCCGAGATGGCCTCCGGCAAGGGATAAATGCGCAGCGTCACTTCGGTGATCACGCCCAGGGTGCCTTCGCTGCCCACCATCAGCCGCGTCAGGTCGTAACCGGCGCTCGATTTGCGCGCGCGCGTGCCGGTGCGCATGACCCGGCCTTCAGCGGTAACGACTTCAAGGCCCAGAACATTCTCGCGCATGGTGCCATAGCGCACGGCATTGGTACCGCTGGCGCGGGTCGCGCACATGCCGCCAATGCTGGCATCGGCGCCTGGGTCGATCGGAAAGAACAGCCCCGTGTGCTTGATGGCCTCGTTGAGCTGTTTGCGGGTCACGCCCGGCTGTACGGTGACGGTCAGGTCGTCTGCATCGATGGCCAGCACCTGGTTCATGCGGCTGACATCCAGGCTGATGCCGCCCTGGATGGCCAGCAGGTGCCCCTCGAGGGAGGAGCCGGCGCCAAAGGGGATCACCGGCACCGCGTATGCATTGCACAGGCCAAGCACCTGAGCCACATCGGCACTGCTTTGCGCAAAAACCACCGCAGCCGGTGGCGGCACGATGAAGGAAGATTCGTCGCGGCCGTGCTGCTCGCGCACCGCCAGCGCGGTCGAGCAGCGGTCGCCAAAGTGCCCTCGCAAGGCATCAATCAGGGCTGCAGGGGTTTCACGCTGCGCAATTTCGGGCAGCATGTGGCTGGGCAGGGGAGCGTTCATGAAGGTGTCTCCTGAAGGGCAGGCCCCGTCTTGTCGTCAGCGGGTGGGTCGGGATTGGGCCCGATGGGACGGGCGACTCGATCCCGAAGTTTATGCGAGCTGGCAGCACGACGCTGTGGGCCGCTGGCGCCACCGATAATCGAGCGGCTCAAGGAGACGCTATGTCCAATCGACTGACCCAGATCGCTACCCGCACCGGCGACGACGGCACCACCGGCCTGGGCGACAACACCCGGGTGTCCAAGGACAACCTGCGCGTGTGCGCCATGGGCGATGTGGACGAACTCAACTCCCACATTGGACTGCTGCTTTGCGAGGATATGCCGGGCGATGTGCGCGAGCTCCTGGTCCAGGTGCAGCACCAGCTCTTCAATCTCGGCGGGGAATTGTCGATCCCCGGCTTCGAGCTTTTGCAGACGCAGGCGATTGCCCGGCTGGATCAGGCGCTGGAGGCCTACAACGCCCAGTTGCCCCGCTTGCAGGAGTTCATCCTGCCTGCGGGCACCCGGGCCGCTAGCCAGGCGCATATCTGTCGGACCGTGGCGAGGCGGGCCGAGCGCGCGGTGGTGGCTTTGGGCGCTGGGCAGACCTTGCGGCCGGCGCCGCAGCAGTATCTCAACCGCCTGAGCGATTTGCTTTTCGTCCTGGCCCGTGTGCTCAACCGCATGAACGGCGGCGATGATGTGTACTGGAACAGCCAGCGTTTGCAAGCCCAGGCGGGTTCTTGAAGACCTGAGCTTGGCCGGACCGGCGCGACGGCCGACAGCTTGAGGCGCTCGGCGCTGGCTTTGCGACGGCGCGAAAGACCCGATGCCGGCACGCATGGAGCAGGCCGCGCCGATACAGACCCCGGGCCCCGCGCGTGAGGCCGACCCGCATCCCGCCGCGCGGGCTGCTTTGCAGCGTCCCGCATGGCGTCGCTGGGGACTCTGGATTCTCAGGCCGGTGCTGCTGGCAGGGCTTGCGCTAGCCTGGCGCTGGTGGCGTGGTCCGGCGGTACCGATGGTTCCGGTGAGTCGGCAAGCGCTGACCGAATCGCTGGCCGCCACCGGGCGGCTGCGCGCGCCGGCCCGCATCGAGTTGGCTGCCGAGTTGGCTGGCACGGTGGCGCAAGTCCTGGTGCGCGAAGGTCAGAGCGTGCGCGCCGGTGATGTGCTGGTGGCTTTGCAAGACCGGGAGGCGCGCGCGGCTTTGCTGCAGGCGCAGGCCGCCGAGCGCGAGGCGGCCGGCCGGGTGCAGCAACTGTCGGGCGTGAGCGCACCCCTGGCGCAGCAGACCGTATTGCAGGCGCAGGCCGGCTGGCAAGTGGCCCAGCGCGAGCATGGACGGGTCAGCGAGTTGGTTGAAAAAGGCTTTTTCGCGCCCCAGCGGCTTGACGAGGCCAAACGCGCTCTGGATGTGGCCCTCAGCGCGCTGACCTCAGCCCAACCGCAGGCGCGCGAGGGCCAGGAGGCCGAGCTGATGCTGGCCCAGGCCCGATGGGCTCAAGCGCGCGCCGCCGTGCGCCTGAGTCAGGCGCGACTGGAGCGGCTTTCCATCCGCAGCCCGGTGCCAGGGCGGGTGCTGGAGGTTCAGCGCATCGACGAACTTGACGATGCGCGGCTGACCGAGTTGCGCGGGCGCACCATCGGATTCGTCTTTCAATACCATCATCTCCTGCCCGCCTTTACCGCGCCGGAAAATGTGCTGCTGCCCCTGATGCTGGCTCAAGGGGTGTTGCTGCCGCAGGACGAGACGCTCGGTCGTCAGTTGCTTGCCAGCGTCGGCCTGGATCAGGCCCTGGCCAAGCGTCCGGGAGAGCTCTCGGGGGGCATGCAGCAGCGTGTGGCGCTGGCTCGGGCCCTGGCGCGCAAGCCCCGGCTGATCCTGGCCGACGAGCCCACGGGCAACCTCGATAGCGCGAGCGCTGAAGAAGTGTTCGCCCTGCTGCGCCGCTTTAACAAAGAGCACGGCAGCGCCTGCCCGATCGTCACCCACGACGCTTCTCTGGCCGATCGCTGTGACCGCACGATCGATCTGGTCGACGGTCGCCTGGCTCCGGCTCAGGCCCGGGCGATCAGTCGCAGATAGTCCTCCCGCGTGCCCGGGTGTACCGACTCGAGCACCCGCTCGTAGGAGCTTTGATGGTGGGCCAGCAGGCGCGCCGAGGCCAGCGTGCGCGATCGGCAGAACCAATGACAACTGTGCTGCAGCAACAGCATTTCGGCCAGAAAGGTGTGGGCCCGCCGTGCCGCTCCACCTTCTGCGCTGTTGGCCGCGCGCTGCAGGGCCTGGGCGTGCAGGTGCAGCAGGCGGCGCAGGTCCACAGCGCGCCAGCCCAGGCCCGGCAGGCTTTGCAATAGCGGCTCCAGCAGCCCCCTGAGCGGCAGCGTACTCATCTGCGTCTGATCGGCGGGTCGTTGAGCGCAATCGTCGGCCAGTCGTGCGACCTGCTCGGCCAGCCGCTTTTCGCTGCTTTGCAGCAACTGCCAGATGGTTTCGCGGCGCTGGGCATCGGTTTCATCCAGCGCGCGCGCATAGCCTTCGCTGAGGGTCTGCATCAGCTTTTCGATCTCGTAGGGCTGCAACTGCCTGGCCAGCAAGCCAACGCGGGCCCTTGTGGCGCGTGATTGCAGCGACCAAAGCACCAGGCCGAGGGCAAAAGCGGCGAGCAAAAAGTCCAGGGCTTGCATGCGTTCGCGCGCGGCCTAGCGGCCCGGCCGGTTCATCAGGACCATGCCCGCCGCCACCGCAGCCAGGGCCAGTAGGACCCCGGTGGTGATGGTCTCGCCCAGCCAGAGGGCGGCAAAGACCAGGGTGAACAGCGGCGTGAAGAAGGAAAAGCTGGTCACGCGGGTGACCGGGTAGCGGCCTAGCAGCCACATCCAGATCAAAAAGCTGATGAAGCCGCCGAGCGAGGCCTGCGCTGCGGCTGCGCCCCAAGCCCAGGCGCTGTAATCCCAGCGCCAGGCCTCACCCAGGGCTAAAGACAGGTAGGGCAGCAGGAGCGCGCTGACGCTGACCTGATAAAGCAGCAGTTTCTCTGGCCGAACCTGAGTCAGGCTCGAGCCGCGTATGACCACGGTGGTCAGGCCCCAGAACAAGCCCGCGGCCAGGCCGAACAGGTCGCCGGCCAAGGTGGCTCCCTCGGCCTGCATCAGCCCTTCGCGCAGCGCGAAAATCACGGCGCCGAAAGCGACAACCAGACCGACCCACTGCCAGGGATGCAGTCGCTCCGACCGGGCCCACAGGGGCACCAGCAGGGCCACCCAAAAAGGCGAGGTGTAGAGAAAGACGGTCAGGCGCGATGAGCCGGTGTACTGCATCCCGATATAGATACAGACGAATTCGGCGGCAAACAGCAGGCCCGCCAGCAGTCCGGCCCGCAGCGTACCGTCGCCGTGCCACCAAGGGATGCCGCGCAGACGGCACCACAGCACAAGCAGGACGGTGGCGCCAAGCATGCGCATCCAGGCCTGGAACACCGGGGGCATCTCTGACAGGGTCCATTTGATCAACACCTGCTGCATGCCCCATAGCAGGCAGCAGCCCAAAAGCAGGCTGACGGCCAGCGTGTCCAGGCGCTCTTTGCGCGCAGGTGGGGTCGAGCTCATGGTCGGAAAGGGGGGCGCGAAGGGAGGGCCTCAGGACGGGTAGGGAAACATCTGGCCCCTGTGGTACAGCAGGGGCGCGGCGTCCGGATGGCTGCGGCAGGCCTGAACCTGCGCCACGAAGATCACATGGTCTCCTTCGACATGGCGGCTGCGCTGGCGGCACTCAAACACCGCCAGGCAACCCTCGAGCAGGGGGCAGCCGTGCTGGCTCCAGCCGTGATCCAGGCCCTCCCAGCGCTGCGCGCGCGGGCTGGCGAAGCGCTCGCCCAGGGCCAGTTGATGGGCACCGAGGACATGAATCACATGGTGCTGGGTCGACTCAAAAATCGCCATCGACTGCGAGGCCCGGTTCAGGCTCCAGAGGACCAGGGGCGGTTGTAGGGACACCGAATTGAAGGAGCTCACCGTCAGCCCGGCTCGCTCGCCGTCCGGGCCGCAGGCCGTGACCACGGTGACGCCGGTGGCAAACAGGCCCAGGCAGAGGCGCAATTGGGATTCGAAATCCTGGTTTTTCGCAGGTTCGGCGGCGGAGGAGGGCATGGGCAATCGGTACATCACGCCGTCGTCGGCGGAAAACCCTGATTGTCCCCGATTGGCTCCCCGGGGGCTCGCGGGGCAGGCGCGGTCTGCAGCCGCCGCTCGCCTCAGGGCGGCGCTGCCCGCACCCCAGCCACCTGGTGGCGCTCGATGGCCGCCTGCACCAGACCCTGGGCCTTGATCCCTTGGGCAAAGCTGGCCAGGAAGCGCGCCCCCGTTTCTTTGCCGCGCGCCGTGCCTATGGCTTGCTGTACCGCGGTGAAGTCCCCGGGCAGGATCCGGCTGCCGGGCAGGCGCTGGTGATCACTGATCAGCCGAGCCTGTAGGCCTGCCAGGGCGTGCAGACCCTGGTCGACAAACAGCTGGAAGGACGCTTCCAGGGTCGGTGCCAGCCTCAACTCGGCGCGCTCGAGGGTGCGCTTGAGGTACAGGGTGTAGGCGCCGCTGTCCATGCTGGCGATGCGCACCCCGGGGCGATCGACTTCCGCGATGTCTCGTATCGGTGAGCCGGGGGGCACCAGATAGCCGGCCGGGATTTCAAGGTAGGCCGGCGAGAAGGCGATCCGGGTGGCGCGTGCCGGTTCGTCGGCCAGGAAGGCAACATCCCAAGCGTCCGAATCGACGGCATCGCCGAGCGGGCCGGGTGAGGGATAGGGCACGAAACGCAGGGGCACGCCCAGTTCGGCCGCCAAGCTTCGCGCCAGATCGGGCACGATGCCCTGCGGGCCATCGTCGCCGGATGTGACGAGCAAGAAGTTCGACAGATTCAGCCCCACCCGCAGTTCGCCGCGGGGGGCCAGGTCTCGCATCGCTTCAGCCCGATCAGTTTGCTGCATCGATCTCTCCTTTCACAGACGGTGATTGCAACACAGCCGGGCACTGCGCAGGCAGCGCCGCCCCCGGGCAAACCCGTAGAGCCCTCGCGCTCTAGGTCCCCAGGGGGCAATCCCGACTGCGGCAGGGGGTCAGCCCGGCGAGACGACAATAGTCGCATGCATCAGGGCTCCGTCAGGCGCAGCGACCCTGGGCACGAGGCGACACCGTTCCCGGTCGTCCGCCCGGTCGCTCTTTCCCGCTCTGAGGACTCGGGCGGGCAGTGCCTGCGTCTTGCAGAGCTTGAGCTCGAAGTCGAGCGCCTGCGCGAGCGCTGTGAAGAGCTCGACAGTTTTGTCCGGGCCGTGGTGCACGATCTGCGCTCGCCCCTGAGCGCGCTCGATGGCTTTTCCACCTTGCTCGAAGAGTCCCTGCAGGACTTGCCGGCACAGCCGGCTGCACCGGCTCGGGCCTGGGCGGCTCGGGTGCGCGCCGCCGCGCAGCAGATGGGCGAGCTCATCGAGGGCTTGCAAGCCCTGGCGCGCTTGTCCGATGCCCCCCTGCAGCGCGCTCAGGTCGATCTCAGCGCTATGGCGCGCGACATTCTGGGTCGTCTGGCGCAGCTGCACCCCGAGCCGCCCATCCGCTTTGAGGTGCAGGACGGCTTGCAGTGCGCGGGCGACCCCCGTTTGATCCGGCAACTGCTCGAAAACCTGTTGGACAACGCCCGCAAATTCAGCAGCCGGTGTGCATCTGTGCAGATCGAGTTAGGCCGCTTGCTGCAGACCGATGAATCGGGGGCACCGGCAGGCGCCTACTTTGTGCGCGATCGCGGCGCAGGCTTTGATGCGGCGCAGGCGCACCGTCTGTTCCAGCCTTACCAGCGCCTGCACGGGCAAGACCAGTACGCCGGCCTGGGCTTGGGTCTGGCTATTGTCAAGCGCATCGTTGCCCGCCATGGTGGTCAGGTTCTGGCCACCGGGCACTTGGGCCAGGGCGCCTGTTTTTATTTCACATGGAGCACCGATGCAGACGCACCGGTTGCCAGGGGGCATGATCATGCGTGATGACGATCGCAGCGCCAATGGCGCGGCCGCAGCGGATACAGCTTTGGAGGGTGCGCGTGGTGTGCGTCGATCCTCCTTCAAGGCGCAGATGTTGCAAGCGCGCGAAGACGCCATCGTCCAGGCCGTGAATCGTCTGTTGGCTGAAAAAGGCTTTGACCTGATGACGGTCGATGAAGTGGCGGCCGAGGTGGGGATTGCCAAGGCCAGCCTCTACAAGCATTTCCCGAGCAAGGAGGACCTGGCGGCCGCGGCCATGGTGCGGGTGCTGACCCAGGCCGAGGAATTTCTCGACCAGTTGCCGGCCCGGGCTGCTCCGATCGAGCAGCTCAAGGAGGTGGTGCGCTGGATGATGCGCTTGCAGCTGGCCGGGCAGATGCCCACCCTGCCCAGCCAAAACTCATCCTTGCGCGCGCGCCTGATGGCCAACACGGCTTACCTGGACTTGTTGATGCATGTCAGCGACCGCTTGGGCGCCTGGATCGAGGCGGCCCAGGCTGACGGCAGCATCGACGCGGCCCTGCCGCCCATCCTTGTGCTCTACACCCTGTACTCGCGCGCCTGCGACCCTGTGCTCGAATTCATGAAAGCCAGTGGCCAGTTCGATGACGAGGCGATCATCGATTGGGTCACCGGCACCTGCTTTAACGGGCTGCTGGCTCGCTGAAGCGGCGAAGGCGGCCGATCAGTGCGCCGGGCCGCTGTCTAACCGCCCCTGCCGGTGTTCAGCCGCGACCTGTAGTGCCAGGCACAGATCGTCCCAGGCCTTGGCTTTGTCGCTCGGGTTTCTGAGCAAGGCGGCGCAGTCGTAACTGACCACAGCCGGCAGACCCCAAAGATCGTGCACCTGTCCGCGCAGCTGACCCAGTGGTGCCGGACTCTCCAGCAGCGCTTGTGCGACCCACCGGCCCATAATGAACACCACATCGGGCTGGGCCTGCTCCAGGGCGTGCTCAAGCCCACGCACCGTGGCTGAAGCCGCCTGTTTGTGCATGGGCCCCAGCCACACCGAGCCAGCCCGGTGCAACCCGGCCGCCTTGAGCATGGCCTGTTGCAGCGCGTCGGCCGGCCCGGCGGAGCCGTCGCGTTGTTCGGCCAGCAGCAGCCAGCGCGGGTCCTCGGCCCGACCACGCTGCAGGACTTGTGGCGGCCCAATCTGCCAGGCCGCGGCGGGTTCCTGCGCCTCGGGCGGGGCCGTCGGGAGCTGCGCCCGATCCTCCCGGGTTGGCGGGCGTTCAGGGGTCTGCGCCGGCTTGGCGGGCGCGTCTTGGGCGGGCGCCCCGGCCGCGGCAGTCTTTGGGGCGGGCCACCACACCTGCACGCCCATTTCGCGCAACATGGCACGCTGACGCGCATCGAGCTTCATAGGGACTGCCCCGCCTGCAAAGGCAAGCTCATGACGATCGCGTCTTCGCGCTTGAACGCGGCCAACGGGTAGTAGTTGCGGCGCAGACCGGTGGTCTTGAAACCGTAGCGCTCGTAGATACTGCGCGCGCGTGCGTTGCTCACCCGCACTTCCAGCCACAGGGTCTGCGCGCCCTGCAGCCTGGCCCAGGTCACGCCCTGCTGCAGCAGATGAAGGCCCAGCCCCTGGCCTTGCCGCGGCGGTGCGATCGTGATGTTGAGCAGGTGGGCCTCGCCCGGGCTGAGCATGATGACCAGATAGCCGATCAGCTCCTGTCCTTCGACCAATACCCAGGCGTGATAGCCGGCGCGCAATGAATCAGAAAAGTTGCCGTGCGACCAGGGGTGGGTGTAGGCCTGACGCTCCAGCAGGGCCACAGGCTCAAGCCAGGCTTCGGTCATGCCTTGCAGTTGCAGGCCCTGCCAGGCGGGCGTGGGGGCCAGTGCACTCATGCTGGGGCGGCGGCCCGGGCCGCGGCGCGCTCTTCGGTGGTCAGGGCCACCTTGTCGCGTAGGTACAGGGGCAGTGCTTGACCGGCAGGCACCGCCTGCGCGCGCAGTTGCGGCGCCAGCCGCAACAGGGCCTCGGCTGTGGGCAAGGCCTCGATCCAGTCGCTGCCCGGTGGCAGCTCGCGCAGTCGTCCCACATAGGGCGCCAGGGCATTGCCGGCCGCCCGGTGCCTCCCGGCCGGGCCTGGATCCGGCCAGCGCACGGCCTCCGGGGCACAGAGCTGGCAGTCATCCAGGGCCTGCAGGTGCGAGCCTTCGACCCGGAAATGCTGAACATAGACTTCGTTCATTCGGGCATCGAGCACGGCGCTGATGCAGGTGGCCTCGGGCTGTGCATGTCGGGCGGCCTCGGCGACGGCCTGCAGCGTGTCGATCGCCAGCACGGGCCGATTGCTGCCAAAGGCCAGGCCCTGGGCCACCGCGCAGGCGGTGCGCAAACCAGTGAAAGAGCCCGGCCCTCGTCCGAAGACGATGGCGTCGAGGTCGCGCAGTGACAGCCCTGCCTGCTCAAGCAGAGCCAGGATGCTCGGGATCAATGTGCTTGAGGCCTGCGCCGCCCCTGGGCCGGTGTGCAGCCAGAGCCGATCGCCCAGCGCCACCCCCACCGACAAGGTTTCGGTGCTGGTGTCGAAGGCCAGGAAGCGTCCGGGCGCTGTGGTGTGTGCGGGCATGAAGACTCCGGGCCGCCGATTATCCGGCTTGGCCCGCCGTATGATTGTTTTGTGCCGCTTGCCCGATCCCCAAGCCTCCTTCTCGCCGCTGCTTTCGCCTTGGCCGCAGCCGCGATGCCAACGGCGGCGAAGGACTTGCCCCGCGCGGTGGTGCAGGCGCTGGCCCGCGCCCAGGTACCGCCCGATGCCGCCGCCTTTGTGGTGACCGACCTGTCCACCGGGCGGGTGCGGGTGAGTCATCGCGCTGATGCTGCCATGAACCCGGCCTCGGTCACCAAGCTGCTGACCACTTCGGCCGCCCTCGAACTGCTCGGGCCCGCGTACACCTGGACGACCACCGTGCTGGCCGATGGCCCTTTGCACGACGAAATCCTCAAGGGGCACTTGGTTCTGCGCGGCGGCGGGGATCCGAAGCTGGTGTTTGAGCGCTTGCAAGCCCTGCTGGCCCAGGTTCAGGCCAGCGGCGTCAAGGCCGTTGAGGGCGATATCGTTCTTGATCGGGCTTTGTTCCGCCCTCCGCCAATTGGGGCGGGGGACTTCGATGGCGAGCCGCTGCGCCCTTATAACGCGCAGCCGGATGCCCTATTGGTCAATTTCAAGTCGATGGTCATCACCTTCACGCCCGATCCAGCGCAGCGCAAGGCGCTGGTCAAGGTCGAGCCGGTGCTCGCTGGGGTGCAGGTCGACGCCTCTGTGCCGCTGGCCCAGGGGGTGCGCTGCGAGGATTGGCGCGCCCTGCTCAAGGCGCAACTGGATCAGGCCCAGCGGGTCCAGTTTCGTGGCCAGTATCCAGCCTCTTGCGGCGAGCGCATTTGGCCGACCGCCTACATCGATCCCGAAAGTTTTGCTGCGCGTGCGATAGAGGCGGCCTGGCGTGCCCAGGGGGGCGGCTTGTCGGGCCGGGTGCGCGATGCCACGACGCAAGAGTTGCAGGCCCTGGCGCGCAGCGGCTCGATCTCCGGGGCGCGACCGGCGTTGTGGCTGGAGGTGCCCTCGCTCGCCCTGGCAGACATCGTCTCGGATATCAACAAGTATTCCAACAATGTGATGGCCCAGCAGGTGTTCTACACCTTGGGCCTGCGCGCGCAGCCTGGGGCGGCGGGCAGCCTTGAGGGCGCGCGCGCGGTGGTGCTCGATTGGTGGCGGCAGGCTCTGCCGGGACGCGCCCTGCCGGTGCTTGACAACGGCTCCGGCTTGAGCCGCATCGAACGCA
>VGHR01000067.1 GCA_016868205.1 Betaproteobacteria bacterium
AAGCCCAAGCGTTTTGATCAGGTGGTCATGGACCTACCGATTGGCAGCGGTCCCTACCGCATCGGGCCAGTGCGCTTCGGCAAAGACATTACCTATGTCCGTGATCCCAACTACTGGGCGCGCGATCTCAATGTCCGTACGGGCATGGCCAACTTCGACCGAGTGACGGTCAAGATCTACAAGGACAACACAGCCCGGCTGGAGGCCCTGAAGGCTGGCGAGTTTGATCTGATGCGGTTTTTCTCGGCGGGTGATTGGGCGCGGCGAGTCAAAGGCAAGCGCTTTGATAGCGGCGAATTGGTCAGGGGTGAGTTTGAACACCGCCTACCGGCCGGATTTCAGAGTTTTGTCATCAACACGCGGCGCGACAAGTTCAAGGATCCCCGCGTGCGCGAAGCCCTCGGCCTGGCGATGGATTTCGAGTGGATGAATCGCCAGCTTTTCTACAACGCGTATCGACGGGTCGCCGGCTTGTTTGGCAACACCGATTGCCAGGCCACCGGCCAGCCCGATTCGGCCGAGCTGGTCTTACTCGCCCCTTGGCGTGGCCAGATTCCAGAAGGGGCTTTCGGCCCGATGGCGCAGCCCCCTCGAACCGACGGAACCAGCAGCCTGCGTGGCAATTTGCGGCGGGCCCGCGACCTTCTGGCCGAGGCGGGCTGGACCATTCAGGAGGGCGTGCTGCGCAATGCCCAAGGGCAGGCCTTCGTCATTGAGTACCTGGACAGCACCGAGGCGGGTGCGCGGGTGGTCACGCCCTGGGCACGCAGCCTGGAGAAGCTGGGTATACGACTGAATTTCCGGCCCGTCGACTTCGCCCTGTACCAGCAAAGGTTGCAGCGGTTTGACTTTGATGTCACCACCATCGCCTACGGTGGCACCCACAGCCCAGGCCAGGAGTATGCCGACCTGTTTGGCAGCAAAGCTGCCGTCACTGAGGATTCGGGCAACCTCACCGGCATGAGCAGCCCCGCGGTGGACGACCTGATCGGGCGCATGGTCGCCGCCAAGAACCGCGCTGATTTCTTACCGGCCTGCCGTGCGCTTGAACGGGTCATCGCCCACAGTCATGTGCTGATCCCCCAGTGGTCGGCGCCCACGCACAGGATGGCCTTCAATCAGAGGCGTTTGGCCCGCCCCGAGCACATGCCCGCCTATGTGACGGGGGAGGGCTGGGCGCTGATGACCTGGTGGAGTCGATGATGCTGGCCTATATCCTCAAGCGTTTGCTTCTGATGATCCCCACCCTCTTTGGGGTGTTGCTGCTGACATTCGTCGTGATTCAGTTTGTCCCCGGCGGGCCGGTTGAACAATACCTGGCCGAGGCCAAGGCGGCCCCAGGCGGGGGTGGGGCTGAGGCGGGAGGCCTGTCTTACCGCGGCGCCCAGGGCGTCAACCCGCAGCGGCTGGAGCAAATCAAGGCCTTGTATGGCTTTGACAAGCCGGCGCGCGAGCGCTTTTTTCTGATGCTCGGACAGTTTGCCACCTTCGATCTGGGCAAGAGCTTCTTTCAAAACAAGGCGGTGTCCGAGCTGATCGTCGAAAAGCTGCCGGTCTCCATCAGCCTGGGGTTGTGGACTTTTTTTATCAGCTATCTGGTGGCAGTACCGCTGGGCGTGGCCAAGGCGGTGCGCGCCGGTTCGCGGTTTGACATGGTCACCACCTTACTGGTTTTGGTCGGCTATGCCATTCCTGGCTTTGTGCTTGGCGTGGTCCTGCTGGTCGTCTTTGGAGGGCAGTTGCAATGGTTTCCGCTGCGCGGTCTGACCTCGAGCAACTGGGCCGAACTGTCATGGGGCGCGCGCATCGTGGACTACCTGTGGCATATTTGTCTGCCGGTGACCGCGATGGTGCTGGGCAGCTTTGCCGTGACTGCCATTCTCACGAAGAATGCCTTTCTTGAGGAAATTCGCAAACAGTATGTGATCACCGCGCGGGCCAAGGGCCTCTCGCAAAACCAGGTGCTCTACAAGCATGTGTTTCGCAACGCGCTGATTCCCATCGTCACCGGTTTTCCAGCGGCTTTCGTGGGCGCTTTTTTCACCGGCTCGCTGCTGATCGAGACCCTGTTCTCGCTCGACGGCCTGGGCTTGCTGAGCTATGAGAGTGTGATCCGGCGCGACTACCCGGTGGTTTTGGGCACGCTCTACTTTTTCACCCTGATCGGACTGGTCACCAAGCTGATCAGCGATCTTTGCTATGTCTGGGTCGATCCTCGTGTCCGATTTGACTAAGGCGCACCCGATCCAAGCTTCGGTCTCGCCGGCGCGGCGGGCCTGGCTCCGGTTTCGTCGAAACCGCTTGGGTTTTTGGAGCCTTCTGCTTTTTTCGCTGCTGGTGCTCTTGAGCCTGGCCGCCGAGCTGGTGTCCAACGACAAGCCTTTGCTGGTTCGCTACGAAGGGCAGGTTTATGCCCCCATTTTCAAGACTTACCCCGAGAAGGTGTTTGGAGGCGACTTTGATACCGCCACCGACTATCACGACCCGTTCATTCGGCAAAAGCTGACGGAAGGCAGTAACTGGGCCCTGTTGGCACCGAACCCCTACGGCCCCAAGACCATCAACTATTTTGCGCGCGAGCCCAACCCTTCGCGGCCGACCGCAGAGAATTTTCTCGGGACTGACGACCGTGGCCGTGACTTGTTAGCGCAGTTGATTTACGGCTTTCGGGTCAGCGTTTTGTTTGCCTTTGCGCTCACCTTTACCGGCGTGTTGCTGGGGGTACTCGCAGGGGCGGTCCAGGGCTACTTTGGAGGCAAAACCGATCTGGTGTTTCAGCGTTTCATCGAGATTTGGGCCTCAATGCCCGAGCTCTACCTGCTGATCATCTTCAGCGCCGTCTTTGCGCCCAGCGTGGCCCTGTTGCTGATCCTGCTCAGCCTTTTCGGCTGGATGGGTCTGTCCGACTATGTGCGGGCCGAATTTTTGCGCAACCGGCAAATGGACTATGTGCGCGCCGCGCGCGCCATGGGGCTTTCACACTGGCAAATCATCACCCGGCATGTGCTGCCCAACAGCCTGACGCCGGTGGTGACCTTCCTGCCTTTTCGCATGAGCGCGGCCATACTGGCGCTGACCTCGCTCGATTTCCTTGGCTTGGGCGTCCCCCCGGGTACTCCCTCGCTGGGCGAGCTGCTGGCGCAGGGCAAGAACAGCATCGACGCCTGGTGGATTTCGCTGTCGACATTTGGCGTCCTGGTGAGCACCTTGCTGCTGCTGACCTTTATGGGCGATGCGCTGCGTGATGCGCTCGATCCCCGAAAGGCCGACCAATGAGTACGCCGCTGCTGCAGGTTCGGGGCATGCGCGTGGCCTTTGGAGCCCAGGAGGTGGTTCACGGCATCGACTTTGACATCGCCTCGGGCGAAAAACTGGCCCTGGTGGGTGAATCGGGCTCGGGCAAAACCGTGACAGCGCTCGGCCTGCTCGGATTGGCGCAGAACGCCCGCACCACCGGCCGGGCCTTGATGCGCACCTCCGAAGAGGGCACACAAAACCTTCTGGCTCTGGCAGAGCCCGACCTGCGTCGGCTGCGCGGTCAGGACATCGCCATGATCTTCCAGGAGCCAATGAGCGCACTCAATCCGCTGTTTTCGGTGGGTGAGCAAATTGCCGAGGTACTGCAGCTCAAGCAAGGCCTCAGTCGGGCGCAGGCCTGGGAGGCGGCGATCGAGGCGCTGGCTCAGACTGGCATCGCAGAGCCGCAGCGACGGGCGCGATCATTTCCGCACCAACTCTCGGGGGGACAGCGTCAGAGAGCCATGATTGCCATGGCGCTGGCGTGCAGGCCCCGCCTGCTTCTTGCCGATGAGCCAACCACGGCCCTCGATGTATCGCTGCGGGGCCAGATTCTGGACCTGCTGGGCCAGCTACAGGCCGATTACGGGATGGCGGTGATGCTGATCACCCATGACCTCAATTTGGTGCGTCGATTCGCCCACCGGGTGGCGGTGATGGACAAGGGGCATATCGTTGAGCAGGGGCCGGTTGAAGAGGTGTTTCGCAGGCCCACCCATGGATACACCCGGCAATTGCTCGAGAGCCGGCCCGAGCGCCAGTTGCACGACCCAGATCCAGCGGCCTTGCCCTGGCTTCAGGCGCGCCAGCTGCGCGTGAGCTACCCCGTGCGCAGACCTGGCCTGAAAGGCTGGTTTAAGTCCGGCGCCTTTGTGGCGGTACACAGTGCCGATGTGGACATCGCCCCGGGGTATACCCTGGGAGTGGTCGGCGAGTCCGGTTCGGGTAAATCGACCCTGGCGCTTGCCTTGCTGGGCCTGCAGGCCTTCGAGGGCCAGGTGCGTATGGGTGATCACGCCTGGGGCGGCAGCGCGGCGCTTGACAAGCTCATGCGTCGGCAGGTGCAGGTGGTGTTCCAGGATCCGTTTTCATCACTGTCGCCGCGTATGACGATCGAGGAGATCGTGGGAGAGGGGCTGCGCGTGCATCATCCCGAAATGGGCAGCGCACAGCGCCGGGAGCAGGTCGCGCTGACGCTGGCGGAGGTGGGCCTGAGCCAAACGCAGTTCCCGGGCCTCCTGATGCGTTATCCACACGAGTTCTCCGGTGGACAGCGCCAGCGCATCGCCATTGCAAGAGCTCTGGCGGTGCGCCCTCGGCTCCTTGTTCTCGATGAGCCCACCAGCGCCTTGGATGTGACCGTTCAAAAACAGGTGCTCGGCTTGTTACAGCGGCTTCAGGCCGAACGCGGCCTGAGTTATCTGCTGATCACCCACGATGTGCAGGTCGTTCAGGCGATGGCACACCAGGTGCTGGTGATGAAGGACGGCCAGGTGGTCGAGCAGGGGCCCGCCTTGCAGGTGTTGGGGCAGCCTCAGCATCCGTACACGCGCATGCTGGTCGAGTCGGTTTAAAACCGGATTTATTTATCGATATTGAATCGTTCGACGCGTTTGTTGGCGTTGGATCAGCAATTTTCAGGCCGTGACTTGGCCCAGGGCTGAAGATTCCTATACAATTGTGACCTTCACGACCAAATGGGCGGGTATCCACCGCCCATTTTTTTTGGTCGCCTGTTTTAAAGGTTGCGGCTCTCAAAGAGAGGGCCGGGCCAAGGAAGTGGTGGAGTTCCGAGAGCCTCATGGCGCTTCACGATGCAGTGGGTCAGGCGGTGCGCGGCCTGGGTTATGAGTTGGTCGATCTGGATCGAACCGGCGGCGGTTTGCTGCGCGTGACGATCGACTGGCCCTGGGTGTCAGGGCAGGAACGCTTCATCACAGCCGAAGATTGTGAGCGAGTCACAAGGCAGCTGCAGTTTGTGCTGGAGGTTGAAGGGGTCGATTACGCCCGGCTGGAGGTCAGTTCGCCCGGGCTGGACAGGCCACTGCGCGACGAAAGGGATTTTGAGCGTTTTGCGGGTGAATCGGTCGACCTGGTTTTGCGCGCCCCCATCGGCGCGGCAGCCGAGTCTGGCGTGTCGGCCCTGCGCAAGAAGTTCAGAGGGCGTCTGGAGCGTTCGGAGTCTGGGTGGCGTCTGATTTGGTCGGACGCGCCGCCGGCCCAAGCCGGCAGGCCGGGTCGCAAGAAGGCGCCCGTGCCGGAACTGGCCTTGGACTTCGTGTTCGGGGATGTGGCCCAGGCCAAGCTGGTGCCCGTGGTGGATTTCAAGGGGCGCAAACCCAAAGGGGCGCCGGTCAGTGGACAAGTTGAGTCTTGAGGAAAGGCGGGCGAGTGCTATGAATCGCGAACTGTTGATGCTGGTGGATGCCATTTCGCGCGAGAAGAATGTCGATCGCGAGGTGGTGTTTGGTGCTGTCGAGCTGGCCTTGGCTTCGGCAACCAAGAAAGTGTATGCCGAAGGGACCGACATACGGGTGGCTGTGGACCGCGAGAGCGGTAACTATGAAACATTTCGCCGTTGGCTGGTGGTTCCCGACGAGGCTGGTTTGCAAAACCCCGAAGGGGAAGAAATGCTCAGCGATGCGCGCGAGCAGATTACCGACATCGAAGAGGGTGATTACATCGAAAAGCCGGTTGACAGTCTGCCCATCGGCCGCATTGGCGCACAAGCTGCCAAGCAGGTGATTCTGCAAAAAATCCGCGATGCCGAGCGCGAGATGCTTCTCAATGACTTTCTCTCGCGCGGTGAAAAGATTTTTGTGGGCACGGTTAAGCGCATGGACAAGGGCGACATCATCGTCGAGTCGGGCCGGGTAGAAGGTCGTCTGCGCCGCGGCGACATGATCCCCAAGGAAAACCTACGTTCGGGCGACCGCGTCCGGGCCATCATCATGTCGGTTGATTCGACGCTGCGGGGCGCGCCGATTCTGCTCTCGCGCACTGCGCCCGAATACATGATCGAGTTGTTCCGCCAGGAGGTTCCGGAGATCGAGCAAGGTTTGCTGGAAATCAAATCCTGTGCCCGTGACTCGGGGTCGCGGGCCAAGATTGCGGTGCTCTCCCACGACAAGCGGGTTGACCCCATCGGCACTTGCGTTGGCGTCCGAGGCACCCGCGTCAATGCGGTCACCAACGAGCTTGCCGGGGAGCGGGTTGACATCGTGCTTTGGAGCGAAGATCCGGCACAGTTTGTCATCGGTGCACTGGCGCCAGCCAATGTCCAATCGATCGTCGTGGACGAAGAAAAGCACGCCATGGATGTCGTGGTCGACGAGGAAAATCTCGCGATTTCCATTGGTCGCGGTGGACAAAATGTGCGCCTGGCCTCCGAACTGACGGGCTGGAAGATCAACATCATGACGGCCGATGAATCGGCGCAGAAGCAGGCCAACGAGACCGAGTCGGCGCGCAAGCTGTTCATGGAAAAGCTCGATGTCGATGAGGAAATTGCCGACATCCTGATTGCAGAAGGCTTTAACAGCCTGGAGGAAGTGGCCTATGTGCCCATTCAGGAAATGCTCGAGATAGAAGCCTTTGACGAAGACACGGTCAATGAGTTGCGCGATCGCGCCAAGGACGCGCTGCTGACCCTGGAAATCGCCCGCGAAGAAAGCGTTGAAGAGGTTTCTCAAAACCTCAAGGATGTCGAGGGCCTCACGCCTGAATTGATCGCGAGGCTGACCGAGGCGGGTGTACACACCCGTGACGATCTGGCCGACCTGGCTGTCGATGAACTCACTGAAATTACTGGCCAATCGCCTGAGGAGGCCAAGGTGCTCATCATGACCGCCCGCGCTCATTGGTTTGCCGACGAACCAGCCCCACAGGCATGATCATGGAGGCCGGGAATCCTAACTATGTCCAGTACTACCACCGTCGCTGAGTTCGCCGCCGAACTCAATAAACCCACCCAACTGTTGCTCGAGCAGCTCAACAGCGCGGGCGTACCCAAGAAGGCCGATTCAGACGCATTGTCTGAATCGGACAAGCAAAAGCTGCTCAGTTACTTGCAAGCCGCTCATGGTACAGCGGGCTCTGAACGCAAAAAAATCACGCTGGTCAAGAAGCAGACCACCGAAATCAAGCAGGCCGATGCCACCGGGAGGGCCCGCACCATTCAGGTCGAGGTGCGCAAGAAGCGCACCTTCGTCAAGCGCGACGATGTGCATGAGGTGCCCGAGCCCGAGGTGAAAGTGCCCCCGGCAGCCGCGGCAATCGACGCGGCCGAATTGGCGCGCCGCGAGGAGGAAGCCAAGCGACAGGCACTTCTGATCAAGCGGCAGGAAGAAGATCTTGCCGAAAAGCGCCGCCTGCGCGAAGAGCAGGAAGCGCGCGACCGGGAGCGCATGGAAGAGCAAGCCCGGGCTGCGGCCGCCGCACAGGCTGCCGCGCAAGCCCAGCCGCAAAGTGCGGAGGAGGCCAGCGCGCGTGCGACCCAGGAGGCGGTGCGCGCTGCAACTGCGGCTGCCGAGTCAGCGGCGGCCAAGGCCCGCGCTCAGGCCGAGTTCCAGGCTGAGGCGGCCCGTGCCCATGAATTGCAGGAGCGGCGCCGAAAGGCCGAAGCCGAGGCAGCGAATATTCGCGCTATGCTCAGCGCCCCCAAACGGGTGATCAGTGCCCCGCCGGCTGAAGCGGCCGCCAAGACAGCACTCAAGGGTACGCTGCACAAGCCCGCTGCTGCACCGGGTGCGGTCAAGCCCGCCCCGGCTCCCACCACCGGGGGGCGCAAGGAGGTCAAGTCGGAGAACCTGTCCTCGACCTGGAAGGACGACGCCAGCAAGAAAAAGGAAATCAAGACCCGTGGCGCGGTGGCCGTGCCCGGCCGCAGCGGCTGGCGCGGCGGCCCCAAAGGCGGTCGACGGTCCGAGCGCGACGCCCGCACCGAACCGAGCTTTGCAGCACCAGCCGAATTCAAGGCCCTGGAAGTGCATGTGCCCGAGACCATTACCGTGGCGGAGCTGGCTCACAAGATGAGCATCAAATCGTCAGAGGTCATCAAGCATCTGATGAAGCTGGGCCAGTTGGCCACCATCAACCAGCCCTTGGATCAGGACACCGCAATGATCGTGGTCGAGGAGATGGGGCACAAAGCCGTCACCGCCGCGCTCGACGATCCGGAGGCCTTTACCGCCGAAGAGGTGCTGGGTCAAACGGCTGAAGCCCTGTCCAGAGCCCCGGTGGTGACGGTCATGGGCCACGTTGACCACGGTAAGACCTCTCTGCTCGACTACATTCGCCGCGCCAAGGTGGCTGCTGGCGAGGCCGGTGGAATTACACAGCATATCGGCGCGTACCATGTCGAAACTCCGCGCGGCATGATTTCTTTCCTGGACACTCCAGGTCACGAGGCCTTTACGGCCATGCGAGCCCGCGGCGCCCAGGCCACAGACATAGTGATTTTGGTGGTGGCGGCCGATGACGGCGTGATGCCCCAGACCAAGGAAGCGGTCAAGCATGCCAAGGCGGCCGGTGTTCCTATCGTGGTTGCGATCAACAAGATCGATAAGCCAGAGGCCAACCTTGATCGCGTCAAGAGCGAACTGGTGGCCGAAGAGGTGGTGCCCGAGGAATTCGGCGGTGACTCTCCTTTTGTTCCCGTCTCCGCCAAGACCGGCCAGGGTGTCGACGACCTGCTGGAACAGGTACTGTTGCAGGCTGAGGTGCTTGAGTTGCGCGCGCCGGTTGATGCCATGGCCAAGGGTCTGGTGATCGAGGCTGAGCTCGACAAAGGCCGCGGTCCCGTGGCCACCGTGCTGGTGCAGTCCGGTACGCTCAAGACCGGCGATGTGGTGCTGGCTGGACAGACCTACGGCCGTGTGCGGGCCATGCTTGATGAAAACGGCCGCAAGACCGAGGCAGCGGGACCGTCGATCCCCGTGGAGATTCAAGGCCTGACCGAGGTCCCTCAGGCCGGTGACGAGTTCATGGTGCTTTCCGACGAGCGTCGTGCGCGGGAGATTGCCACTTACCGGGCTGGCAAGTTTCGCAATACCAAACTGGCCAAGCAGCAGGCTGCCAAGCTGGAGAACATGTTCTCCGAAATGGCCGCTGGTGAGGTCAAGACCTTGCCCATCATCATCAAGGCCGATGTGCAGGGCTCGCAGGAAGCCTTGTCGCAGTCCCTGCTCAAGCTGTCCAATGAGGAAATCAAGGTCCAGTTGGTCTACTCGGCTGTGGGCGGGATTTCGGAGTCAGATGTCAACTTGGCCATCGCCTCGAAGGCGGTGGTGATCGGCTTTAATGTCCGAGCCGATGGTCAAGCGCGTAAGGTGGCCGAGCACAACGGCATTGACCTGCGTTACTACAACATCATTTATGACGCGGTCGACGATCTGCGCGCCGCCATGTCGGGCATGCTCGCTCCCGAAAAGAAGGAAGAGCTCATTGGCGGGGCCGAAATTCGGCAGGTCTTCAAGGTCAGCAAGATCGGTTCGATCGCTGGCTGCATGGTCACCTCGGGCATCGTGCGCCGCAACGCGCGGGTGCGTCTGTTGCGCAACAATGTCGTTGTCTTTACCGGCGAGCTCGATTCGCTCAAACGCTTCAAAGACGATGTCCGCGAGGTCAAAGAAGGCTTCGAATGCGGCTTGAATATCAAGGGCTACAACGATATCGCTGAGGGCGACCAACTCGAGTTCTTCGAGATCAAGGAAGTGGCCCGAACGCTGGCTGCCTGACCGGACAGAGCGTCGTGGCCGGATGCTCGATTGCACGCATGCGCAAAAAATCGCCCACCGCCCATCGCGGCTTTAGAGTCGCCGATCAGATCCAGCGCGATCTGTCGGACCTCATCGCGCGCGAACTCAAGGACCCCAGGGTGGGAATGATCACGATCAATGCGGTCGAGGTCACTCCCGACTATGCCCACGCCAAGGTGTTCTTCAGCGTATTGACCGGCCAGCCTGAGGAAGCCGGCGAAGGACTCAATGCCGCCGCCGGCTTCCTGCGCAACGGTTTGTTCAAGCGTCTTCAAATCCATACGGTACCCACCTTGCATTTTGTTTATGACCGCACCACCGAGCGAGCGGCTGACATGAATGCCCTGATTGCCAAGGCGGTGGCTTCGCGCTCGAAGGAAGAGAGCTGAGATGAAGGCTGCTCCTCATGCACGGGTGAAGCGGCGCCCCGTGCATGGGGTGATCCTGCTCGACAAGCCCCTAAACCTCTCTAGCAACCAGGCGTTGCAAAAAGTGCGCTGGCTGCTGCGCGCCGAAAAGGGGGGGCATACCGGTACGCTTGACCCCCTGGCAAGCGGGGTGTTGCCCCTGTGCTTTGGCGCTGCAACAAAGTTCAGTCAGCTTCATCTGGATGCAGACAAGACCTATGAAACCACCATCCGGCTGGGTGTGCAGACCACGACTGCAGATGCTGAAGGCGAGGTGACGGCCGAGGAGCCAGTGCGCTGTACTGCCGGTCAAGTTGTAGAGGTGCTCGACCGCTTTACCGGTGAGATTGAGCAGGTGCCGCCGATGCACAGCGCCCTGAAAAAAGACGGCCGCCCCCTGTACGACTACGCGCGGGAGGGGCAGACCGTCGCGCGCGAGCCGCGGCTCGTGAGGATCCACGAGTTGCAGTTGCTGGACCTCCAGCTCAAGGGAGATTCGCCCTTTCTGAGCTTGCGGGTCAAGTGCAGCAAAGGTACTTACATTCGAACCCTCGGCGAGGATATAGGACGGGCCTTGGGTTGCGGTGGTCATTTGATCGCGCTGCGGCGCACCCGAACCGGGGTGTTTGATCTTGATCAGAGCATCACCCTGGAGAGGCTGCAGGCCTTTAATGAATCGGAGCGCCTGGACCAGCTCAAACCGGTAGCCTGCCTTCTCGACGGCCATGAAGCTGTCTCGCTGGAGGCTGACGAAGCCGCGCGCTTTCTCAGTGGCTTGCGGCGGCGGGGAGGCTGGCCCGATAGTAAGCGGGTGGCAGTCTTCGGTCCTCCGCCCCAGCAAGAAGGCTATACGCAGCCGGTGCTTTTGGGCGCCGCGCATGTACGCGCTGGAGAACTTATACCGGACCGGTTGCTCAGTCCGATCGAAATCGCGCAGGCCCTCAGCTTGCCGAGGGCTTTGGCCTTGTCCTGAAGGAAACACATATGAACACGCAGATTCGCAACATTGCCATCATCGCCCATGTCGATCACGGCAAGACCACCATGGTCGATCAATTGCTCCGACAGTCCGGCACTTTTGCCAAACACGAAAAAGTGGTGGATACCGTCATGGACAGCAACGCCATCGAGCGGGAGCGGGGAATCACCATCCTGGCCAAGAATTGCGCCGTGTCTTGGCAAGGCACCCACATCAACATCGTTGATACACCGGGCCACGCCGATTTCGGCGGAGAGGTCGAGCGAGCGCTATCCATGGTCGATGGGGTTCTACTGCTGATCGACGCGCAGGAAGGGCCCATGCCTCAGACCCGCTTTGTGACCAAGAAGGCGTTGGCGCTGGGCCTCAAGCCCATCGTCGTGGTGAACAAGGTCGACAAGCCCGGCTCGCGTCCGGATGCAGTGGTCAACGCCGCCTTTGATCTCTTCGACAAGCTCGGGGCCAACGACGAGCAGCTCGATTTTCCCGTCGTCTACGCCTCGGGGATCAACGGATGGTCGTCGTTGACACAGGGCGAACCCGGTACCCAGTGGGGGCCAGACATGGCCGCCTTGTTCGAAACCATCCTCAAGCATGTCGAACCGCACCAGGGGGAACCGGCGGCGCCCTTGCAACTGCAGATCTCCGCCATCGATTATTCGACCTTTGTCGGACGCATCGGTGTGGGGCGTATCAACGCGGGTACGCTGCGGCCGGGCATGGATGTGGTGGTCATGGAAGGCCCGGATGGCCCCAGCCATAAAGGGCGCATCAATCAGGCCCTGAAGTTTCAGGGGCTCGATCGCATACAGGTGACCGAAGCAGGACCAGGCGATATCGTTTTGATCAATGGCATCGATGAGATCGGTATCGGTGTGACAGTCACTGATCCTTTGAGCCCTCAGCCCTTGCCTATGCTCAAGGTCGATGAACCGACCCTGACGATGAATTTCTGCGTCAACACCTCGCCCTTGGCTGGCCGCGAGGGTAAGTTCGTGACCAGTCGGCAAATCTGGGACCGTCTGCAGAAAGAGTTGCAGTCCAATGTGGCCCTGCGCGTCAAGGCCATCGATGAAGATGGCATCTTTGAGGTTTCTGGTCGAGGCGAATTACATCTGACCATCCTGCTGGAGAACATGCGCCGCGAAGGCTACGAGCTGGCCGTCTCCAAGCCCAGGGTGGTGTTCAAGGATATTGATGGCGTGCGCTGCGAGCCCATTGAACTGGTCACAGCCGACATCGAGGAGCAACATCAAGGCGGCGTCATGCAGGCCCTCGGTGAGCGCAAGGGCGAGCTGGTGAATATGGAGCCCGACGGTCGCGGCCGTGTGCGCCTGGAGTACCGGATTCCTGCGCGTGGTTTGATCGGATTCTCCAATGAGTTTCTTAATTTAACCCGCGGTTCCGGACTCATTTCCAACATCTTTGACGGCTATGAGCCTCACAAGGGGGATATTGAGGGGCGCAAAAACGGTGTCTTGATCTCGATGGACGACGGCGAAATCTTCACCTATGCCCTGGGTAAGCTCGATGACCGCGGACGCATGTTTGTGCGCGCTGGCGATCCGGTCTACGAGGGCATGATTGTGGGAATACACAGCCGCGACAACGATCTGGTGGTCAATGCGACCCGCACCAAGCAGCTCACCAACTTCCGGGTCAGCGGCAAGGAAGACGCGATCAAGATCACGCCCCCGATCGAGTTGACCTTGGAGTACGGGGTGGAGTTTATTGAGGACGATGAGTTGGTGGAGATCACGCCCAAAAGTGTGCGTCTGCGTAAACGGCATTTGAAAGAGCATGAACGCAAGCGCGCCAGCCGAGAGGTGGCCACGGCATGAAGTTGCACCTGACCCACGGTCGCGCCGTCCTCTTGATGGTGCTGGTGACGCTGATGTGGTCAACCGCAGGTGTGGTAACACGGCAGTTGGACGAGGCCCGCAGTTTTGAGCTCACTTTTTGGCGCAGCTTCTTTACGGTGCTGTCCCTGCTGGTCATCCTGCCCCTGATGCAGGGGCGGGCGGTGTTCCAGGGCATTTTCAAGGGGGGCCTGTCCTATTGGATCTCAGGCCTGTGCTGGTGCGTCATGTTCACGGCTTTCATGGTCGCTCTGAGCCTGAGCACGGTGGCCAATGTTCTGGTGACCCTGGCAGTGGGCCCCCTGCTTACTGCCTTGTTCGCACGGATCTTTATCGGTCACCGTATCGCTGCACACACCTGGACCGCCATTGTCCTTGCTGGTGGCGGCATTGCGTGGATGCATGCGCCCAACTTCACGATGGGTGACTCCAAGCAGCTCATCGGTACCGTTGTCGCCTTGATGGTGCCCATCGCCGGGGCTTCTAACTGGACGCTGGTGCAGCGTAGCCAAAGCCTGGGGCTGAAGGTGGATTTGATATCAGCGGTTTTGCTGGGTGCCATCTTGTCGTGTTTGTTCACCCTGCCACTGGCTCTGCCGCTGTCGGCCAGCTCGCATGATGTCGCATGGCTGGCCCTTCTGGGTCTGACCCAGCTGGCCATTCCCTGCGTGGTCTCGGTTATTTGTGCCTCGGTGCTCAAAGCCCCCGAAATTTCACTGCTGGCGCTGCTGGAGGTGATCTTCGGGATCGCCTGGGCTTGGCTGGGGGTCGGTGAAGTACCCGGACCGACGGTTCTGACCGGCGGGGCTCTGGTCATGACTGCCTTGGTCGCCAATGAGCTCTTGGGCATGCGAAGCCGCGGAGCTTGAGGAGTTTGCCTATGGCTGAAGACGAGTCGACCCCTGTGGTGGTGGAGCGCGGGGCTAGCGCTGGACTGATCAGCCTAAACCGGCCCGAGGCTCTCAATGCCCTTTCGCTGCCTATGGTTCGGTGCATAGCCAAAACCTTGCGGACCTGGAGCGAGGATCCTCAAGTCAAGGTGGTGGCTCTGCGCGGAAGTCGACGGGCACCGGCAGACAGCGCAGAACGCTGGTTCGGTCATTTTTGTGCCGGGGGCGATATCCGCTTTTTTCATGACGCCGCCTTGGCCGCTGACCCGGCGCTGGAGGACTTTTTTACCGAGGAATACGCGCTAAATCACCTGATTCAAACCTATGCCAAGCCGATCGTGGCCTTTATGGATGGCGTGGTCATGGGCGGCGGGATGGGCCTGTGTCAGGGGACGGCCTTGCGCATCGTGACAGAGAAGACTCGCATGGCCATGCCCGAGACCAAAATCGGTTTATTTCCCGATGTCGGGGGCGGCTACTTTCTCAAGGCCTGTCCGGGGAGTAGTGGCGTTTATTTGGCGCTTACCGGCGAGGTGATTGATGCCCAACAGGCGATGGCTTGGGGTCTAGCAGATGCACGGGCGTCATCGCAGGAGTTGGTGGCGCTGTGGCAGTTGATGGCCGATACACCCTGGCAGACCGGTCTGCAGGCCATCGAGGCTTTGCAGCAGCGATTGGTACTTTCAACGGGCTTGCAGTCGCCCAGCTCCGAGTTGGAGCGCGCCTTCAGCCAGCCCACCGTGGCTCAAATCTTACGGCAGCTCGATACCGCCGGTGACCCGTGGTCTGCCAAGACCGCCAGCGATTTGCGTGAGCGTTCCCCGTTGATGCTGCATGTCACTCTGGAGCAATTGCACCGCGCCCGCACCATGAGCCTGGCTGATGATCTGCGCATGGAGCGCGATTTGGTCTGGCATTGTTTCCATCACCGCTTGAGTGGCGATACCGTGGAGGGCATTCGGGCCTTGGCCGTGGACAAAGACCATAGGCCGCGCTGGAAGCCGGCGCGGATCGAAGCCGTCGATTTGGCAGAGGTGGCGTCTTTTTTCGAGAGCCCGTGGACGCCGTCTTCGCATCCGC
>VGHR01000068.1 GCA_016868205.1 Betaproteobacteria bacterium
CGCCTCGGCCGGTAACCATGCCCAGGGCGTGGCGCTCAGCGCGCGCAAGCTCGGCACGCGCGCGGTCATCGTGATGCCGGTGACCACGCCGCAGGTGAAGATTGACGCGGTGCGGGCACTCGGCGGTGAGGTGGTGTTACACGGGGACAGCTACTCCGACGCCTACGAGCACGCGGTCCGCCTGGAGCGAAAAAAAGGGCTGACCTTTGTGCATCCCTTCGACGACCCCGATGTGATCGCCGGGCAGGGAACCATTGCGATGGAGATCCTGCGTCAGATCCAAAGCACCGGCGACCGGCTCGATGCGGTGTTTGTGGCCATCGGCGGCGGCGGCCTGATCGCGGGGGTGGCCAACTACATCAAGGCGGTGCGGCCCGAGGTGCGGGTCATTGGCGTGCAGATGAACGACTCGGACGCGATGATGCAGTCGGTGGCCGCCGGCCGCCGGGTGGCGCTGCCGGAGGTGGGGTTGTTTTCGGATGGCACGGCGGTCAAGTTGGTGGGCGAAGAAACCCTGCGCGTGGCCAGCGGTCTGGTGGACGAATTCATCACCGTCGACACCGATGCCGTGTGCGCGGCCATCAAGGATGTCTTTATCGACACGCGCAGCATCGTCGAGCCGGCCGGCGCGCTGGCGGTGGCGGCCATCAAGCAATACGCCGCCAAACACCGCAAAAAGGGCCAGACCTACGCGGCCATTTTGTGCGGCGCCAACATGAACTTCGATCGCTTGCGCTTTGTGGCCGAACGCGCCGAGGTGGGCGAGGAGCGCGAGGCCTTGTTTGCAGTCACCATTCCGGAGGAGCGCGGCAGTCTGAGGCGCTTTTGCGAACTGGTGGGCGAGCTGCCCGGCGGGCCACGCAATGTGACCGAGTTCAACTACCGCATCAGCGACAGCCAACAGGCGCATGTTTTCGTCGGGCTCACCACCCAAAGCCGGGGCGAGAGTACGCGTATCACCGCCGCCTTCAACCGGCAAGGCTACAAGTCGGTGGACCTGACCCACGACGATCTGGCCAAGGAACATATTCGCTACATGGTGGGAGGACACAGCGCGCTCTCGAAAGACGAGCGCCTGCTGCGCTTTGTGTTCCCCGAGCGGCCCGGCGCGCTGATGAAGTTCCTGCTGTCCATGCGGCCGGGCTGGAATATTTCGCTCTTTCACTACCGCAATCAGGGCGCTGACTACGGCCGTATTCTGGTGGGTCTGCAAGTACCGCGCGCGGACAACGCGGCCTTCAAGCAGTTTTTGCAGGCGCTGGGCTACCCCTGCGTCGAGGAAACCGACAACCCGGCCTACCGGCTGTTTCTCAAGAGTTGAAGGCCGCATCGCGCCGGGGGCGGCGCTCCCACTGCCCCCCCGCAGGCCCCGTTTGAATCTGTAGGAGCCGCGCCCTCGCGGCGATGGCTTGGCCTGTGCCTTCAGGTCGAACCGTTGGCCACGCCGCTGGCCACATGGCCGGCCGGTACATGGGCGGCGGCGGCATTGACATGACCGGTCTGGTCATCAAAGAAAAAATCGGGCTCAAACTCGCGCAAAAACTCACCCTTGGCCAGGCCGCCCAGGAACATGGCCTCATCAACCTCCACATTCCAGTCCATCAGGGTGCGAATGGCGCGCTCATGCGCGGGCGCACTGCGCGCCGTCACCAAGGCTGTGCGCACCCGCATGCGGGAAGTGCCCACATGCTGCAGCCGATGCAGCGCTTCGAGCAGGGGCTTGAAGGGGCCGGCCAGCAAGGGCTGGGCGGCTTTGTCGCGTTCGTGCTGCTGAAACGCCTGCAAGCCCTGGGCCTGAAACACCCGCTCAGCCTCGTCAGAAAAAAGCACTGCATCGCCGTCGAAGGCAATGCGCACCTCATGCGGATGGGCCAGACTGGCCTGGGCCGACTGCGGGTAGACCTGCGCCGCTGGCACCCCCGCCTGCAGCGCAGCGCGCACATCGCTCAAATGCGCCGACAGAAACAGATTGGCGTGCAGCGGCTTGAGGTACCGCCACGGCGCCTCGCCGCGATTGAAGGTGGCGCGCTTGATGTCGAGCCCGTAGTGCTGGGCCGAGCGGAACACCCGCATGCCAGAGACCGGGTCGTTGCGCGAGAGGATGACCACCTCCACCCGCTGCGGTAAGCGCTCGGGGCTGAGGGTTTCTTCGAGACTGCTGGGGGCCTCATTGAAAGCCAGCAGCTTCTTGATGAGCGAAAAAGCCACGCCGGGCTTGGCCGGCACATCCAGGCGCTCCAGTTGCAGCTGCATGTAGGCGGCGTCGGGCTTGACGCCCGGCGCCTGGCTGTGGCGAAGCCCCTCTTCATAGACGCGGTTTTCCTCCTCGAAGTCAAACAGCGCGCGCGAAGAAATCGCCACCACCAACTGGCCCTCCAGGTTAACGCTCACGGCGCCTCCTGCCGATCGGTCATCAGGCCTTTTTGACGCAGGTGTTGCCGCAGGCACTCCGGGCAAAAACAGGTCTGCGCCCCTTGACCCAGCGCCTCGCGTGGCAGCGCGGGCAGGGCCACGCACCAGCAGGGCGCGCTGGCATCGGTGGCGCCGCACTCAAAACCACGGCCGCACTGGGGACAGTCGATGCGCATCATGCAGGAAGGATACCGCGTTCGGCGCGACGCTTTTGCAAGGGCCTGACCCAGGCGCGCCACGCTGCAGATACACCCCGGGATTGACAGGATCGGGTTTTGAGTCAAAATAGCACGATCGTTCTTTTTTGATGAGCTCCATGGCGACGCGCACTTCTTCCCCGGTTTTGGCCCCCGGTCGAGCCCCCGTCTCGGCGGCGGAGGCCGAGACGCGCTCGCATGCCAAGGGGCAGCAAACCAAGGCAGCCATCGTCGATGCGGCCCTCGCACTGGCTTCGCAAGTGGGGCTGGAGGGGCTGTCCATCGGTGCGGTGGCCGAGCTGATGCAGATGAGCAAGTCGGGCGTGTTTTCACACTTCGGCTCGCGCGAGGAGCTGCAGATATCGGTGGTGCGCGAATACTTTCAGCGCTTCGATCAGGAGGTGTTTCGCGCCGCCCTGAGCCAAGCGCGCGGCCTGCCAAGGCTGCGGGCCCTGTTTGCCAACTGGATGAAGCAGGTGTCCCTGGAACTGCAGTCGGGCTGCATCTTCATCAGCGGCGCGGTCGAATTCGACGACCGCCCGGGTCCGGTCCGCGATGCGCTGGCCGAGACGGTGCAAGCCTGGCTGCGGGCGTTTCACCGCGCCATCGTGCTGGCCCGGGAGGAAGGCCACCTCAAGCCCGATACCGACGAGCGGCAACTGGCTTTCCAAATCCACGGTCTGATTCTGGCGCTGCACTACGAGGCGCGCTTCCTGAAAAACGCCGGCTCGATTGACTGGGCCCTGCAATCGTTCGAACACATCCTCGAGCGCTGTGCACAACCGGTCAGCAAGCGCAAAAGCCCTGCCGGCCGGCGATGAGCCCCCTGTCTTTATCCCTCTAGGAGTTCCCATGCCTGTCTACACCCCCCCGCTGCGCGATATGCAGTTTGTGATGCACGAAGTGCTTGGCATCAGCGCGTCCCTCCAGCAATTGCCCCCTCACCAAGAAATGGACGCCGACACCCTCAATGCGGTGCTGGAGGAGGCGGGCAAGTTTGCCGCCGAAGTGGCTTTTCCACTCAACCGCGTTGGCGATGAACAAGGCTGCCAGCTCAACCGCCAAAGCCATGAGGTCAAGACGCCGGAGGGTTTCAAGCAGGCCTACGAACAGTATGTGCAGGGCGGCTGGCCGGCCCTGTCGTGCGATCCGCAGTACGGCGGCCAAGGCCTGCCCTTTGTGCTCAACAATTTTCTCTACGAGATGCTCAACTCGGCCAATCAGGCCTGGACCATGTATCCGGGCCTGTCCCACGGGGCTTATGAGTGCCTGCATGCCCACGGCACGCCCGAACAGAAGGCCCTGTATCTGCCCAAGCTCACCTCCGGCGAGTGGACGGGCACCATGTGCCTGACCGAGCCGCATTGCGGCACCGACCTGGGGCTGCTGCGTACCAAGGCCGAGCCGCTGACCGATGGCAGCTACCAGCTCAGCGGCAGCAAGATTTTCATCAGCGCCGGCGAACACGATCTGGCGCCCAATATCGTGCACCTGGTGCTGGCCCGGCTGCCCGATGCGCCCGCGGGCAGCAAGGGCATCAGTCTGTTCGTGGTGCCCAAGTACCGGGTCAATGGCGATGGCTCGCTGGGCGCACGCAATGGCATCCGCTGCGGGGGCCTTGAGCACAAGATGGGCATACATGGCAACGCCACTTGCCAGATGGTGCTCGATGGCGCGGTGGGCCAGCTGGTGGGTCAGCCCCACAAGGGCTTGCAAGCGATGTTCGTCATGATGAACGCGGCCCGACTCGGCGTGGGCAACCAATCGCTGGGCCTGACCGAGGTGGCCTTTCAGAATGCACTGGCCTATGCCAAAGACCGGGTGCAGATGCGATCACTGACTGGCCCCAAGGCCAAAGACAAGCCGGCCGACCCGATCATCGTGCACCCCGATGTGCGCAAGATGCTAATGACCGCCAAGGCGTATGCCGAAGGCGGCCGCGCCCTGACCACCTATTGCGCCTTGCTGCTCGATCAGGAGTTCAACCACCCGGACGAAAAGGTGCGCAAGGACGCCGCCGAGGTGCTGGCCCTGCTCACGCCTATCGTCAAGGCCTTTCTGACCGACAACGGCCACATCGCCACCAACGCCTGCCTGCAGGTCTTTGGCGGCCACGGCTTCATTCGCGAATGGGGCATGGAGCAGTTTGCGCGCGACAACCGCATCAACATGATCTACGAGGGCACCAACACGATTCAGTCGCTCGACCTGCTCGGGCGCAAGGTGCTGGGCAACAACGGCGCCACGCTCAGGAAGTTTGGCAAGTTGATCGCGGCGCTGGTGGAGCAGGAGGGCGTGAACGAGCAGATGGCCGAGTTCATCAACCCGCTGGCCCGGCTGGGTGAGCAGATGAACAAGTTCACCACCGAGCTGGGCTTTCGGGCGTTCCAGAATGCTGACGAAGTGGGTGCGGCTGCGGTCGACTACCTGCGGGTGGCGGGACATCTGGTGTTTGCCTACTTCTGGGCGCGCATGGCTCAGGCGGCGCTGCAGCAAATCGCCGCGGGTTCGACCGACCCCTTCTACACCGCCAAGCTGCAAACCGCGCGCTTTTACTTTGCCAAACTGTTCCCGGAGACGGCCACGCTGATGCGCACGGTACGCACGGGCAGTAAAGCCCTGATGGACACCGAAGCCGCCCTGGCCTGAGAGGAACCCCCATGAAAAACATTCTCTTTACGATCAGCGCCAGCCTGCTCGGCGCTGGTGCCCACGCACAAATGACGCCCGTGGGCACCTGGCACAGCATTGACGATGCCACCGGCAAGCCCCGGGCTGAAATCGTCATACGCGACAACGGTCAGGGCGCCTTGGTCGGCAAGGTCGAGCGCAGCCTCCAAACGAGCAATGCCGAGCCCCTGTGCACGCTGTGCACCGACGATCGCAAGGGGCAACCGAAGATCGGGCTGGAAATCATTCGCGATGCCAAAAAAAGCGGGGCCGATTCGGTCTGGGAGGGCGGCACCATCCTGGATCCGGAAAACGGCAAGGTCTACAGACTCAGGCTGGCACCACAGGACGGCGGCAAGACGCTGCAGGTTCGCGGCTACATCGGGCCCCTGTTCCGCACCCAGGTGTGGCAGCGGGTGCAGTAAGCAAAGGACACCTCATGCAGCGATTTCATGTCAGACAGGTGGCGGTATTGGGCGCCGGCGTGATGGGCGCGCAGATTGCCGCCCATCTGGTCAACCTCAAAGTGCCGGTTCTGCTTTTTGATTTACCCACCGCCAAGGCCTCCGACAAAACTGGAAGCAGCGCCATCGCGCTGCGCGCCATCGAGAACCTGAAAAAACTCAAGCCTGCGCCGCTGGGGTGGGCCGAGGACGCCGCCCTGATCCGGCCGGCCAATTACGACGAGCATCTGGACGAGCTCAAGGCGTGCGATCTGGTGATCGAGGCAATTGCCGAGCGCATGGACTGGAAGCTCGAGCTCTACCGCAAGATCGCTCCGGCCCTGGCGCCGCACGCCCTGGTGGCGAGTAATACTTCGGGGCTGTCGATCACCGCGCTGGCGCAAGCCCTGCCCGAGGCGCTGCGCCCCCGTTTTTGCGGTATCCACTTCTTTAACCCGCCGCGCTATATGCAGCTGGTCGAGCTGATTGCCACCGGGCACACCGACCCGCAGGTGATGGACCAACTCGAAACCTTCGTCACCACCACCCTGGGCAAGAGCGTGGTGCGCGCAAAGGACACGCCCAACTTCATCGCCAACCGGGTCGGCACGGCCGGCATGCTGGCCACCATGGTCCAGGCCGATCAGTTCGGGCTGAGCTACGATGTGGTGGACGACCTGACCGGTAAGAAGCTTGGCCGCGCCGCCTCGGGCACCTTCCGCACCGCCGATGTGGTGGGTCTCGATACGCTGGCCCATGTGATCGGCACCCTGCGCGAGAATTTTTCGCTGGCCGATGACCCCTTCGCAGCGCTGTACCAGACGCCGCCGGTACTGCAAAAGCTCATCGAAGGGCAGCGCTTGGGCCAGAAATCCGGCGCGGGCTTTTACAAAAAGGTCGGCCGCGAAGTGCTGCGGCTTGACCCGCAGAGCCTCGACTATGTCAGCGGTGGCACCAAGGCTGACGATGTGGTGGGTCGCATGCTCAAGAAGCCGGCGCCCGAGCGACTGAAGTTGCTGCGCAATGCCCAGGGTGCCCAAGCGCGCTTCCTCTGGGCCATACTGCGCGACCAGTTTCACTACGCGGCTGTGCATCTGCACGACATTGCCGAGACCGCGCGCGATGTCGATCTGGCCATGCGCTGGGGCTTTGGCGTCAAGCAAGGGCCGTTCGAGTTGTGGCAGGAGGCCGGCTGGCGTCAGGTGGCGCGCTGGATCCAGGACGACATCGATGCCGGCCTGGCGCTGTGCAAGGCGCCGCTGCCGGCCTGGGTGTTCAAGGGCCCGGTCGATGAGGCCGGCGGCGTGCACACCGCCGAAGGCTCGTGGTCACCGGCATTGGGGCGCTTTGTGCCGCGGCGCGCGCTGCCGGTGCATGCGCGCCAGCATTTCCCCGAGGATGTGATGTCCACACCGGCACAGCTGGCAGCCCGCGCCGGTACGACCGTGCACGAAGACGATGCAATTCGCTTGTGGTCGCTCGACGGGCAGGTGCTCATTGCCAGCATCAAGACCAAGATGCACGCCATCAGCCCCGATGTGGCTGAGGGTCTGAATCAGGCGGTGGAATTGGCCGAGAAGAGCTACGAGGGTCTGGTGATCTGGTCGCCAGACGATGTGTTTTCTGCCGGCGCCGACCTGCAAGCCATGATCCCGGCCTTCATGCTCGCTGGGGTATCGGCCATCGAGTCGGCCGAGCACGAGTTGCAGAGAGTCATGCTGCGGCTGCGCTATGCCCAGGTGCCGGTGGTGGCAGCGGTGCGGGGGCTGGCCCTGGGCGGCGGCTGCGAGCTGGCCGTCCACTGCGCCCGCCGGGTGGCAGCCCTGGAGAGCTATATCGGTCTGGTCGAGGTAGGTGTGGGACTGGTGCCCGGCGCCGGTGGCCTGGCTTACATAGCCCGGCGCGCGGCAGAAAACGCCCAAGCCTCTACCTCCAAGGACCTACTGCCCTTCCTGACGGAAGGCTTTACCGCAGCGGCCATGGCCAAGGTGGGGACCAGCGCCCTGGAAAGCCGCAAGCTCGGCTATCTGCTGGATAGCGACCTCATCGTGGCGCATCGCGACGAGCTGCTGTATGTGGCCCTGGGCGAGGCGCGCGCCATGGCCGCCGCGGGCTGGCGGCCGCCGCAGCGCAGAGCCTTCGCCGCAGCCGGCCGACATGCGCAGGCCACCATCATGGGGCAACTGGTGAACATGCGCGATGGCGGCTTTATCAGCGCCCACGATTTTCACATCGGCAAGTGCATTGCTGGCGTGGTCTGCGGCGGCGATGTGGATGCGGGCACCCTGGTCACCGAAGAGTACCTGATGGCACTCGAGCGCAGGGCCTTTTGCAAACTCGTCGCACACCCCAAGAGCCAGGAGCGCATCATGGCCATGATGAGCACAGGCAAGCCCCTAAGAAATTGACGCTGCGGACCGCCGCTGCGGTCTGAATACAGGAGTCCCATGATGCGACAGATTCAAGAAGCCTATATCGTTGCGGCACGCCGCACGCCCATCGGACGGTCTGGACGGGGGGTTTTTCGCAACACCCGCCCGGATGAATTGCTGGTACACGCCTTGCGCGCCACCCTAGCCGATGTCCCTGGCCTGGACCCGCAAGCCATTGAGGATGTGATCGCCGGTTGTGCCATCCCCGAGGGGCCACAGGGGCTGAATGTGGCGCGCATCGCCGCAGTGCTGGCCGGTTTGCCCACGGGCGTGGGTGGCATCACCGTCAACCGCTTTTGTGCCTCGGGACTGTCAGCGGTGCAGATGGCCGCCGACCGGATCCGGGTGGGCGAAGCCGACCTCATGATCGCAGCGGGCACGGAGAGCATGAGCATGGTGCCGATGTCGGGCAACTCGCCCTCGCTCTCGCCGGCCATGTTCGCGCGCGATGAGGATGTGGGCATCGCCTACGGCATGGGTTTGACCGCCGAAAAAGTGGCGCAGCAGTGGAAGGTCACGCGCCAGGCGCAAGACGAGTTTGCCTGCCAATCTCACGCGCGTGCGCTCAGAGCGCAGCAGGCGGGCGAGTTCAGTGCCGAGATCGCCCCCATGACGGTGACCGAGCGCAGACTCGACTTGGAGCAAGCGCAGGTGGCTTTGGGCGAGCGCACCGTCGAACTCGACGAGGGTCCTCGGCCCGATACCTCCATGGAGGGGCTGGGCAAGCTCAAGCCCGTGTTTGCCGCGCGCGGATCAGTGACCGCCGGCAATTCCTCGCAGACCTCCGATGGTGCCGGCGCCCTGATCCTGGCCAGCGAGCGCGCCCTCAAGACGCATGGGCTGCGACCCCTGGCGCGCTTCGTGAGCTACGCCAGCAAGGGCGTACCACCGCACATCATGGGTATCGGCCCCATCGAAGCCATTCCGGCGGCATTGCGCCATGCGGGCCTCAAACAGGGCGATCTCGATTGGATCGAACTGAACGAAGCCTTTGCGGCGCAGTCGCTGGCCGTCATGCAAACCCTGGGACTCGATGCAGCCAAGGTCAACCCGATGGGCGGTGCCATCGCCTTGGGTCATCCGCTGGGAGCCACCGGCGCGATCCGATCGGCCACAGTGGTGCACGCCCTGCAGCGCCATCGCCTGCGCTACGGCATGGTGACCATGTGCGTGGGCATGGGTCAGGGAGCCGCTGGCATTTTTGAGCGCGTGTGAAGGTGCAGGCTGTGACAGCGCCGCCCCCGGCGCGAGAGGGCCCCTGTGGGAGCGCCGCCCCCGGCGCGATAGACTGAATCCATGAACACGCCCTCTCGACCCTGCGAGCCTGGCGGCTATGTCTTCGATGCAGCCTTGATGCTGCGCGCAAGCGAGAACCCGGAACTCCTCGAGGGCCACACCCATCCGTCCTGGGCCAACATGGTTGGGCCCTATGGCGGCATCACGGCTGCCCTGATGGTGCAGGCGGTGATGCAGTCGCAGTGCCTGGCCGAGCCGGTGTCGCTGACGGTCAACTACGCTGCTGCGCTAAAGGATGGGCCCTACCGCATCCAGGCGCGTGCCGCCCGCAGCAACCGCTCGACTCAGCACTGGCTGTTGGAGTTGACGCAATCAGACCGGGACGGGCCGGCCGTGATGGCCACCGCCACACTGGTCAGCGCCGTGAGGCGCGATGTCTGGCGGCGCCAGGACTTGGCGCTGCCGCCGGTGCAAGCGCCCGAAACTTTTGAACCGGTCATCCTGTTCGACGCGGTAGAGTGGGTGCGGCGCTATGAAATCCGTCTGATCGATGGTGGCGTGCCAGCGGTCTCTGACGGCAGCGAGCGCGACAGCCTGACCCGCTTTTGGCTGCGTGATGCCCAGCAAAGGCCTGTGGATTTGCCCGCCCTGGCAGCCATGAGCGACGCCTTCTACCCGCGTATCTGGCTACGCCGCGCGGGCTGGGTGGCCACCGGCACCGTCTCCTTGACGGTGTACTTCCATGCCAGTACGCAAGAACTGGCCGCCGTTGGCTCGCAACACATCTACGCCCAGGCCCGGGCGCAGGATTTTCGGCATGGTTTTTTTGACCAGACCGCCCACCTCTGGTCGCGCGGCGGCTTGCTGCTGGCCAGCGCGCATCAGATTGTTTACTACAAGGAGTGATTTTCATGAGCGACATCCTCAGCCACCATGAAGCCGGCGTGACCACGCTGACGCTCAACCGGCTGCAGCGCAAAAACTCGCTGACGGCGGCCATGTATGCCGATATGGCCGATGCGCTGACACAAGCGGCTGAGGATACCCAGGTGCGGGTGGTGGTGATCCAGGGCCATGAAACGGTGTTTTCTGCGGGTAACGATATCGGGGACTTTCTCAACACCCCACCGGTGTCGCAGGACGCGCCGGTGTTTCGCTTTCTGCGCGGCATCAGCGGTTTCCCCAAGCCGCTCGTGGCGGCCGTCTGCGGACCTGCAGTCGGTGTGGGCACCACGATACTGCTGCACTGCGACCTGGTGTACGCCGGCGATAACGCCGCCTTCTCCACGCCTTTTGTCAATTTGGGGCTGTGTCCCGAAGCGGCCTCCAGCCTGCTGATGCCGCGGCTGATGGGACACGCGCGAGCAGCCGAGGCCCTGCTGCTGGGCGAGCCCTTCAGCGCCGAAAGCGCGCTCGAGTGGGGCCTGGTCAATCGCATCGTGCCACCGTCGCAAGCCCATGACCTGGCGCAGCAGCAAGCGCGCCGTCTGGCCGGCAAGCCCATGAGCTCGCTGATAGAGACCAAACGCCTGATGAAGCTGGGCATCGAGTCCGAGGTGGCGCAGCGCATGGACCGGGAATCGCTGATCTTCGGTCGCATGCTGGGCGAGCCGGCCGCCCGCGAGGCTTTTACCGCTTTCCTGGACAAGCGCCTGCCTGACTTCAGCAAGCTCTGAGATCTCCTTGGAGCGGGCGCAAGACGCACAAGGGCCTGAAGGACAATCGTTGCATGAGCCCACCGAGCCACACCACCACAGCGGCCCTGGACGCCGAGTTCGAACGCTATTTGCGCTCGCTCTTTGAGGAGCAAATCGTCTTCAACCGATTGCTGAGCCTGAAGATGCTCGAGGCAGGGCCGGACTGGTTCCGCGCGGGCCTGCCGATGCGACCCGATTTAATCGGCAACTTTGTGCACGACCGCCTGCATGGTGGTGTGATCAGCGCGCTGCTGGATGTGGTGGCGGGCATGGCCTGTATCTGCGCCTTGGGCAGCCGGCATCCTGACAAGCCGCTGGAGCAGCGCATGAAGCATTTCGACCGGTTGGGCACCATCGATCTGCGGGTGGACTACCTGCGGCCAGCGGTCAGCGAGCACTTCGAGGCAAAGGGCCGGGTGGTGCGCCTGGGCTCGCGCGTGGCCAACACCCAGATGGAGTTTTTGTCGGCCAGCGGTCAGTTGCTGGCCACCGGCGCTGCGGCGTATATCGTTTCCTGAACAGCGCCCGGGCGCCTACAGAAGCCCTCGCGCCGGGGGCGGTGCTCCGAGGACGGCGCGGGCCCTGCGGAGGTGGGAGCCGCGCCCTCGCGGCGATGGGGCCTCTAGGGCATCGGCAGCGGCTCCACAGGACTGAACTTGGCGCGGTGAATGCTGAAAAACGCCTTGACATTGCGTACATTCGCATCGCCGCTGAACAAGCGCTGAGCCAGGTCAGCGTAGGCGGGCATGTCGCGAACCCGAATGATCAAGACAAAATCCGGCCCCGGCGTGACACGGTAACACTGCTGTACGGCAGCGTCAGCGATGACACGGGCCTCAAAAGCGCGCGCCTGATCGTCACCCTGTCGATCCAGCGTGATCTCCACCACCGCGGTCAAGCCATGACCGAGCCGGCGCGCCAGAGCATCGGTGTTGAGCAAGGCCACCCGCCGCTCAATCAGGCCCGCCTCGCGCAAGCGACGGGTGCGCCTGAGGCAAGTGGCCGGCGAAATGCCCAGAACCTGCGCAAGATCTTGATTGCTCAGCGCGGCATCGCGCTGCAGAGCTTCAAGCAGATGAAGGTCAACGGAGTCTAAATCTTCCATAAAAGCATATTTTATGAAATAAAAAATTGAAATATAAGATCGGAGAAATAAAAATTCATTTTTTTGTCCAAATAGATTACCTATTTCCGACCGGGCGGCCTAGTATTCAGCCTTTTGAGGGAGGATGGCCATGTGTGGCATCGTCGCTGCGGTTTCTCACCGCAACATTGTTCCAATGCTGGTGCAAGGCTTGCAGCGGCTCGAATACCGCGGCTATGACTCCTGCGGCGTGGCGGTGCACAAAGGGCATTTGCACCGGGCACGCAGCGTGGCGCGGGTGGCGCAGTTGCAAGAACAGGTGGACGGCGAATCGCTCCAGGGCAGCACGGGCATCGCGCACACCCGGTGGGCCACGCACGGCGCGCCCGCAGTACACAACGCGCATCCCCACTTCAGCCACGGCCCTGGAGCGCAGGCCCTGAGCAAGCCCGGCCGGGTGGCGCTGGTGCACAACGGCATCATCGAGAACCACGAGCAACTGCGGGCGCAACTGCAAGCCAAGGGCTATGTCTTCGACAGCCAGACGGATACCGAGGTCATTGTTCATTTGATTGACAGCGTCTATGACGGCGATCTTTTCGAGGCGGTTCGCACCGCGGTGGCGCGCTTGCAGGGTGCCTACGCCATTGCCGCCTTTTGCCGCGACGAGCCGCATCGGGTAGTGGGCGCGCGGGCAGGCTCACCTCTGGTGCTGGGCCTGGGTCAGCAGGGCGAGCATTTCCTGGCCAGCGATGCCATGGCCCTGGCCGGCGTGACCGATCAGATCGTCTACCTGGAAGAGGGCGACCTGGTCGATCTGCAACCGGGTCGCTACTGGGTGCTCGATCCGGCGGGCCGGCCGCTCGAGCGTTCCGTGCGCACGGTGCAGGCGCACAGTGGTGCAGCCGAACTCGGCCCCTACCGCCACTACATGCAAAAGGAAATTTTTGAGCAGCCCCGGGCGATCGCCGACACGCTTGAAGGCGTGGCTGGCATTACCCCGGACCTGTTTGGCCGGGGCGCTCAGGGGTGTTTCAAAGCGATCGATTCGGTCCTGATTCTGGCCTGCGGCACCAGCTACTACAGCGGCTGCACCGCCAGATACTGGCTCGAGGACCTCGCTGGCATACCCACCCAGGTCGAAGTCGCCAGCGAATACCGCTACCGCAACAGCGTGCCCAAGCCCAACACCTTGGTGGTCACCATCAGCCAGAGCGGGGAGACCGCCGACACGCTGGCTGCGCTGCGCCATGCACAGAGCCTGGGCATGCACCGCACCCTGACGATCTGCAATGTCAGCACCTCGGCCATGGTGCGCGAATGCGAACTGGCCTACATCACCCGCGCCGGCGTGGAGATCGGTGTGGCCTCCACCAAGGCCTTCACGACACAGCTGGCCGGTCTGTTTTTACTGACCCTGGCGCTGGCGCAATCGCGCGGTCGCCTCGACGCGGCGCAGGAGGCGGCGCACCTCAAGGCGATGCGGCATCTGCCGGCAGCCCTACAGGCGGTACTGGCGCTGGAGCCACAACTCATCAGCTGGGCCGAGGACTTTGCCCGCATGGAAAACGCCCTCTTTTTGGGTCGCGGGCTGCACTACCCGATCGCCCTGGAGGGCGCGCTCAAGCTCAAGGAGATCAGCTACATCCATGCCGAGGCCTATCCGGCCGGCGAACTCAAGCACGGCCCGCTGGCCTTGGTCACCAGCAGCATGCCAGTGGTGACGGTGGCACCCAATGACAGCCTGCTGGAAAAACTCAAGAGCAATATGCAAGAGGTGCGAGCGCGCGGCGGTATGCTTTATGTGCTGGCCGATGCAGACACCCGCATTGAAAGCAGTGAGGGCCTTCAGGTCATCCGTATGCCCGAGCACTATGGATATCTGAGCCCCCTGCTGCATGTGGTGCCTCTGCAGCTGCTTGCCTATCACACGGCCTGTGCGCGCGGCACCGATGTCGACAAGCCTCGCAACCTGGCCAAGAGCGTGACGGTGGAATAGCGCCCGCAGACCCATGCCCAAAGTAAGCCCTGATGTTGTGATCGTCGGCGCCGGTGAGACCCGGGTGGGCAAGCTCCCGGGTCTGGAGTCGGTGCAAATCCAGGCCTGGGCCGTACAGGAGGCGGCGGCCGATTGCGGGGTGCGCATTCCCGAGATTGACGGACTGATCAATCTCGACCCCTACGCCATTCCCAATTCGATGTTCTCATCGACCCTGGTGGAGTATCTGGGCTTGCGACCGAGCTTCATCAGCACGGTCGATGTCGGCGGTACGGTGACGGCCATGACCATGCTGCAGCAAGCGGTATGGGCCATCGAATCAGGGCACTGCGAAATCGCAGTCTGCGTCTACGGCGAAAACACACTCACCGGCCGACCCGAGGGAGCGCGCGGACTGGCGCTGCGCAATCTGCTCGGCGGCGAGGAGTGGGAAGAGCCCTTTGGTCTGCACGGCATGGTGGTGCCCTACGCGCTGTTGGCGCAGCGCTATCTGCATGAGCACGGCGCCAGTGAAAAAGATCTGGCCGAAGTGGCGCTCATTACGCGGCGACACGCCTTGCTCAACGACAACGCGCAAATGCGCAAATCCATGTCCATGGATGACTACCTCAGCAGCCGCATGATCGCTACACCGCTGCGCCTGTTCGATTGCTCGCAGGTCTCCGACGGTGGCGGCGCGCTCATCTTGATGAGCCGCGAGCGTGCGCTCGCACGGGACCTCAAACCGGTGAGCATACGATCCCTGTCCATGCGCTCGACGCACAACTCGGTGGCTCAAACGCCCGACCTCGCCGATCTGGGCATGCGTGCGGCCGGTCGCGATGCCTTCGAATCGGCCAGCCTGGGGCCGCAGGATATGCAGGTGGCGCTCTTGCACGATGCCTTCACCATCTCCGTACTGATCACCCTCGATGCGCTGGACTTTTCAGCACCGGGCGCGGCCGGCAACTATCTACGCGCCGGCCACGCCAGCCTGGGCGGGCGCTGCCCGCTCAATCCACATGGGGGGCTGCTGTCGCAGGCACACATCGGCGGCATGCTGCATGTGACCGAGGCGGTGCATCAGCTGCGCGGCACTG
>VGHR01000069.1 GCA_016868205.1 Betaproteobacteria bacterium
GCGCTGGTGGCACTGTTAACGGCAACCGCATGCCGCGCCTGGCAAATTCTTGCCACTTCATTCTCGAAGGCGGGCACTGCCGGCCCTTGGGTGAGCCAGTCGCTGCGGAGCACGGCGACAACGGCCGCAATGTCAGCTTCGTCGATCGACTGACGGCCGTAGGGAATAAAGTCGGTCATGGTTACACCGGCTCAAACTCGGGACTGACATGCGCGCGTATAAGGTTTCGTATCTCCTCAACACTCAGAAAATCGGGGTTGGAGCCCGAGTTGTAGGCAAAGCCCGGTTGCACCTGACTGGCCTGCCGCAGCTCCAGGTAGCGCGAGACGCTAATAGCGCTGCCTCCAGCGGGCAAGATGGCGTAGTAGGGTCCCAGGTCCACGGTGTTGATGCTGTCGCCCGAGGTGATCATCTCCTCGTGCACCTTCTCGCCGGGCCGTATACCCACCACTTCTATCTGGCAGCTTGGGCCGATGGCCTCGGCCACATCGCAGATGCGGTACGAGGGTATCTTGGGTACAAAAATTTCACTGCCCAAGGCATGCTGCAGCGCCCAGCAGACCATTTCGACCCCCTCGTCCAGCGAGATGTTAAAGCGCGTCATGTTGGGGTCGGTGATGGGCAGGCGTCCGGTCTTGGCCAGGTTCATGAAGTAGGGGATGACCGAGCCGCGCGAGCCCATGACATTGCCGTAGCGGACAACCGAGAAGCGCAGATCGCGCGCGCCTCGGAAGTTGTTGGCCGCGATGAAGAGTTTGTCGCTGCACAGCTTGGTGGCGCCATAGAGGTTGATGGGCGCGGCCGCCTTATCCGTTGAGAGCGCCACCACCCGCTTAACCTGAGTGTCCAGGCAGGACTCGATCAGGTTTTGTGCCCCCATGATGTTGGTTTGAATGAACTCAAAGGGGTTGTATTCAGCGGCAGGCACCTGCTTGAGCGCAGCTGCATGCACAACGGTGTCGATGCCCTCCAGTGCGCGGCGCAGGCGCGTCTGGTCGCGTACATCGCCAATAAAAAAGCGCAGGGCAGGGTACTCGGACTCAGGGAACTCCTGCGCCATCTCGTATTGCTTGAGCTCGTCGCGGCTGAATACCACCAGGCGTTTGATCTTGGGGCAGTTGTTGAGCACATTGCGCACAAAGGCGCGGCCAAAAGAGCCGGTGCCGCCGGTGACCAGGATGGCCTGGTCGCAAATGTCTGACTGGGGTCGGGCGCGCATGTCCATTTTTTGACACCTCGGTGTGGTTTACCGGGAGCGAAGAAGCAGGTTGCGTGCCAGAGCGCAGAGTCCCGCCCGCAGCTCTTGACGGCGCTCCGTGCCTGTCGACTTGTTGATAGAGAGCCCTTTGGTATGTTTTTTGCTGCCTCGCTGTGTAGGAGCACCTGAACTCAGGCTGATCGCAGGAGTCAGCATCGCGAGGCCGCGGCCAAAGGCGGGGCTAAGGGAACACGAATTGAGTCACTTGTAGAAAGAAACATCAAAATGGATCAAGTCGCATCACTGGATCAGGCGCGTCACCAGCTTCGGCAGCAGAGGGTGGCTTATCAGCCCACCACTTTTTGGAATGCAGCCAGCGAGCAAATCACCGAAGAACTCAAGACCCACGGGCTGGCGCAGTTTCGACGGATCCCGTCCGCGCTGGGTTATTTCGTGCCGAACTACAGCGGAGCTGCAAGCGGCATCACCCCGGAGCAGGCCTTGGAACTGCGCGCCGTGCTCGAACAGAAGCACCCAGCCGCCCGAAAGTCGCAGCAAGCGCTCCATCATTTCTTGTCGGGCACGCAGGCGGCGCTGTCAGACTACCGTGTCTTTCTTGCGAGTCAGTCGGCAGAGTGTCTCCCACACCTGCACAATTTCAGCGAAAGCACCTACGGCGCGCCGACAGAGCAGTTCGAATGGGACGATAAGCGCTTTAGCCGGTCTGCGCTGAATTACTTACTCGGACTGTGTTTTCTCAAGCGTCACCTCAAGGGCGATCTTCCTCGTGTGGTGCTCGAGATCGGCGGCGGCTTTGGAACATTGGGCGAGATATGGTCGCAGTCCGATGTCCCAGGCTGGCAGTACATCGATGTCGATATTCCGCCTACTCAGGGCGTTGCCGAGTACTACTTGAAAAAAGTGCTGGGTGTAGATCGTGTCAGTGGTTATGAAGATATCTCAGTTGCAGGCCCGACAGCGATATCGGATCTTAAGCCAGCTGCTGTAATCTGCTCGTGGCAAATCGAACAACTGGTTGGTCAGGTGGATTTATTTGTTAACTTTATTTCGTTTCAAGAAATGGAGCCGGAAGTGGTGCGGAACTATCTGTGCCATGTGGATCGTCTCCAGGCACGCTGGGTTCTTTTGAGAAATCTGAGAGAGGGCAAGCAAAAAAAGAGCGCTAATCATGTTGGTGTGGAGACGCCCATACGGTCGGACGACTATCTATCCATGCTGACCAACTATGACCTGATCGCTCGCAATGTCCACCCCTTCGGATTTCAGACAGTCGATGGCTTTCATTCAGAGCTGATGCTGTTGAAAAGGCGATAGAGCGGATATGCTGAAGTGATGAATAGCATTGCAATTGTCTTGGCTCGGGGCGGCAGTAAACGCATCCCCGGTAAAAACCTCCGGACATTCCGGGGGCAGCCTTTGCTGGCATGGCCTATTAAGGCCGCACTTGCATGGCCTGGATTCACGCGCGTCTTTATCAGTACCGATTGCCCTGAAACCGAGAGCTTGGCCTGTGGCCTCGGTGCGCAGAGTTTGGGGCTTCGATCCGCAGTCGCCTCCTCAGACACGGCCGGGACCAATGAGGCAGTATTGGAGTGCCTACAGCGGATCGGCGCCAGCGGGCCTACGCCGCGCTATGCCTGCGCACTTTACGCGACTGCTGCGTTCGTCCAATCAAATCATTTTTTGACCGCCAGCACTATGCTTGAAGAGGCGGATTTTGATTTGGTATTTCCTGTGGTGAGATTTTCATATCCGATCTGGCGGGCTTTAAGCGAAGATCGGCCTGGGGGCACCACCTCGTTCATTTGGCCTGAATACGCCGAAACTCGTTCTCAAGATTTGCCGCCAGCACTCCATGATGCTGGCCAGTTTTACTTTTTCCGGACAGAAAATTTTCTGAATACTGGAAAACTGACCTCCGGCCGGACAGGAACATTCGAGGTTCCGGAGACGCATTGCCATGATATTGATAATCCGATCGATTTGGAAGTGGCAGAAATAAAACATTCCCGACTCTATCCCGATGTTCCTACTTGACAGAGCTTATTGTGCAAGTCTTATTTCGATTCGACGCGAATGCAATCCTCGGCTATGGTCATTTGATCAGGTCCGCGGTTTTGGCAAGGTCTCTGACAAGACGCGGGCATCGGGTGCAAGTTTTATCGCGAGGCATTCCTGCCCCCTTGAGACCCAACCTTCAAGGCATGGGGTGCATCGTAGCATCGGATCAGGACGATGAGATTAGTATGCTACGCAGCCTGGCTAGCAAGCAGCCGGTAGATTGGCTGGTCGTTGATCATTATGAACTTGATGCTCGATGGGAGGGTCTCGCCTCGGAGTGGGTGGAACGAACCCTTGTGATAGACGATCTGGCCAACCGCCCCCATGTCTGCGATGCACTTTTAGATCAAAACATCTCTAATTCGCTTCAATCCAAGTACACGCAATTGACCCCTCCGGCCTGCAAGCGGTGGATAGGGCCCAGCTACTTATTGGCTCGACCAGGGTTTTATCGGCCTCGTGCGCACTCTGGCGTGGGTCTGCTTGTATTTCTCGGTGGGGGAGATCATCGGCAACAGCTCTCGAGGTTACTGCCCATGCTCGCTAACTTGAAAAAAAATGATGGCATCAGGCTCATGATTACGGAGGCCTACGGATCCGAAACTTTCTGGCAGCGACGGCTTGGTACAGCGGGACGGGTTGACAAGGACCTGTATGACGCCGCTGACCTGTGCCGAAGTGTTCGCGGGGCAGTGATACGGTGCGGATTTATCGCTTATGAGCTGAGTCTCTTGGGCGTACCTATGGTAATTATTCATGGCACCCCAATTCAGAGAGAGGTTGCACTCAACCTCGAGTCGATGGGGTATGGAATCGCTTTGGACGAAAAAGACATGTTTGACGATACCAAGATGAATGCTGCTCTCAGCCGGATGTCAGTGCTCAAGCCTGTTCCTATGAGCGGTGTGTATTCGAGCGGGTCGGACCGGATCGCCCAGATGATGGAGTCCTTCAATGATTAACGATATCAAAGCCCACTATGACGAGCTGCTGCGGAGGTACGGCGACAGCCCCGAGGCGGTTCAATATTCTTCGCAGGAATCCCAAGAGCGCCGATTCGAATTGCTAATGCAGGTTGGCAATCTCCAGGGCAAAAGCATTCTTGATTTTGGATGCGGAACCGCCCATTTGCTTGACTATATGACCCGTATTGGTCTTGAAGTGAACTATTATGGTGTTGATATTGTCGATGGCTTCATTGATCTCTGTCGGAAAAAGCATCCACAGGCCCATTTCGGCCTACTTGAGAATTTTTCCGGCCTCACCTTTGACTATGTTTTGGTTGGTGGTGTATTTAACAACAGAATGGCAGACAACGAAGGTTTTTATAAGAGCACTCTGATCGAGCTCTTCGAAAGGTGTCGCCATGGCCTGTCTTTTAACATGATGAGCGCCTATGTTGATTACCAGAGCCCTGACCTTTACTACGAATATCCGGAGAAGGTTTTTGGTTTTCTTAAGCGTGAAGTGACGCCGTATGTGACACTGCGCAACGACTATGAGGTCAAGCCCGGTGTCATTCCTTTTGACTTCACGGTTTATGCCTACCGGGGTGGGCAATGAGAATTGCGGTGGTCGGGGGGGGCTTTACTGGATGCATGGCGGCGCTTCATGCTAGCGCGCGCGGTGCACGGGTGAGTCTGTTCGAGGCGGCCGATCACCTGGGCGGGGTACTCAGAGAGGTGAAGTTTGGTCAGAGGGCTTTTTTCAATAATTGTCAGTACTTGAGCGCGGACCTTGTTGAAGACGAGCCCTGGATGTCTGGCCTTGAGATGTTCCCGCACGAATATGGTTCTCTTACTGCGCTGGGTAACGCGGCGCCTCGAATTCTGGATGACTGTGCTCAGCCTGCGCTTGAGGGTCTGGCGCAACTGAACCAGCACGCGCGTATTGGAACATCTGCGCTAGAACGCTTGCGGGCGTATGGCGAACATGCGGAAGAACTCATCTCCTGGGCTTCAGGTTTTGGTGATTTGGAACGCCTAGACTACCGCTGCACTGTCCCTATGCAGTTATCTCGGGTTTTTTTCCCGGACGACGAGTTTTTGGCTGAAAAAAAAGCAGGTAGTGCATTGGCCGACGAGGTGCTGGCTATTCCCCGTCGTTTGCGATCGCCGCAACGCCACGCTGAGCCGGCTTTGCTTCCGCGCAATGGATATAACGACCTGCTTGAGATCATCGCGGCGCGGTTGAGGGCGCAACATGTTGAAGTCTTTACCTCTACACAGGTGCGACTCGACCCTGTCGGGCGGCCCTGTACATTGCGGGTTGGGGATAGATCCCAAGAATTCGATAGGATCGTTTGGTCAGCCAACCCTACGGCAGTTCTCAAGCGTGTGTGTGGGGTTTCTCTTAAAACTCCGCCTGTACCAATGAAATTGATGGTCGGCTGTTTTTCATCGATTGACGAGTCTAGCCTGCCCGTATCTCTGCCTTACTACTGGCAGATCTTTGATAAAAAATCACCAATCGTCAGACTGTATATCTACAAGTTGGATGGAGAGATCCGTTTTTCAGCAGAATCATTTGTCCATTTGCGGGGTGAATCCCATCAAGCAGCACTCTGGCGAATACTGCAGTTGCTTGGACTGGGCGGCGAGGCTGAGCTCGCCGGTGAAGTTCAGCAATTGAGATACATCAACTATTCTCCGGAGGAGGCGCAGGCCATGCACGCGGGCTCCGATAGGCTTCTTGAGGCCGGCATCATTCCTGGTGGTTGGTGTGACTATGGTCGCGTCGAGAAAGTCGCGGCGATCAAGGGCTTTTTAGATGAGGCGATGGCATGAGTACCTGCGTCATCATGCAACCGACCGCTTTTCCTTGGGCGGGTTACTTCAACCTGATGGCACAGGCTGATGTTTTCGTATTCCTCGATGATGTCCAATTAGTCCCTCGTTCCTGGCAAACGCGTAATCAAATTATCATGAATGGATCTAAGCAATGGATTTCTTTTGATATAAGGAACTCCGGCAGTAGACAACTGATTAATGAGGCATTGATTTTTGACCTAGACCATTGGAAAAAAAAGAATATCAAGACGATTTCTCAAGCCTACGCTCGACATCCTCATGCCGAAGCTGTGCGGGAAATACTATATTTGTTGGATGGGTTTAAGTCGCCGAGTTTGAGTGTCTTCAACGAGGGCCTCATCGGATTTATTGCGGAGAGGTTGGATATTTCGGCTGTCCGTTTCAAGAGCAGTCAAATCAAGTCTGATGGAAAAAGGGGTGATCGAATTATTTCTATTTGTGAGGCTGTGATGGCGAGTGAGTATTTGTCGCCGATAGGTTCAAAAGAATATTTGGAAATTGATCGATTTACCGAAAAGACAACCATAAGCCTCAGATTTCAAGACTATGCCCCTGGCGTCTACAGGCAGCATGGCCGGGACTCCTTTAAGTCTCACTTGTCGATTATCGATGTGATTGCTAATTTGGGTTGGAATTTGACCAAGGAATACATTCGAGGAACTAGAAATGAATCTGCCCCTCACAATTGATGGTAAGTCGATTGGCCAAGACTACCCGCCCTATGTGGTGGCTGAAATTTCGGCCAATCACGATGGTTCGATCGAAAAGGCCAAGCGTCTGATCGAGCTGGCCAAGCTTTCGGGCGCTAGCGCGGTCAAGATGCAGACCTACACTGCGGACACCATCACCCTTAACAGCCAAAAGCCGGATTTCTTGATTACCGAGGGCTTGTGGAAGGGCCGTACTCTTCATGAGCTTTATCAGGAGGCCCAGACGCCCTGGGCGTGGCACAAGCCTCTGTTTGAGCATGCGCGCCAACTCGGCATCACGCTTTTTAGCTCGCCCTTTGACACCACGGCGATCGACCTGCTCGAGGATCTCAACGCCCCAGCCTACAAGATCGCGTCTTTTGAACTCATTGATCTGCCACTGATTCAATACGCTGCAAGCACCGGCAAACCCCTGATCATGTCAACTGGCATGGCCGATGCGGAGGAAATACAAGAGGCGGTCGATGCGGCTCGGCAAGCTGGTTGCAGGCAGCTTGCTTTGTTGCACTGCGTCAGTGGCTACCCCGCTCCGGCGCAAGACTACAACCTTCGGACGCTGTCCGATATGCAACAACGATTCGGCGTGCCTATCGGGCTCTCGGATCACACCCTGGACAACACCACGGCTATCGCCAGCGTCGCCCTGGGGGCCTGTATCGTCGAGAAACACTTTACGCTCGATCGACATGCGGGCGGGCCTGATGACAGTTTTTCCCTCGAGCCTGAGGAGCTTTCCGCGCTTTGCCGGGGCGCCAAAACAGCTTGGGAGGCCCTGGGTAGGATTGATTACGGGCGCAAGTCTAGCGAGCAAGGCAATGCCCAGTTTCGCCGGTCTCTGTACTTTACGCGCGCCATGGCCGCCGGCGAGCAGGTCGGTCCTGAGGATATCCGAAGCGTCCGACCTGGCTTTGGATTGCCGCCCAAGTGGCTACCCAAGCTCCTGGGGCAGAGACTCGCCCGGACAGCCGACGCCCATGAGCCGGTGAGCCACTCGCACTTCTCTTGTGTGAGCGGGGCCTAAAAGCTGGTTCGTGATGGGAAGACGGCAGTAGCGACGGTTTTCCCACAGCCCAGGCTGGCACGCCGATTGCTTCGTTAAGTTCATCTTTAACCCGGCGGCAAGCGATTGCCGGCAACTGTAGAGAGATTTGAAGGAGTAAATCGATGACACAAGCCGCACCAGCACTGGTCGCCGAAGCCGTGTACGAAAACTATTTCACTGCCGAAGAGGCATCCCGCTTTTCTGCTGCCGAGATCCGGCAGGCTATTGCCTACTGGGTGGGGCAGGGGCGGATGGATCTTGCCGACGCCCTGGTGGCCGCCGGCATCAGCTTGTACCCGGACAGCGAGGATATTTTGGCCATCGGTACTTTGGTGGCCGAGGTCAACCAAGACTGGGCCTTAGCACAGGAATGCGTTGAGAGTCTCATGGAGGTGCAGGGCATGACGGCTACCGCTGAAACCTGGTACCACCTGATACGCATCATGCGCTGCCGCGGCGCGTACTACAACGCCTTCCGCCATGTACAAAAAGCGATTCGCATTTTCCCGGCCCATGAGGCCCTGCGGGAAATGCACGAACAGTTGGCTGCTTTGGTGGAGGCAGCGCCCGTGGAAGTGGAAGCGGAGTCCAAGGCCGCCTGAGACCGAGGACTGTGAGCAAGCCTCTGCCCCAACGAATGATCTGGAGTCATCATGTCTGTCATTAATACCAACATGAATTCCCTGGTTGCCCAGGGTGCACTGGTTCGCAACAACCGCGCTCTGACAGCGGCCATGGAACAACTCTCCACCGGCAAGCGCATCAATGCGGCCAAGGACGACGCGGCCGGGCTGGCCATCAGCAATAAGCAGACGGCCCAGATCCGCGGTCTTGACCAGGCGGTCCGCAATGCCAACGATGCGATCTCGATGATTCAGACGGCCGAAGGTGCCACCAACGAGATCACGGCCATGCTGCAGCGCATGCGTGAGCTGGCGGTACAGGCGGCAAACGCTACTTATGTGTCCACGGACAAACAGGCGCTTCAACAGGAATTCGTCGAGCTTCAGGAAGAAATTAGCCGAATCGCCTCAATGACCGAGTGGAACGGACAGCCGCTTCTGAACGGAGATACAACATCCGCTGTCTATCAAGTCGGCGCCAACGCCAGCCAGACCATCACCGTCATTTTCAAAGACTTGGCCGCTCTGACCGGCTTATCGGCAGCGCTGGCTTCGTCTTTGACGATCACTGACACAACCGCTATCGAAGCAATGGACGACGCCATTGCAGCCGTCGATACTTTCCGCAGCGACATGGGTGCCAAGATCAACCGCCTGACCCATGCGGCCGATAACCTGGCCAATGTGTCGACCAACACCTCGGCCTCGCGCAGCCGTATTCTGGATGTGGAATATGCCAAGGCCTCCAGTGAGTTGGCCCGTACCCAGATTATTCAGCAGGCGGCTACTGCGATCCTGGCGCAAGCCAACACATCGCAGCAGACGGTGATGAAGCTGCTGCAGTAAGCGGCGCTGCCTGAAGACCAAGCAGCCCGCATGTTTGCCCGGCTGCTTTTTTCTTGGATCAATCCATGTCTGTGGCCCAAGAGTCGATGGCACCAACCCGTGGCCCCAATTGCTACAGCTGCAAGCACTTTGCCGTGAGCTGGGACGCATCGCTGCCTTATGCCTGTCGTTTGATGGGCTTTAAGTCACGGGGCTTGCCCGCCCTTGAAGTCCTGCGGGCCGATGGCGTGTTTTGCCGTGGCTTTGCGGCCAAGGTGGCCATCAAGCCGAGGGGGGCGCTCCCGCTATCGCGGGCTTAGGCGCAAGGCCCGCTTTCCCTGGGCTTGCCAAGCTTTGCCGCTTGTAGCCCTGTCGGGAAGTCGTCGAATTGCCGCTTCAGCACCCGGGCGGAGGGCTCTTGCCGCATTGGCACAAAGCTTGCACATCAGGCTGACCTGTCGACTTTCGAGGTCATCCGAATGAGCCATTCCCCGATCACCCAACAACTGCTGTGGCTAGACCCTTTTAGGACGCTCAGTGGTCCGGAGCAGGCCCAGTTGGCCGCTGCGGGCTTGGTCGTTCAATCGGTGGCCACCCTTGACGAGCTCAAACTGCTTTGGCCCCACGCCGATGTGCTGGCCATTCGGCTCGAGGGCGGCGCCGGGCTGCTGTCCGAGGTGAGGGCGCTGCTGTCGGAGCAAGGTTCCAGCATTCCGGTCATTTGCCGTGTGGAGCGTCGTGATCTGGAACTCGCGGTGGCGGCCATGCGCGAGGGCGCGGCTCATGTGATCGCCGCTGATGAGTTTGGTGTTTCAGCCTGGCAGGCTGCCAGCCCGCGCGTTAAAAGCGGCCCGGCCAGCACGCCCAATCTTGCCAAAGCAGCCAGCCCCCGCACGGTCGTCTATGTGGATCCCGTCAGCCGGCACTTGCTGGCGCTGGCGCAGCGGGTGGCCAAAGCGCCTGTCAGCGTTTTGATAGAAGGGCCGACTGGCGCTGGCAAGGAAGTGCTGGCTCGTGTGGTGCATGAATCATCAGAGCGTGCCCGTGGCCCCTTTGTGGCGCTCAATTGCGCAGCCTTGCCCGACCACCTGATCGAAGACATGTTGTTCGGACACGAAAAGGGCGCGTTTACCGGGGCGGTCAAAGACCATCGCGGTCTGTTTGAACAAGCTCAGGGCGGTACGATTTTTCTCGATGAAATTGCTGAAATGCCGATGCACCTGCAGACCAAGCTGTTGCGCGTTCTGCAAGAGCGGCAATTGGTGCGGCTCGGCGGCGAGCGTGCGATTGACCTCGATGTGCGTGTGCTGGCCGCCACCAACAAGGACTTGCGTCAGGCGATGGCCCAGCGCGAGTTTCGCGAGGACTTGTATTTCCGTCTGTCCACCTTCAAGCTCAGGGTGCCCCCACTGCGCGAGAGGCCGGGCGACATTTTGCCCCTAGTGGCCCGGCTTCTGGCCCGGCATGCCCATGAAGGCCGGGTTCCGATGGTCAGCCCTGAGGCGCAGGCGTGTCTGCAAGCCCACACCTGGCCGGGCAATGTGCGCGAGCTCGAAAATGTCGTGCTGCGTGCAGTGGTTTTGTGTACTGGCGATGCGATCACGCCGGCGCATCTGATGTTTGACGAGCCGGCCCAGATGGCCGCTGCCGCGTCGCCGCGGCCGCTGCCGGTGGAGCCTTCGGACCCCGGGTCCGGCAGCCCAGCCACCACCGTGCCTATTGCCGCCAGCCAGGCGTCGGGTTTTGAACCCCAAACCTTTACCGCCGCCTTGTCTGAGGCGATGCCCCCCTTGGCTGACTGCGTTTCCCCCGCGGGTGCTGGCTCGCAGGAGCCGACCAGCCTTCAGCAAGCGGTGCAGATGAATGAGCATCAGCTCATCATGGCTGCGATACAGAGCACCCTCAGCCGAATGGATGCGGCTCGCAAGCTGGGGATCAGCCCGCGCACTCTGCGCTACAAGATCGCCAAGTTGCGCGAAAGCGGCCTGGCCTTTAACGCCTGAATGGGAGCGAAGTTATGATCGAAAAAGTCAATTCAAACGCCAATATTCAGGCCATGCTGGCCACCTTGCGTGCCCATCAGGCGCAGGCGGCCGGCGGTGCTGCGGCGCTCGAGCCGCCCGCGACCGAAAAGCCGGACTTTGGGGAGTCGGTCAAATCCTTGCTGACCCAGGTCAATGAAGCTCAGGTCAAGGCGCGCAACATGGCGGAGGCCTATGAGCGCGGCGAAGATGTGCCCCTGACCGATGTGGTACTGGCCATGCAAAAGTCGTCCTTGAGTTTTGAGGCGACCTTGCAGGTGCGCAACAAGGTACTCAAGGCCTACGAAGAGATTATGAATATGCCGGTGTGACACCGCATCCAGCCACGAAAACAGGTAAATCATCATGGCTACATCTGCTACCGCTACCGCTCCCGCGCCCGGTATGGCGGCGCCGTTGTCCACCGGCGGTGCTTTGACCACCACCGGCCCGGCCTCGCTTGACGAAGCACCGGTTGCCCGACCCGGCCCTCTGTCGCGTCTTTTCGCGATTGACGGTCCATTCGGCCCGCTGCGACAGCTATACGAACAACCTGCGGTCAAGAAGGCCATGCCCTTCATGCTGCTGGCGGTGGTGCTGATGATTTTTGCGTCCATGTACATGGCCATTAATGCGCCGACCTACCGCTCTGTGACGGCCGGTATGAGCGAGGCCGATACGCAGGCGGCCATGGAGGCCCTCAAGTCCAGTGACTTCAAGCCGCAAATTGACTCGAGTACGGGTCAGATCACCGTACCCACGCAGCGCTACCACGAAGCGCGGATTTTCCTGGCCTCCAAGGGCATTCCGAAGTCGCCCCCGACCGGTCTGGAGTCGCTGCGCGAGCAATCGGCCATGACCACCAGCCAGTTCATGGAGCAGGTACGCTATGTTGCGGCGATGGAGCAAGAGTTGGCCCGCAGCATTTTGGCCATTCAGGCCATCCAAGCCGCCCGGGTGCATTTGGCCCTGCCCAAGCAGTCGGCTTTCGTGCGCGATCGCACACCGCCGAAGGCCTCGGTGGTGGTCACGCCGCACCCCGGTCGCATCATGACGCCGCAACAGGTGCAGGCCATCGTGAACCTGGTGGCCTCCAGTGTTCCGCTGCTGACCACTGAAAATATTTCTGTGGTTGACAACCAGGGCAAGCTGATCACCGAATCGTCGGAGCTGCGCCCCCTGGGCCTGACCTCGGCCCAGGCCGAACACAAGGCGAAGATGGAAGAACTGCTGCGCCAGCGGGTTAACGATTTACTGACCCCGATCGCCGGCGAATCCAATGTGCGCTCGCAGGTCAATCTGAGTCTGGATTTCAGCCAGGCTGAGACCACCACCGAGAATTTCGATAACCGGGACAAGGGGCCTAAAACCCGCTCCGAGAACCTGGCGGAGGAACGCACCGCTGCACGAGAAGCCGCGGGGGTACCCGGAGCGCTTTCAAACACGCCGCCGCCGCCGCCGACGGCCTCCACCAATACCTCTGCTGCGACCACGCCGGGCGGCACGGACCGCAATGTGTCGTCCCAGCGCCAGACCCGCAACTACGAGCTCGACCGCTCGGTTCGCCATGTACGCAGCGCCACCGGGACGGTTGAGCGCCTGTCTGTGGCGGTGGTGATCAACGAGCGCGCTCCGATCGTGGGACCCAAAAATGAAAAGGGCGAAGCCCCCGAGCCCCAGCCCAACCCTTACAAGCCCGAGGAGCTCGAGCGCATGCAAAATCTGGTGCGCAGTGTGGTGGGCTACAACGAACAGCGTGGGGATGTGGTCACGGTGGTGGCTGCCAAGTTTGAGCCTGAATTGACCCCCGACTTGAGCGTGGCCTGGTACCGGGACGAAGGCATCATGAGCAACCTCAAGAGCGGCCTGTTGGCCGTGGCCTTTCTGGCCTTCCTGCTGCTGATCGTGCGTCCGGCGGTGATGCATGCGATCCACGGCGACAAGGAGGCCCAGGAGGCTGCCGCCCTGGCTTTGGCCAAACCTTTGCCTGATGGCGAGTTGACGCCCGACGAGATTAACGCCATCCAATTGGGTGAAGGCGAAACGCTGGAGCAGCTCAAGGCCAAGCTCAAGCCCAAGAAGTCGACCATTTCCATGGAAATGCTCGATACCGCCAACTCTTATGATGACAAAGTCGCGCTGGTTCGCATGATCGTGGCGGAAGACTCGTCTCGGGTGGCCAGTGTGCTCAAGAAAATGATCGGCGTGGCCTAAGGCCTGCGTTTACAGACGGAGATCGCCATGGCAGATGAGGTCAAAGACACCAAAGCGCAGGAATTGCAGCTGGCTCTCGAGCGCGAAATGGCCGAGCTCAGCGGCACGCAGCGCGCGGCCGTGATCATGCTGCTGCTCGGTGAACAGCAAGCGTCGGAAATCATTCGCTTCCTCAACCCCAAGGAGGTACAGGCTCTGGGCGCGGCCATGGTTTCCGTGGCCGACCTTTCGCAAGAGGCGGTCAATGCGGTGCTCGACGAGTTTGTGGCCACCATCAAGAAGCAGACCTCGCTCGGTTTGGGGACCACCGACTATGTCGAGAAAGTGCTCAAACGGGCGCTCGGCGACGATAAAGCTGCCTCCGTGCTCAACCGCATCATGCCCGGCCAAAGCACCAAAGGGCTGGACATCCTAGCCTGGATGGATCCCCGTTCGATTGCCGACATGATCGACGGCGAGCACCCGCAGGTGATCGCCATCATCTTGTCGGTGCTCGAGTACGAAGTGGCGGCTGATGTGCTGACCTACCTGCCCGACGAGTCTCGACCGGAGATCATGCAGCGTGTGGCCAGCCTCGACACCGTCCAGCCGTCGGCCATGAGCGAGCTTGAGGCCATCATGAAAAAGCAGTTTGCGACCAATTCGTCCACCAAGTCCTCGAGCTTCGGTGGCGTCAAGGCCGCTGCGCGCATCATGAACCTGACCAAGACCGAGCTGGAGGCGTCGGTCATTCTGGGTCTGAACAAACTGGACCCGGACTTGACCATGCGTATTCAGGACAATATGTACACCTTCGACAATCTGGCGACCATGGACAACCGTGGCATACAGACGCTCATGCGCAATATCGATACCGATCAGCTCATGGTTGCGCTCAAGGGCGCCGGCGACGAGGTCAAGGAAAAGTTTTTCGGCAACATGTCCGAGCGTGCGCGCAGCATGTTCAAGGACGACATGGATGCCAAGGGGCCGATGCGCATTACCGATGTGGAAGATGCGCAGAGGAAGATCATGCGTATAGCCCGCAAGTTGGCCGACGCCGGCGAGCTGATGCTTGGCGGAGGCGCCGACTTTGTCTGATGCACGCGTCAGCGGTAAGGGCGAGGAGCGCACAGCCCGGGTTTGGCAGCCGGCAGACTATCTGAGTTCACAGACCGTCTCGCAGGCTTTTCAGCCCAGCGCCTGGATGGCGCCCCAGTCTGCGGCCTTTGTCGTGCCCAGTTTGTCTCCCCCCCCGATGCCGGAGGAGGAGGCTTGGGTTGACGGGCCGGCGCAGGAGCCTGACCCGATCGAGCCCGAGCCTCTTGTCTTGATGCAGGCCGCTGAGCCTGCGGTGCACATCGAGCAGGAGCTCGAGCGGGTGAGGGCACAGGCTTATGAAGAGGGTCGCCAGCAAGGCCTGCGCGAGACTTCCGAGGAGCTTGGCGCTCAGGCCCAAGCCTGGAAAGATCAATCGACAGCCCGACTGGCTGCCCTGGAGCAGGGCGTGCGCGCGTTGATTGAGTCGCCCGACTTGCTGCATGAACCGCTTAAGCGCTTGGCCTTGCACCTGGCCGAGCAACTGGTGATTGGTGAGCTGGCGATATCGCCGCAGGCCATAGAGCGTTTGATCAGGCGCTGCGTCGAT
>VGHR01000070.1 GCA_016868205.1 Betaproteobacteria bacterium
TCGCTCGATGTCGCAAGCAAGCCGTCCTCTCGCACGCGTTGGGCGGCCCAGACGATGGTGCTGTCGAGCAGCCAGCGGCCCGCTACCGCATCGCGCGCTGCCGACTCGGCGGTTACCGTGCGCCGGCCTTGCCACAGGGCATGGCTGGCCAGCGCAATCACCAGGCCAAGGGTCAGCAGCGCCGAGAGCAGGGCCACGCCGGGCCTGGGCTTGATCATCAGAGGCCAGCCAGAGGGGTATCGATTTGCAGTGGGGCGTTCGGGCTGCCTGGCTTGAGCCCAATCAGGCGCAGGCGCACGGCTTGTGGCGCGTCGACCAGGCGGCCGCTTTCCTGACCCGTTTGGACCGGTGCGCTCGCCCACTGGCCCCGCTGATGAAACTCCAGCTCCCAGCGATCCACGGGCAGAACTTCGACCCTCAAGGGCCCGGGCGCCTCCTGCGACGCGGCGGCGCGAACAGCCTCGGGAGCCTCGTCCCAGGCCTTGAGCAGGGCTTCGCGGTCGCGCAGCGCAGACGAGGGCCAGCGTCTCCACTGGCCTTGCTCAACGGCCCAGGCCACCACTTGCAGCGCATCGCCGCCGGCCGATCGGCGCACCAATCGCAGGACCTGGCCGTCCCATTCGATCGCGTTGACATACGGTGTTGCGTTCAGACGGGCCAGATCCCGTCGCCATTGCGCCAGCCCGCTGTGCAAGCGCCCCAGATCTTGCAGCACCGCCTGGCTCTGGCGCTGGCTGCGCAGCAGCGTGTCGAGGGTGCGTCCGCTGAGCGTGGCCATCAGGGCCAGGACCAGCAGCGCCACCAGCATTTCGATCAGGGTCAGCCCCTGCATGGGCCTGCTTGTCATGGCAGGGCCGCGCCGTTGGAACGGGGCTCGTCGCGAACCGCGAAGGGCTCCACGCCATCGCTGCTGATCCAAATCACCGCTTGTGCCGGCGCAGCCAAATACAGTCCGATGGCTCGCGCCGCGATGATCGGTTCGGGGCCCAGTTCGACCGGCCCGGCCCCCGTCACCTGCGCTTGCGTCGCTGAATGCAGCCATTGGGTGGGCCAGGGACCGCCGACTGGGCCCTCGAAAACAAAGCCGGGGGCCTGCACCCGCCACTGCACGATTTGATCGTGGGCTTGCGAAGCGGCGCGGCCGCGTTCGAGCAGTGCGGCCAGGCGTTCGGCCTCCTCACGCAGCAGGGCCTGGGCTGGATCGCGCAGGACGGGTCGAACCCCAACGATCACCCCCCAATCAAGGCCAGCACCACCAGCAACTCAATCAGCGTCAGCCCCAACCTGGAGGGCCTGTCGGGTCTCATGGCGGAGGTCGGGCTTGCCCGGCCTCTTCTTCCTCTGGCAGCGGCAGGGCGGGTGCGCCGTCGTCAGGGTCTATGGGCTGGTGGGCCGGGGCATCGGGCGCATCAGGCGGCGGGCCGCCCGGCAGCGGCATGGGGTGGGTGGCGACTTTTTTCATCGGCTCGGTGCGGCCCGCTACGCGGCGGTCCTGCGCCGTTTCATCTCCCGGGGCATCAGTCCGCCCGGACCCCGGCCAACCAGCGTTTGGATTGTCGGACGCCGCCGCTTTCGGTCAGCCCGCACGCGCCGGCTCTAAGCGGTAGCGCCCCGATAGCGCTGCGACGGTGATATGGCGCAGCAGTTAGGCGCCGGCCTTGACCTTCAGGCGCCAGGCGTGCAGCAGCGGCTCGGTGTAGCCGCTGGGCTGCTCCTCACCCTTGAAGACCAGGTCGCAGGCGGCCTGGTAGGCGGCGCTTTGGCCCAGTCGCCCCGACATGCGGTGGTAGAGCGGATCCCCGGCGTTTTGCTGATCGACTACCGCGGCCATGCGCTCGAAGGTGGCGCGAACCTGGGCCTGGCTGACCACCCCGTGGCGCAGCCAGTTGGCGATGTGCTGGCTCGAGATGCGCAGCGTTGCACGGTCTTCCATCAGGCCCACATTGTGGATATCGGGCACTTTGGAGCAGCCCACCCCCTGGTCGATCCATCGCACCACATAGCCCAGGATGCCCTGCACATTGTTGTCGAGCTCCTGCTGCTTCTCCTCTGCGCTCCAGTCGGCGTTTTGTGCCACCGGGATGGTCAGCAGGCCTTCAAGCAGCGCATCGCGCTGCGCTTGAGCGTCGATAGCTTCGAGCTGTTTTTGCACCTGGCTGACTTGTACTTGGTGGTAGTGCATCGCATGCAAGGTGGCCGCGGTGGGGCTGGGCACCCAGGCCGTGTTGGCGCCGGCCGTGGGATGCGCAATTTTCTGCTCCAGCATGGCCTTCATCAGATCGGGCATGGCCCACATGCCCTTGCCAATTTGTGCCTTGCCGCGCAGACCGCAGGACAGACCCACCAGAACATTGTTGCGTTCATAAGCCTGGATCCAGGTGCTGGACTTCATATCTCCCTTGCGCATCATCGCGCCCGACCGCATGGCCGTGTGCATCTCGTCGCCGGTCCGATCGAGGAATCCGGTGTTGATAAAGGCCACCCGGCTTTTGGCTGCGGCAAGGCAGGCCTTGAGGTTGATGCTCGTACGCCGCTCTTCGTCCATGATGCCGAGCTTGACGGTGCTGGGCGCCAGCCCCAGCATCTGCTCGACGCGGCTGAATAACTCGTCGGCAAAAGCCACTTCGGCGGGGCCGTGCATCTTGGGCTTGACGATGTACACCGAGCCCTTGCGCGAGTTGCGAATTCCGTCCTTGCGGCTGCGCCTGAGATCGTGCAGGGCGATGGTGGTGGTCACGACCGCATCCATGATGCCCTCGGGAATCTCGCGCTCTTGTCCTTGCGCATCGGTGTAGAGGATGGCCGGATTGCTCATGAGATGGCCGACATTGCGCACAAACATCAAGGACCGGCCGTGCAGGCGGACCGTTGTCTTGCCTGAGGGCGCTGTGTAGAGCCGGTCAGGGTTGAGGCCACGGGTGAAGCTCTTGCCGCCTTTGCTGACCAGCTCGGTCAGCGTGCCCTGCAGGATGCCCAGCCAGTTGCTGTAGGCCAGCACCTTGTCCTGTGCGTCGACGACCGCCACGGAGTCTTCCAGATCCAGGATCGTCGACAGCGCCGCCTCGACCACCAAATCGTGCACGCCGGCCGGATCGCTTGCACCGATGGGTGTGCGCTTGTCGATGCGCAGGTCCAGGTGCAGCCCGTTGTGCACCAGGAGCACCGACTGCGGGGCCGTGGCAGGGCCCTGGTAGCCCACCAGCTGCGAGGCTTCGATCAGGCCTGTGCTGCTGCCGTCCTTCAGGCGCACTGCGAGCTTGCCGGCCATGATCTGGTAGCCTACCGAATCAATGTGTGAGCCCTTGCGCAGAGGCGCGGTGCGGTCGAGGACATAGCGCGCGTATTCAATCACCTTGGCCCCGCGCTTGGGGTTGTAACCCGAGCCTTTTCCGCAACCCTGCGCCTCGGAAATCACATCGGTGCCGTACAGGGCGTCGTAGAGACTGCCCCAGCGCGCGTTGGCTGCATTGAGGGCATAGCGTGCATTGAGGATGGGAACGACCAGCTGAGGCCCGGCCTGCACAGCCAGCTCCTCGTCGACCCGTCGCGTGCTGATCTTGAACTTGCCCGGAGTCGGCACCAGGTAGCCGATCCTCTCAAGAAAGGCGCGATAGCCCCGCATGTCTTTGATGGGCCCGGGGTGCGCCTGGTGCCAGGCGTCCAGTTCGGTCTGCAGGCGGTCGCGTTCGGCCAGCAGGGCCAGATTTTTGGGCGCCAATTCGGCCACGATGGCATCAAAGCCTTGCCAGAAGGCGGCGCTGGTGACCCCCGAGCCTGGCAGCACGCGCTCTTCGATGAATTGGTGCAGCTCGCGGGCTACTTGCAGGCGGTGGACGGAGATGCGTTCGGTCATGAGGGGCACTTTCTAAAGAGCGGGCTAGCGACAAAGCTCCACTTTATTCCATCCCGGCTTGTTCATTACATGAGTCAGGATTGCTTGATCCCTTACTTTTTTGGAGGTAATTGAGCCTCGCCCCCCTCAGGGGCCGGGTCTGACCCGCCGGTCCGCCTGGCTTTAAACTGAAATACGAAGAAAACGGCAGAAAAAGGGCCCCGTGCCGAGAAGGCGGCGCGATCGGGCGGCCCGGTGGGAGGGGCCTGATCTATATTGCGTGACCAACCTGGAACAGCCATGAAAATCCTCGTCCTCAACGGTATTAACCTCAACATGTTTGGCAAGCGCGATCCGGCGCAGTACGGCACGGTCACGCTCGATGAGATCAGCCAGCGCCTGGTGGCGCTTGGACGAGAGCTGGGTGCGCAGGTCGAAAATTTCCAAACCAACTTCGAGGGCGCGATGTGCGAGCGCATCCATGCGGCCCACACCGATGGCACGCAGGCGGTGCTTATCAACGCAGGTGCCTGGACGCACTACAGCTACGGCATTCGCGATGCACTGGCCATCCTCAAGTGCCCAATCTTCGAGGTGCATATGTCCAACATCCATGCCCGCGAGGCCTTTCGGCACCATTCGGTGATTGCTGAAATCGCCCAAGGTCAAATTGCCGGCTTTGGCATGGACAGTTATCTGCTGGCCTTGCGCGCAGCGGTTGCCCACCTGGCTCGCTGAAGTCCTTTTCATGCGCATCGATGGCCACACTCGCCTGATTCCCCACATCGGCTACCCCACGCACTCGTTCAAGGCGCCTCTTATCTATAACCCCTTCTTCGAGAGCAAGGGCCTGAATGCGATGGTGATCCCCATGAGCTGCCAGGCCGATAACTTTGAGACCCTGTTGCGCTCGCTGTTTCGATTGGGCAATGTCGTGGGTGCCCTGATCACCATGCCCCACAAGGTAAGTGCGGCTGAGCTGGTGGACGAGCTCTCGCCGGCGGCGCGTATTGCTGGAGCCTGTAATGCAGTGCGTCTGGGGTCGTCGGGCCGTCTGCAAGGAGATTTGTTCGATGGCGAGGGTTTTGTGCGCGGCTTGCTGCGCAAGGGAGTGACGCTGCGGGGCTGCCGCGCTCTGGTGGTGGGCGCTGGTGGTGTGGGTTCGGCCATTGCGGCGAGCCTGGCTGCAGCCGGAGTGGCGGGCCTGGGCCTGTTCGATGTAAGAACCGCTGCGGCCGAGAGCCTGGGCGATCGGTTGCGGCAGCACTACCCTGGCTTGAAATTGACCCTCGGCCAACGGGATCCGACGGGCTATGAGGTGGTGGTCAATGCGACGCCACTGGGTATGAACGAAGGCGATCCCCTGCCCATCGATGTGGATCGCTTGCATCCTTCGACCCTCGTCGGTGAGGTGGTCATGCGCACCGAGATAACCGCGTTTTTGGCGGCAGCGCGGCAGCGCGGATGCGCGGTTCAGGTCGGTTCGGACATGCTCTTCGAGCAGATCCCGGCCTATCTGGAGTATTTCGATCTGCCCTCGACCACGCCGGAAGTCTTGAGGTCCCTCGCCCGCGCGTGAATGGCCCCTGGCTGGGGCTGGGCTAGACTTAACCCGTGAAGCACTGGTCCGATTCGCAGCGCGGCATCGTTTTTTTCGTTCTGGCGATGGCTTTTTTTGCCGCCCTGGACACCACGGTCAAGTATGTGAGCGCTTTCATCCCCATCGTTACCACGCTGTGGATGCGCTATGTCTTTCAAACCTTGATTTCTGCCGGCATGCTGATGCCCTCCCGCGGGCGTACCCTGTGGCGCGTTAAAAAACTGGGTCTGGTGTTTATCAGGGGCGCCTTGATGGCCGTCTCCAGTGCGCTGGCCTTTGTCAGCCTGAGTTTGATGGCGGTGGCTGAGTTTTCGGCCATCATGATGCTAACGCCCATGGCCTTGGCCCTGGTGTCGGCGATGGCCCTGAAGGAGCATGTCTCGTGGCAACTGTGGCTGCTCTTGGCGGGCGCCCTTGCCGGCGCCCTGATGGTGGTTCAGCCGGGACATAACAGCCTGGTCTGGGTGACGGTGCTGCCGGTCATTCTCATTGTTCTTAATGTGGCTTACCAGTTGCTCACGGCCCACCTGGCCGTCGATGTCGAGCCCGGGACCATGCATTTTTATTCTGGCCTGTTTTCCATGCTGCTGGTCAGCCTTGCGCTGCCCTGGGGGTGGCAGTGGCCACCGAATTGGGAGATATGGGCCTGGGTACTTCTGCTGAGCTTGTTCAGTGCGGTGGGCCATTACATGATGATCCTCGCCTACAGTTTGGCCGGCCCCGCCACACTTTCGCCGTTTCTTTATTTTCAGTTGGCCTTTGCCACCCTGGGTGGATGGCTTGTTTTTTCCCACGCTCCGAATGCTTGGGCCTGGCTGGGTATGGGTTTGATCGCCCTGTGTGGCATCGCCAGCACGCGTCTGCCTGGGCCGCGCTCACGATGGCCGGTCGAGACCGAGCCGCAGCTCTGAGACCTCGGGACATCGGCCCATGGACCGGCTCAAGCAGATCGAATCGTTCGTTGCGGTGGCCACCCGTGGCAGTCTGACCGCCGCTGCTCTGGCCGAAGGCGTTGCGCCGGCCATCATCGGTCGCCGGCTGGATGCGCTGGAGGCCAGGCTCGGTGTCAAGCTGCTCGTGCGGACGACTCGCCGCATCAATCTGACCCACGAGGGTAGCGCGTTCTTGGAGGACTGCCAGCGCCTCTTGGCCGACTTGTTCAACGCTGAGTCCAGCGTCTCGGCCGGCGGTGTCAAGGCCAGCGGCCATTTGCGCATCACCGCCCCCGCCGGCTTTGGGCGACGGCATGTGGCGCCCTTGGTCGCGCGTTTTCGGGTACAACACAGCGAGGTCACGCTCTCGCTGAACCTTAGCGACCGGGTCGTTGATTTGGCCGCAGAGGGCTTTGATTGTGCGGTCCGGGTAGGCGACTTGCCGGACTCCTCCCTGGTCAGCGTGAGATTGGCCGACAACCGGCGACTTTGCGTGGCCACCCCGGATTTCCTGGAGCGGCACGGTACGCCCGCGCATCCATCGGAGTTGTCGCGCTTTGACTGCCTCATGCTCTCCGGCGACGCTTCGCAAGCCCGGGGCTGGGCCTTTCGCGTGGGACAGGAGGTCCAGCACCTTCGACCCGGTGGACCGATGGATTGCTCGGATGGGCAGGTGCTGCACGACTGGTGCCTGGCTGGCTACGGCATTGCCTGGCGCAGCACCTGGGAAGTCGAGGACGAGATCGCCGCCGGTACCCTGGTCGAGGTACTCAGGGAATTTGCCGCTCCGCCCAATGGCATCTACGCGGTCTTTCCGCAGCGCAAGCACCTGCCTCTGCGCTTGCGACTGTGGGTCGACTTTCTCAAGCACCATTACGCGCGCCCGCAGTTTTGGCGCGCGTAATTTTGAGCGTTTCTTTCGGATCGAATCGGGCTGCGCCACACGGAGGCGCGCGAATCGAGACGCCTGACCACTTAGAATTTCGTCATGATTGCTGTCAAAGAGGAATTGTTGGCTGGTTTGTCCGCCGAACTGGAAACCCGCTTGGCCGGTTCGGGTGTGCGGGCGGTGTTTGAGACCCCCAAGTCGGCATCTCACGGTGACCTCGCCAGTAATGCGGCCATGCAATTGGCCAAGCCGCTCAAACTCAACCCCCGGCAGTTGGCTGAGTCTCTGCGCGAGTCCCTGCTGGCCAAGCCGGTCTACCAGCGCTGGGTCGATGCGATTGAGATCGCTGGCCCTGGCTTCATCAATTTCAGACTCAGGCCCGAAGCGCGGCATCAGGTGGTGCGTGAAGTACTCGGTGCCGCTGAAGTTTATGGTTGCAAGTCGTCCCTGGGACGCCGGGTTTTGGTGGAGTTTGTTTCGGCCAATCCCACGGGCCCCTTGCATGTCGGTCATGGTCGTCAGGCGGCTTTGGGCGATGCGATTTGCCGCCTGCTGCAAACGCAGGGCTGGACGGTTTCGCGCGAGTTTTATTACAACGATGCCGGTGTGCAAATTCAGAACCTGGCCTTGAGCACCCAGGCGCGCGCCCATGGGTACAAGCCCGGTGATACGCAGTGGCCCGAGGCAGCTTACAACGGCGACTACATTGCTGATATTGCGGCCGACTATTTGGCACGCAAGACGGTGCACGCAGATGATCGGCAGGTTACCGCGCTGGGCGACCCCGGCAACCTGGAGGCCATCCGCGAATTTGCGGTGGCTTATCTGCGTCACGAACAGGACTTGGATCTCAAAGCCTTTGAGGTGCACTTCGACCACTTTTACCTCGAGTCGAGTTTGTACAGCTCCGGCCGCGTCGAGCAGACCGTCGATCGGCTGAAGGCGGCGGGCAAGACCTACGAGAGCGAGGGGGCCCTGTGGCTGCGCTCCACCGATTACGGTGACGACAAGGACCGCGTGATGCGCAAGTCCGACGGCAGCTACACCTATTTCGTGCCGGATGTGGCCTACCATCTGGCCAAGTGGGAGCGCGGGTTTGACCGTGCGGTCAATATCCAGGGCATGGACCACCATGGCACCATTGCTCGTGTGCGCGCCGGGTTGCAGGCCAGTGGCGTGGGCGTGGCGCTGGGCTATCCCGACTATGTGCTGCACACCATGGTGCGGGTTGTTCGTGGCGGCCAGGAGGTCAAGATTTCCAAGCGCGCCGGCAGCTATGTCACCCTGCGTGATCTGATCGACTGGACCAGCAAGGATGCGGTGCGTTTCTTTCTGCTCAGCCGCAAGCCCGACACCGAGTATGTTTTTGACATCGATCTGGCCTTGTCCAAGAACAACGAGAACCCGGTGTACTATGTGCAATACGCCCATGCCCGCATCTGCTCGGTGCTGGCCTCCTGGGGGGGCGATGCAAGTGAGCTGAAGGTGGCTGACTTGTCCTGCCTGCAAAGCCCGGCCGCGCAAGCCCTGATGCTCAAGTTGGCCGACTATCCCGACATGTTGATGCACGCGGCGCAGGGCTTTGCACCTCATGATGTGACCTTTTATCTGCGCGAACTCGCGGCCGCCTACCACAGCTACTACGATGCCGAGCGCATTCTTGTGGACGATGTGTCTGTGCGTCAGGCTCGTCTGGCGCTGGTCGCGGCCACCCGGCAGGTGCTGCACAATGGCTTGTCCGTGCTCGGTGTCAGCGCGCCGAGCAAGATGTGAAGATCAGCGTCATGAAGCCTCTCCGTATGCATCCGCTCCGCCAACGCGGGGGCACCTTTCTCGGTTTTGTGATCGGGGCCCTGTTCGGTCTGGCGCTGGCGCTGGGTGTAGCGGTCTATGTCACGAAGGTGCCGATTCCGTTTACCAGCAAGGCCCCATCGCGACCGGCTGATACCGAGGCCGAGCAGCAGAAGAACAAAGACTGGAACCCCAATGCGGGTCTGCCGGGCCGACTGCCCCCGCCGAAGTCGGAGGTGGAGTCGGCCGCCGAAGCGGGCACAGCTGCTCCAGCGGCCGCGCCCCCTGCTGCTGCAGCCGGATCACCGCCCGCGCCAGCCGCTCGTGACCCGATCGGTGATCTGGCCAAGTCGCGCAGCGACACCGCGCGGCCGGCCGAAGCCACGACCCGAGCGGCCGGCCAGGAGGCTGCAGCAGCGCCCCCTGCGGATCCTTTTCAGTACTTTGTTCAGGCAGGCGCCTACCGGCAGGCCGATGAGGCCGAGCAGCAGCGTGCCCGCCTGCTTTTGATGGGCCTGCAGGCCCGGGTCAGCGAGCGCGAACAAGCCGGTCGCATGGTTTACCGGGTTCGCCTCGGTCCCTTCGAGCGGCGCGAGGAGGCCGACAAGGCCCTGGAGCGGCTCGAGGGGGCGGGCGTGGCGGCGGTCGTTGTGCGTGTGCAGCGCTGAGGGCTTGTTGCAGCGTTACGAAAATCCTCGCCTTTTGGTGTTCAATACGGGATGGTGCAGACAGGCCGGGCATGCCGGCGCAAGCTCAAGGAGTGTGAGTGATGTTGCGACGAGATTTTTCCCTCGGGCTGGGATCGGTAGCGCTGGGGGCCTGCCCAGCAGCTTGGGCCCAGGGCAAGACGCCCGTTGATGGCGGGGAATTCATCAGCCTGGATCGTCCGGCCCCAACCGAGGGGGGGGCCGGCAAGGTCGATGTGGTCGAGTTTTTTTGGTACAGCTGTCCGCACTGCAACGCCTTCGAGCCGCAGCTGGAGGCTTGGCTGGCCAAACTGCCCAAGCATGTGCACTTCCGGCGCGTACCGGTGATGTTCCGGCCCAACTTCGAGCCGCAGCAGCGACTTTTTTATGTGCTGGAAGCCTTGGGTCGATTGGAGGACCTGCACAAAAAAGTCTTTTATGCGATTCATGTGGACAAGCAGACGCTCGATTCGCCCGAGTCCATTGCGACCTGGTTGTCCAAGCAGGGGGTGGAGCGCGCCAAGTTCCTCGAACAGTACAACTCGTTCGCCGTGATCACCAAGGCGCGTCGGGCCACCCAGTGGCAGGAGCAGTACAAGGTTGACGGCGTGCCGTCGCTGGGCATCGCCGGTCGCTATTACACCTCTGGATCCCTGGCCGGAACCATGCAGCGGGCTTTGCAGGTCACCGACTACCTCCTAGGTCAGATCGCCAAGGGCGCCAAGATCTGAATCCTGGGCCCTGACCCAGGCCGTCCTGTTTTTTAGCCGGTTTGCTTTGGGAGCCTTGCTCCGGGGGCTACAATCCGCCGCATTCGAGCAAGTTTCGTGCCGCTGCCATGACGCGTTCTTTACTTTTGTCCTTGCTTGCCGTGCTGAGCCTGATTCAGCCGGTGCTCGCGGAAAAGGCCGACCGGTTCAAGCCTTTGCATGCAGAGTCTGATGCCATGCGTCACGACGAGCTCAAGGCAAGAACCATCTTTACCGGCAATGTCATCATGACCAAGGGCACCATCAACCTCAGGGCCGAGCGGGTGGAGGTCACGCAAACCCCCGACGGCTTTCAGCAGGCCAACGCCCTGGCGGCCCCGGGCAAGCTGGTGTACTGGCGCAGCAAGCGTGATGGGGTCGATGAATACATAGAGGCCGAGGCTGAGGTGGCGGACTACGATGGCAAGACCGATCTGCTGGTCCTCACCCGCAAGGCGGTATTGCGCCGCTATGTGGGTACGACCTTGGCCGACGAAACCACCGGCGATCTGATCCGTTACGACAACACCCGGGAAGTGCTGACCGTCGATGGGGAGCCTCGTGCTGCAGGGGGCGGCACCAGTCGGGTCCGGGCCATGCTCTCGCCGCGGCAAAAGCCCGGAGCAAGCCCCGCTCCACCTGCGGCGCCGCCGGCCGTCATGGCCCCGGCTCTGCGCCCGAGCCCCACTCTCTCGCCCCAGAAGTAGGTCCCCATGCGGCCCATGGATCCCAGCGCCTCGCCAGAAACTGCTGCGGTGGCGGCGCGGCAGGCCAGCCGACTTGAGGCAAGGGGGCTGCGCAAATCCTACGGCAGTCGCCGTGTGGTCGAAGATGTGTCCCTGGCTGTCGAAAGCGGCGAGGTGGTGGGCCTGCTAGGCCCCAACGGGGCTGGCAAGACCACTTCCTTTTACATGATCGTCGGTTTGGTGCGGGCCGATGCCGGTCGTATCAGCATCGATGGGGAGCCGATCGAGCGCCTGCCCATCCACCGGCGCGCGCGCATGGGGCTGAGCTATCTGCCGCAGGAAGCATCGATCTTTCGCAAGCTCTCGGTCGAAGAGAACATCCGGGCCGTGCTGGAGTTACAGACCGACGCCCAGGGGCAGCCCCTGACCGTGCAGGAGATCGAGCAGCGCACCAATGCCCTGCTGCACGATCTGCGGGTCGACCATATTCGCAAGTCCTCTGCACCCTCTTTATCCGGTGGTGAGCGCCGTCGGGTGGAGATCGCCCGCGCCTTGGCGACCCAGCCGCGCTTCATTCTGCTGGATGAGCCTTTTGCGGGTATCGACCCGATTGCGGTGATTGAAATTCAGCGCATCGTTGGTTTCCTCAAGTCGCGCGGCATTGGCGTGCTGATTACCGACCACAATGTGCGCGAGACCCTGGGTATCTGTGATCATGCCTTCATCATCAGCGAAGGCCATGTCTTGGCCCAGGGCACGCCGGCCGATATTGTCGCGAACGCCGATGTTCGCCGGGTGTATCTGGGTGAGCACTTCCGCATGTAGCGCATGAAGCAGGGCCTGTCGCTGCGCGTCTCCCAGCACCTGGCGCTGACGCCCCAGTTGCAGCAGTCCATCCGCTTGTTGCAGCTCTCCACCCTGGAGTTGAGCCAGGAGGTCGAGCAGATGCTCGACGAGAACCCCTTTCTCGAAGTGGCCGAGGAAGGCGCTGCGCGCGATGAGTTTGGCGTCAGCCAGACCGATGCGCCGATCAATCAGGATGCGCGTGATTTTGAGGCTGCCCAGGAGCTGCAGAGCGGGGTGCCTGAACTGCCCTCCGGGGACGCCAGCGCGGACGCCCCGGTCACTGAGCCTGATGCGCTGCCCGCGCTGGAGGAAAGCTGGGAGGGCGATGGCTCGGTAGAGACCGCGCCCGACGACAGCGAGTGGGGGAGCGACGCGCCGGCACGCAAAAACAATAACGCCGATGACGATGAAGCTGACGCGATTGACTTGGCGCGCAGCCACGAGACCTTGCAGCAACACTTGCATCGGCAGTCCTTGTCGCTGCGCCTGTCCGAGGAAGACCGCGCGGCGCTGCATTTTCTGATTGAGTCGCTCGACGAAGATGGCTATTTGGATGGCAGCTTGCAGGAGCTTGCAGCGTCCCTGGCGGGTGACGACTTGGATCAGCTCGAGGAAATCGAGCAACGGTTTGTGGTCGCTTTGGGCCTGCTGCACAACATGGAGCCTGCCGGGGTCGGTGCGCGGGATTTGGCCGAGTGCCTGAGTCTGCAATTGCTCGATGAGCGCAACACCGAGGAAACCCGCGCGGCAATCGCCATCTGCAAGCAACCGATGGAGCGGTTGGCCAAGCGTGATGTCAAGCGCCTGAGTGGCGCCACCGGCTTTGCCGAGCCAATGATCAAGGCGGCCATGGTCGTGATCGGCCGACTTGACCCAAAACCGGGCCGGCGCTTTGTCAATGTTGAGCGCAACCTGGTGGTTCCTGATGTGCTGGTGCAAAAATCCGGACGCGGCTTCAAGGTGATCCTCAATGGTGAGGTCATGCCCCGTCTGCGGGTGCACGACATCTATGCCAACGCGCTCAAGCAGCACAAGGGGCAGCAGGCGGCAGCCTTGCAACAACGGCTTCAGGAGGCGCGCTGGTTCATCAAGAACATCCAGCAGCGCTTTGACACCATACTGAGAGTGTCCACCGCCATCGTCGAGCGTCAGAAAAACTTTTTCGTTCATGGCGAGCTGGCCATGCGACCGCTTGTGTTGCGCGAGATCGCCGACGAGCTGGGCCTGCATGAATCGACCATCTCACGGGTAACCACCGCGAAGTACATGAGTACACCCTTTGGTACTTTTGAGCTCAAGTATTTCTTCGGCTCTGGTCTTGGCACCGAGGCCGGCGGTAACGCATCAAGCACCGCGGTGCGCGCGTTGATCAAGCAGTTTGTAGCGGCCGAAAGCTCCAGCAAGCCTTTGAGCGACAACCAGATTTCCGACATGCTGCGGGAGCAGGGCATCGAATGCGCAAGGCGCACTGTAGCCAAGTACCGCGAGGCCTTGCGCATTGCGCCGGCCAATCTCCGAAAGGCTTTGTGAACTCCTTGTCTTTGTTTTTGCCCTGCGCCGCCGGGGTGCAGGACCTGTTGGCCGCCGAGGTCGAGCGCATCACGGGTTGCACCCCCAAGGCTTGGCGTGCGGGGGTGTCGCTGCCGGGCTCATGGCGCGATGCACTGCAGCTCAACCTGCACAGTCGGCTGGCGCAGCGGGTGCTGGTGCAACTGGCGCAGCATGGCTACCGAAATGAAGAAGATTTGTACAACGCGGCCGCTCATGTGGCCTGGGAGCAGTGGTTTGATCCGCGGCAGACCTTCAAGGTGGAGTTGACGGCGCAGCACAGCCCTCTGCAGAGCCTGAACTTTGCAACCCTGCGCATCAAGGATGCCGTGGCAGACCGCTTTCGGGCCAAGTGCCGCGACCAAAGGCCCAGTGTCGAAACCCGCTGGCCCGATGTGCGCATTCATGCGCATCTGATGACCGACACGGTGTCGCTGCTCATTGACACCTCGGGCGAGCCTTTGTTCAAGCGCGGCTGGCGTGAGGACAAGGGCGATGCGCCCCTGAAGGAGACCTTGGCGGCCGCCATGATTGCAGCCAGCCGATGGGAGTGCCAGGCTGGCGTGCCCCTGTATGACCCGTGCTGTGGCTCGGGCACCCTCTTGATTGAGGCGGCGCAGATCGCTTGTCACATGGCGCCGGGCTTGCAACGCCGTTTCGGCTTCGAAAAATTGCAGCCCTTCCAAGCTTCCGTCTGGCACGATATGCGAGCCGAGGCGCAAAGCCGTATCACCGCCGCAGTGGCGCCGGTATTTGGCAGCGATGTGTCCTTTCGAATGGTTGACTTTGCTCAGCGCAACGCCGAGCGCGCGGGTGTGGCGCATGCAGTGCAAATTCGAGGCGGAGACGCCCTGCAGCGTTCCCCGCCCGCCTCCAGCGGTGTCATGCTGCTCAACCCGCCCTACGGAGAGCGCATTGAGGTGGCGGGCGTAGCCGCCCCGGGCGGGGGGCGACGCGGGCCGCATCGGTTCGCCGCTGCTGCGGCCCTCGAGCGGTCGGTCGATGAATTCGGTCAGCCGACCGGCGCAGCGCGCAGTGCGCCGGGCGGGCGAGAGCGGGCGCAGACCGAGACCGGTCAGCAGCTCGATGATTTTTTTGAACGGCTCGCCGCCCACTGGAAGAAACACTATGGCGGCTGGAGCGCCCATGTGCTCACGCCCGATCTCAAGCTGCCGGGCAAGATGCGCCTGAGGGAATCCCGACGCGTGCCGATGTGGAACGGGCCCATTGAGTGCCGGCTGTTTCGTTTTGATCTGGTGGCGGGATCGGCACGCAAGGCGCCCCGGCCTCTATCGCCAGGCTCCGCGCGGCCGTGACCGAGGCGGCCGCTCACAGCCCCCGCATGGTGGTGCTCGACACTAACATCGTGTTGGACCTGCTGGTTTTTGTTGATCCCCACAGCGATGAATTGCGTGCTGCACTCCAGACCGCTCGCGTGCAGTGGCTGCACACCGCAGCGATGCGCGAAGAGCTCTTGCGCGTGCTCGATTACCCGCAGCTGCAGTCCCGTCTGAGCCTCTGC
>VGHR01000071.1 GCA_016868205.1 Betaproteobacteria bacterium
CGGTCGTGCCCGTCGATATCTCGCTTCACTGGAGCCGCTACAACCACCCTCGTCGCCGCTGGCACTGACCCAAGCCGGCCGTCTGCACGGCGGTGAGCAGCCCCAAGCGTTCCGGCAGCGCCGCCGTTTCCGGCTGTGGGGCTGACCTAGAATCGCGAGATTAGCGCCCCTGCGGGCGGCTCCACGATTTCTGCCCACCCCTGCCAACCATGAGTACCGCGCAACTTCACAATGTCAGCCTTCAAACACAGGCCAATGTTTACTTCGAGGGCAAGTGCGTCAGCCACAGCCTGACCCTGGCCGATGGCAGGAAAAAATCCGTTGGTGTCGTGTTACCGGCCACGCTGACCTTCAAGACCGGTGCGCCTGAGATCATGGAATGCGTGGCCGGCCGTTGCGAATACCGTCTGGCTGGCAGCACCGAGTGGCTGACCTCTTCGGCCGGTGAACAGTTCAGCATCCCGGGCAACTCCAGCTTCGACATCCGGGTCACCGAGGCTTACCACTACATCTGTCACTTCGGTTGAGCAGGACGGGGGGCAAGGTAGCTCCTCGCCGACCGCATCGCAGCGCGTCCCAGATCCGACCCTCACCGACACTGCATTTTCATCATGAGCACCATCCTGCAACAACTGCCCAAGGGACAAAAAGTCGGCATCGCCTTCTCGGGCGGACTGGACACCTCAGCCGCCCTCCTTTGGATGAAGAAAAAGGGCGCCCTGCCCTACGCTTACACCGCGCACCTCGGCCAGCCCGATGAATCGGACTACGACGAAATTCCTCGCAAGGCTATGGCCTACGGCGCCGAGAAGGCCCGACTGGTCGACTGCCGGGCGCAATTGGCCCACGAAGGGATAGCCGCCCTCCAATGCAACGCGTTTCATATCTCCACCGGCGGCGTCACTTACTTCAACACCACGCCCTTGGGCCGCGCTGTTACCGGCACCATGCTGGTGGCGGCCATGAAGGAAGACGATGTGCACATCTGGGGGGACGGCTCAACCTTCAAAGGCAACGACATCGAGCGTTTCTACCGCTATGGCCTGCTCACCAATCCCAGCCTGAAGATCTACAAGCCCTGGCTGGATCAAACCTTCATCGATGAGCTCGGCGGCCGCAAGGAGATGAGCGAGTTCCTCATCGCCAATGGCTTCGACTACAAGATGTCGGTCGAAAAAGCCTACTCCACCGACTCCAATATGCTGGGGGCGACACACGAGGCCAAGGACCTCGAGCATCTCGACTCGGGCATTCGCATCGTCAACCCCATCATGGGCGTGGCCTTCTGGAAACCCGAGGTGGCGGTTAAGGCCGAGGAAGTAACGGTACGCTTCGAGGAAGGCATGCCGATCGCTCTCAATGGCGTTGAATACGGCGATCCGGTTGCCCTGCTGCTCAAAGCCAATGAAATCGGCGGCCGCCACGGCCTGGGCATGAGCGACCAGATCGAAAACCGCATCATTGAGGCCAAAAGTCGCGGCATCTACGAGGCTCCAGGCATGGCGCTGCTGCACATCGCCTACGAGCGCCTGGTCACGGGCATTCACAACGAGGACACCATCGAGCAATACCGGATCAATGGCCTTAAGCTCGGGCGTCTGCTCTACCAGGGCCGCTGGTTTGATCCGCAAGCCATCATGCTGCGCGAGACCGCCCAACGGTGGGTGGCGCGTGCCATCACCGGCACCGTCACTCTGGAGCTGCGCCGCGGTAACGACTACTCCCTCCTCAATACCGAGAGCCCGAATCTGACCTATGCCCCCGAGCGACTGTCCATGGAGAAGGTGGAGGACGCACCGTTTACACCACTGGACCGCATCGGTCAGCTAACCATGCGCAACTTGGACATCGCCGATACGCGCAGCAAGTTAGGGGTGTATGCCCACACCGGATTGCTCTCAGCTGGAGAGGGGTCGCATATTTTCAAGCTTGAGGGCAAGTAAGGGGCGCGGGCCGCTTCAGGACCGCGGCTCACACCACCACAGGCTCGGGTTCCAATCGGATGCCAAAACGCTCGTACACGCTGGTTTGTATGGCTTTGGCCAGGGTCATGATTTCGCCGCCAGTACAAGGCTGCTGCATGGTACCTCGGTTGACCAACACCAGCGCCTGCCTTTCGTAGACGCCAGCCCGACCCACCGTCTTGCCCTTCCATCCGCAGGCATCGATCATCCAGCCTGCTGCCAGCTTGATACTGCCATCGGGCATGGGGTAGTGAACCACTTTCGGATCGCGCGCGATGATGTCAGCGCACTGCTCGGGCGTGACACTCGGATTCTTGAAAAAACTGCCGGCATTACCCAGGACCGCTGGGTCAGGCAGCTTGTGCCGCCGGATATCACACACCCAGTCGAAAACACGGCGCGGCGTCACATCGGACACCACCGCCCCCTCCAGGGCCATGCGGCGCTCGATGTCGGCATAGCCAAGCACCGGCTTCCAGGCCTTGGGCAGCGCCAGCCGCACGCGCAAGATGAGCGCGCGACCGGCCAGCCCGAGGCCGCGTCGTCCCTGCAGGCCCATTGCAGCGGCATGCTTGAAGATTGAATCCCGATAGGAGAATGCGCATTGCGCAGAATCAAGGACAAAAATGCGGCCGCTCTCCAGGTCCACGGCATCCAACGAGTCAAAACAGTCTTGAAGTTCAACGCCGTAGGCGCCAATGTTTTGAACTGGAGAGGCCCCCACAGTTCCCGGTATCAGGGCCAGGTTTTCCAGACCCGGCCAGCCCTGATCCAGGGTCCAGGCCACCAAATCGTGCCAGTTTTCTCCGGCGCCGGCCTCGATGATCCAGTGCCGGGGGGTCTCACCCACAAGACGCCGCCCCGCCACCTCAACCTTGAGAACTAAAGCCTTCACATCACCGGTCAGCACGATGTTGCTACCTCCACCGAGCACGAATTTCGGCCGATCGCGTAGCTCAGGGTCGTCCAGAACAGCGCGCACATCGGACTCGTCGGCGATCCGGACCAGCTGCTGCGCCCGCGCAGCGATGCCAAAGGTGTTGAGCGCCTGAAGCGGACATTGGTTCTCGACTAACATCCGGTCATTGTCTCATCGACGAAAAACAAAACGACAAGCTTTCCATGCCCTCCTTTGACACTGTGCTGACCGCCGACCTGGTCAAACTCAAGAATGCGGTGGACAACACCGCCAAGGAAATCGGTACCCGCTTTGATTTCAAGGGTACGGCCGCCGCGATAGAAATCAAGGACAAGGACATCACCCTGACCGGCGACGGTGACTTTCAAATCGATCAGATCAACGATATCTTGCGCAGCAAGCTGGCCAAGGCCAGCGTTGATGTTCGCTTTCTCGATTTAGGCAAGGTCGAAAAGATAGGCGGCGACAAGGTCAAGCAGGTCAGCAAAGTGCGTGATGGCATCGGCAGCGACGACGCAAAGAAAATTGCCCAGCTCATCAAGGGCAGCAAGCTCAAAGTTCAGGCTTCAATTCAGGGCGATGTGGTGCGCGTTGCCGGTGCCAAGCGCGACGATCTGCAAAGCGCCATGGCCCTGATTCGCGCCGAGATCAAAGATTTGCCGCTTAGTTTTAGCAACTTCCGAGACTGACCGGATGGACCCAGTCGGGTCCGCAGGCTCAGCCCTTGGCTTTGGAGCCGATGCGCGACTCCTGACCTCGAATCAGCTTGGCGATATTGCTGCGGTGGCGCCAAATCAAAAGGGCGCTCATGATCACCAGCGCCAACACAATGCGGCCCTCGCTGTACCACCAGATGCGATCGAGCATCAGATACAAAACCGGGGCGGCCAGCGCCGCCAGCAGCGCCGCCAGCGATGAATAGCGGCTGAGAAAAGCCACGCCCAGCCAGACGGCCAGAACTGCAAGCCCCAAAAAGGGATGGAGCCCCAGCAGGACGCCAGCGGCAGTGGCGACCCCCTTGCCCCCCTGAAACTTGAAAAACAGCGGGTACAGGTGCCCCAGAAACGCCGCCAGACCGACGGCCGCAAGCGCGCCCTCGCCCAAGCCCCAGGCTTGGCCTTTCCATTGCACCAAAGCCACCGGCAGCCAGCCCTTGACTCCATCGAGCAGCAGCGTCAAGGCGGCGGCGGCCTTGCTGCCCGATCGCAGCACATTGGTCGCGCCTGGGTTGCCGCTGCCATAGCTGCGCGGATCGTTCAGGCCCATCAGGCGACTGACAATGACCGCGAAAGAAAGGGAGCCGACCAGGTAGGCCGAAACGGTGGCAATCAGCAAATATACGAAGTCCACAGGCACTTTCTACTTGTCAATGGCGCACTGGACCGGCCGCGCAGCCAGCACATCTTGCAAGCAGACGCGAGGATCGATACCGATCAGGAAACCGCGTCGCCCTCCATTGATTAAGATTTTAGGCAAGGCGAGGATGGTCTCTTCGATGTAGACCGGCATGACCCGCCGGGTCGCGAACGGCGAAGTACCGCCTACCAGGTAGCCCGAATGCCGCTGCGCCACCTCAGGCGCACAAGGCTCAAGCTTCTTCAGACCCAGTTGCCTTGCCAGCTGCCGGGTGGAGACCTGTCGGTTGCCGTGCATCAACACCACCAAAGGTCGCGCGTCCTGATCCTGCATGATCAAGGTCTTGACTACCGCATAGGGATCAAACTGCAACACCCGGGCGCTGTGCTCGGCACCCCCATGCTCCAGGTACTCGTAAGAGTGCTCGGTAAAGCCGATCCCGTGCTGACGCAGCAGCAAGGTGGCCGGGGTCTGGCCGGCAGTCACGGCTTTGCCCATGGCTTGCCCCTCAGACTGCTGGGTCGCGCAGCTCCCATCGGATGTCATCGATGGCCTTGAGCAGTTCCGGCGATACCGACAGGCCCCAGACAGCCCGATCCTCTTCGAGCTGAGCCAGGGTGGTCACCCCAATGATGGTGCTCGCCACGATGGGCCGCGTGTAACAAAAGGCCAGCGCCATCTGGGTGGGACTCAAGCCGTGCTGGCGTGCCAGCTCGTTGTAGCGACGCGCCGCCTGCAAAGCCGCGGGCCGGCCCCAGCGCTGCTGCCGGACCGATTCGTACTTGCTGATACGCGCACCGGGCGGACCTTTGTCAGGGTCGGTGCCGGTTTGATCGTACTTGCCGGTCAGCAAGCCAAAACCGAGTGGAGAATAGGCCAGCAACGAAACATTCAAGCGATAGAGCGTTTCATCCAGAGCGTTTTCCACGGTGCGATTAATCAGGCAAAAAGGGTTCTGCACCGTAGCGATGCGCGGCAGACCATGCTTCTGGGCCAGGCGCACGAACTCATGGACACCGTAGGGAGTTTCATTGGACAAGCCGACCGCCCGTACCAGACCGGCCTTGACCAACTGATCAAGGGCCTGCAACTGCTCAAGAATCGATGTGACCGGGGTGTCCTTGCTCGGATCAAAGTACATGGTGCCAAACGCCGGCACATGCCGCACCGGCCAGTGGATCTGATAAAGGTCGATGACATCGGTACGCAGGCGGCGCAGACTGTCTTTGCAGGCCGCGATGATGTCCTCGCCGGTCAGGTCGGGTTTGCCCCCGCGCACCCAAGGCACACGGGCGGGCCCAGCCACCTTGGTTGCCAGTATCAGCTGCTGCCGCGCCTGCGGCCTCTTGGCCAGCCAGTTGCCAATGTAACTCTCGGTGCGCGTAAAGGTTTCGGCCTTCGTTGGTACCGAATACATCTCCGCGGTGTCTATGAAATTGATGCCAAGCGCCAGACTGCGGTCCAAAATAGCATGGGTGGTCGGCTCATCGACCTGCTCACCAAAGGTCATGGTGCCCAGGCAAATCGGGGTAACCTTCAGATCGCTGGTGCCCAAGTTAACAAGTTTCATGCGCGCGCCCCCATGCCAGTGTTTGAAAATTTTGCTAAGAATGCTTAGAGCCTGCAGTTTAATGCCGGCGCAGCCGTGCAGTCCCGGCTCAAACGGACCGGGCGCGAAACCGCTCCTCCTCTTGCAGTCGAAGCACTCTGCGTTGTACCTTGCCCGTGGTGGTCATGGGCAATTCGTCGATGAATTCAACTTCCTTGGGATACTCGTATGGCGCCAGCAAAGCGCGTACATGGCCTTGCAGAGAGACGATCAAGTCGGCATCGAAACGCTCGCGCTCAGGGCCTGCCGGCCGTCGGACTTGGTACTCTGGCGATAGAACGACATAGGCCTTGACCAGCGCCCCCCGGTCTCGATCGGGCTTGGGCACCACTGCAGCATTGGCCACGGCAGGATGCTTGACCAGGCAATTTTCAATCTCACCCGGTCCGATGCGATAGCCGGCCGACTTGAACACATCGTCTGATCGCCCCTCATACCAAAGATAGCCATCCTCATCACGCCGGGCCAGATCACCGGTGCGACACCAGGGCCCGGTGAATTTGGACTCGGTGGCGCGCGGGTTCTTCCAGTAGCCAAGGAAAAAAATCGGATCGGGCTGACCGTTCACATCCAGCCGGTGCAGGGCCACATCGCCGGGTACACCCACCGGGCACTCGTCACCGCGCTCATCAATCACCGCCACCCGATGTCCCGGATAAGGCTTGCCCATACTGCCCGGCCGCGCCGGCCACCCCAGGGCCTGGCCGGGCCGACCGGGCTCGGGCAGGCCCTGGGGGCTGCGGGCCCACTGCATCGCGCAATTGCCGACGATGTAGTTGATCTCGGTTTGACCGAACATCTCATTGACAATCACGCCGAGTTGATCTCTACAGTAGGCGTAGACCGCATCACCGACTGCCTCGCCGGCGCTCATGATGGCCTGCAAGTGCAGCCGATGCACAGCGCGCGGCCGAGGGCAAGACTTCATCATGGCCTTGAGCGCCGTCGGAAACAGAAAAGTGTGGGTCACCCCATGCTGCTGCATCAACTCGAAGGCCATCTCGGCACTAAAACGCTCGGTGCAGGCAATGATCGGCCGGCCAAAATAGAGCGTGGGCAGCAGCGCATCCATCAGGCCGCCGGTCCAAGCCCAGTCGGCCGGCGACCAAAATACGGCTTGCGAACGATCGTTGCGAACCCCGTCAAAGCCAAACCAATTCTGGCTGCAGATAAAGCCGGTCAAGTTACCGATCAGGGCTCGATGCGGAATGAGCGCGCCCTTGGGCGGGCCCGTGGTGCCGCTGGTGTAGATCAGCACCGCAGGATCTTCGGCAAGGGTGGGTGCGGGCGGGTACCCGGTGTGCGGGGCAGCGGCCACAGCTTGTCCGTAGTCGATGTCACCACCAGACCCATCGACCCCGATCAAATGCCGCAGTGCCGGGCAATCCTGCCGCAGGTGCATCAAGGCAGGCATCGAAGAGCCATCGGCAATAGCCGCCACGGCCTCACTGTCCTGCAGCCGGTAGGCCAGCGCCTGCGGGCCAAACAGTACCGACAGCGGTATCGCCACCGCTCCCATCTGCAGCAGCGCGATATAGGCCACTGCCGTCTCAAAGCGCTGCGGCATGACGATGGCCACCCGATCGCCAGGCCGCACGCCCAGGCCCTCAAGCACCCGGCTCAGCGCATCGGCACCGCGCTGAAGATCGGCATAGGCGTAAAGCCGTGGCGAGCCAGCCGGACGATGCTCCACAATCGCCACCGCCGCGGGTTGGCTCTGTGCCCATCGGTGCGAACAGACTTGGGCTATGTTAAAGCGCTCATCGACCTGCCATCGCAAACTCTGATGCATGGCGGGATGGTGATCGGCAGACTTGGGGGTGTTCGATCGCGGCATCGGATTGAGGCTCCTTATGATGTCGGGCTGGCTCAAAAACTCGCACCGACGCAACACCTGCAATGTACAAAGAAAAGCGCAGCGCCCAAAGCGCATTTATCCGGATCCGTTCCCTGCGCTACCACCTGCTGCAATGGAGCGACGGTCCGGTGCAGCCCGAGCTGCCACCCTTGGTGCTGGTCCACGGCTGGATGGATATCGGCGCGTCTTACCAGTTCATGGTTGACGCCCTGAGCCCGGGCTTTACCGCCGGCCGTCGAATCATCGCGCCCGATTGGCGCGGCTTTGGCAAAACCCAGGCGCAGACGGACAACTTCTGGTTCCCCGACTATTTGGCCGACCTGGACTTTCTGCTCGATGCCATCGCACCGGGCCAGGCGGTCGATCTGGTGGGTCACAGCATGGGCGGCAATATTGCCCTGTGCTATGCCGGAGTGCGACCCCAGCGCATACGCCGAGCCGTCAACCTGGAGGGCTTTGGCCTGGCCGCGAGCCGGCCGAGCCAGGCGCCAGGACGATATGGCCAGTGGATGGACGAGATCAAGAGCCTGTACGCGGGAGAACTTGGCCTGCGCAGCTACCCCGATGCGCAGGCCGTAGCGGGTCGGCTGATGAAGACCAACCCGCGGCTGAGTCAAGACAAAGCCCAGTGGCTGGCCCTGCACTGGGCCCGGCCAGATGCACAAGGCCTTTGGCACATCCTGGGTGAGGCCGCCCACAAAATCAAGAATCCCTACCTTTACCGTTGGGACGAAATGCAGGAAATCTGGAAGCGCATCACAGCGCCGGTTCTCTCGGTGGTGGCCGGCGACGACTCACTGAACCAGTGGTGGAAAGGCAGCTACACCCTGGCCGACTACCACGAACGGCTGAAAAACATCACGCAGGTTCGCTGCGTACGCATCGAAGACGCGGGCCACATGCTGCACCACGACCAACCGCAAGTATTGGCCCAGGCCATCGAAACATTCCTGGCATGAGAAAATCAGGCTATCGGCGCTCGTGAGCACCCCTGCTCAGCGCAGGCGCCCCACTCCACAGGAAACCGCACCGTCATGGACGCAGAACACATCAACCTCATCGGCAACACCCTGCAAGACCTGCGCCGCCGGGTCGACGAACTACGGGGGTATCTTTGACTACCCTGCCAAGTCCCGAAAACTGCATGAAGTAAACGCTGCGCTGGAAGACCCCAAGGTCTGGGACCAGCCCAAACGCGCGCAGGAGCTGAGCAAGGAAAAAAAGTCCCTTGAAGATGTGGTGCTGGCACTCGACCGGCTGGGCCAGGACGCCGAGGACAATCTTGCGCTGTTTGAAATGTCCCGCGACGACGGCGACGAAGCAGGTCTGGGCACGATTGAGACCGAGGCCCACAAGATACAAGCCGAGGTCGAAAAACTCGAATTTCGGCGCATGTTCAGCAATCAGGCCGATCCACTCAATGCCTTTCTGGACATTCAGGCCGGTGCTGGCGGCACCGAAGCCTGCGATTGGGCCAGCATGCTGCTGCGGCAGTACCTCAAGTACGCCGAGCGCAAGGGCTTCAAGGCCACGGTCGAGGATGAGACCGCCGGTGACACCGCTGGCATCAAGAGCGCCACCATCAAGATCGACGGCGACTACGCCTTTGGCCTGCTGCGCACCGAAACCGGTGTGCACCGCCTGGTGCGCAAATCGCCGTTTGACTCCTCGGGCGGCCGCCACACCTCGTTTGCCTCTGTGTTCGTATACCCCGAGATCGATGACTCCATCGAAATCGAGATCAACCCGGCCGATGTCCGCACCGACACCTTCCGCGCCTCCGGCGCAGGAGGCCAGCACATCAACAAGACCGACTCGGCCGTGCGCCTGACGCACATTCCCACCGGCATCGTGGTGCAGTGCCAGGACGGCCGCTCTCAGCACAGCAACCGTGATGTGGCCTGGAAGCGGTTGCGCTCGCGTCTGTACGACCACGAACTACGCAAGCGCCAGGCCGAGCAACAAAAGCTCGAGGAGAGCAAGACCGATGTGGGGTGGGGCCACCAGATCCGCAGCTATGTGCTCGACCAGAGCCGCATCAAGGATTTGCGCACCAACCACGAAACCTCGGCCACCCAAAAAGTGCTTGACGGCGACCTCGATGCCTTTATCGAGGCCTCTCTCAAGCAAGGCGTCTGAGGCCCCAAGGAGTTTGACCATGCGTGACGGACAGTCCCTCGCCCGCGCCACTTTACGCGCCGACTATCAAGCCCCGGCTTTCTGGATCGACAGCGTCGACCTGATCTTCGATCTCGACCCTGCCAAAACCCGGGTGCTCAACCGCATGAGCGTGCGGCGCAATACCACGCTGTCGCCGCAGAGCCTGCGCCTCGATGGTGAAGAGCTCAACCTGGCCCGTGTGCTGGTCAACGGCCAGGGCACCTCCTTCAAGATGGACCAAGGTCAGCTTGTCCTTGAAAACCTTCCCGCCGGCCCCGAGCCGTTCGAATTGGAGATCTTCACCACCTGCAACCCGGCCAAGAACACCCAACTCATGGGCCTGTATGTCAGCAATGAGTCGTTCTTCACCCAATGCGAGGCCGAAGGCTTTCGGCGTATCACCTACTTCCTGGACCGGCCCGATGTGATGGCCAGCTACAGCGTCACGCTGCGGGCTGACAAGGCCCGTTACCCGGTGCTGCTGTCCAATGGCAATCTGGTCGAGCAAGGCGACCTGGACGACGGCCGGCATTTTGCCCGCTGGGTTGATCCGCACCGCAAGCCCTGCTATCTGTTCGCGTTGGTGGCCGGACAAATGGTCTGCCGAGAGCAGCGCATCCGGTCTCGATCCGGCAGCGAGCATCTGCTGCAGGTCTATGTGCGTGCGGGCGATCTGGACAAAACCGAACACGCTATGCGCTGCCTGATGGCCTCTGTGGCCTGGGACGAGGCGCGCTTCGGATTGCCCCTGGACCTCGAGCGCTTCATGATCGTGGCCACCAGTGACTTCAACATGGGCGCTATGGAAAACAAGGGCCTGAACATCTTCAACACCAAGTATGTTCTAGCCAGCCAAGCTACGGCCACCGATACCGACTTTGCCAATGTCGAAAGCGTGGTCGGTCATGAGTATTTCCACAACTGGACGGGCAATCGCGTCACCTGCCGCGACTGGTTTCAGCTCTCACTCAAGGAAGGCCTGACGGTTTTCCGCGACCAGGAGTTCTCGCAGGATCTCTGTGGCGATGCCTCAGCCCGGGCCGTTAAGCGTATTGAGGATGTCCGGGTGCTGCGCACGGCGCAGTTCCCGGAAGATGCCGGCCCGATGGCGCACCCGGTGCGGCCCGACAGCTACCTGGAGATCAACAACTTCTACACCGTCACCATCTACGAAAAAGGGGCTGAGGTGGTGCGCATGATGCAAACGCTGGTCGGCCGCCAGGGTTTTTCGCGCGGCATGAGCCTCTACTTCGAGCGCCACGACGGACAGGCCGTGACCTGCGACGATTTCGCGCAAGCCATAGCCGACGCCAATCCAAGCTCAGATCTGGCCCGACTGCTCACCGCCTTCAAGCATTGGTACAGCCAGGCCGGCACGCCGCGACTGCGCGCTGCGGGACACTACGACGCGGCAGCCCAAACCTACACCCTCAGCCTCTCGCAGACCTGCCCACCCACGCCTGGGCAAAGCGACAAGCAGCCCTTCGTGATTCCGGTCAATATCGGCCTGGTGGGGGCCGATGGCAGCGATCTTCCCCTGGATTTGGGCGACGGCCAGAGTCCCTGCTCGCGCACTCTGGTGCTCGAGGGCAGCCATCAGCAGTGGGTTTTCCAGCGGGTGTCCAGCGAACCCGTGCCCTCGCTGCTGCGCGGCTTCAGCGCCCCGGTGATCCTAGAACTGGACCTGCCTGATGCGCAATGGCTGCATCTGCTGGCCCACGACAGCGACCCCTTCAACCGCTGGGAGGCAGGTCAGCGCCTGGGCGTACGCCAAGCCTTGCAAGCTCTGGCCCACGACAACACCGACGAATTGCTCAGCGACGACTATCTGCGCGCCATGGGACAAATACTGCGCCATCCAAAGCTGGACGCTGCATTCAAGGAGCTGGTTCTCACCCTGCCCTCGGAAACCTATCTGGCTGAGCAGGTGGAGGTGGTCGACCCGCAGCGCATTCACGCGGTGCGCCAGTCCATGCGACTGCAAATGGCTTTGGCCTTGCGCGCAGACTGGGAGCAGGCCTGGATCAACAACCGGGATACCGGCAGCTACAGCCCCGATGCCCATGCCAGCGGTCGCCGTGCGCTGGCCGGCATGGCCCTCCTGCATTTGTGCCTGGCCGATGTCGCCGAGCGACAAAACCATTGGCCAAGGATCGCCCTGCAGCATTTCAAGGCCGCGGCCAATATGACCGATCGCTTCAACGCATTGTCCGCCCTGGTGATCAGCGGCCACGAATTGGCCGCTACGGCTCTCGATCACTTCCATGGCCTGTTCAGGCAAGAGGCTCTGGTGATCGATAAATGGTTCAGTCTGCAGGCCGGGGCGCCCGACCACAACGGACATGTGCTGCCCATCGTGCGTCAGCTCATTCGTCACCCTGACTTCAACTTGCGCAACCCGAATCGGGCACGCAGTGTCATCAGTACCTTCTGTCAAGCCAACCCTGGCGCCTTTCACCGCAGCGACGCGGCCGGCTATGTTTTCTGGGGAGAGCGGGTCCTTGAACTGGACGCCTTCAATCCCCAGGTCGCGGCGCGGCTGGCGCGCGCCCTGGATCGCTGGAAGAAGCTGGCCGAGCCCTACCGCAGCGCAGCCCGGGAGGCGCTTGCTCGTGTGGCCGCCAAGCCCGAGCTTAGTAAGGATGTACGCGAAGTGGTCGACCGCGCCCTCGTCGACTGAAATTCCCCATAACGCCCGAGGCTGGAGTCAGCATGAACAAGATTTCACTCACGCGCTACCTGGTGGAGCAACAGCGTGACCACGGCCGCATCCCGGCCCAACTGCGATTACTGCTGGAGGTGGTGGCGCGTGCCTGCAAAGGGATCAGCCAGGCCGTCAACAAAGGGGCTTTGGGCGGTGTGCTGGGATCGGCCGGCAGCGAGAACATACAGGGCGAGGTGCAAAAAAAGCTCGACCTCATTGCGAACGAAGTGCTGATCGAGGCCAACGAATGGGGCGGACACCTGGCGGCCATGGCCTCCGAGGAAATGGACGGTATCTATGTCGTGCCCAATCGCTATCCTCAGGGCGAGTACCTGCTGCTCTTCGATCCGCTGGACGGATCGAGCAATATCGATGTCAATGTGAGCATTGGCACCATCTTCAGCGTACTCAAAAAACCCGAAGGCCCCAGCGCGGTCACCGAGCAGGATTTCTTACAGGCCGGGCGACACCAGGTCGCCGCCGGTTATTGCATCTATGGTCCACAAACCACTTTGGTGCTGACCGTGGGCGAAGGTGTGTCGATGTTCACCCTGGACCGGGAGCAAGGTTCTTTTGTACTCACCCAAGAGCAGGTTCGGATACCCGCAGACACGCAGGAATTTGCGATCAACATGAGCAATATGCGCCATTGGGATCCAGCGGTGCGCCGCTACATCGACGAATGTCTGCAGGGCAAGGAAGGCCCGCGCGGCAAAGACTTCAACATGCGATGGATCGCCTCCATGGTGGCCGATGTACACCGCATCCTCACCCGCGGCGGGCTCTTCATGTATCCCTGGGACAGGCGAGAGCCCGAAAAAGCCGGCAAATTGCGCCTGATGTACGAGGCCAATCCGATGGCCTGGCTGGTCGAACAGGCCGCCGGCGCCGCCACAAATGCCCGCGAGCGTATCCTTGACCTCCAACCGCGCCAGCTGCATGAGCGCGTCAGCGTGGTGCTCGGCAGCAAGAACGAGGTCGAACGAGTAACTGCCTATCACCGCAGCAGCTGACCCAGCTTTCAGCGCGAGCGATCGATATAAAATATCAAGCGTAGCCGGTGTAGCTCAGTCGGTAGAGCAGCTCATTCGTAATGAGAAGGTCGGGTGTTCGATTCATCTCTCCGGCACCAATATTTTCAAGCATTAAAAGAGAAGCGTTCGCTAACTTTTAATGCCCTAGATGATTACGTGTAGCCACTGTGTAGCCATCAGACAGTAAAATCTCGATTGCGCGCGCGCGCAAAGATGTGTCACTAGCTGGTCCTTACCGCCGACAATGCCTCCGGCAAACGGCGCCGTGGACAACTCTGCACCTGTTCAACCCGCCCGCTGTCTCTTTATCTCTTGGGGTAAAACTGTTCAGACAAGCGGAGCCACATCTGTGAGATGCACTACCACCTCGCTTGTGCCAGGCCGGCTCCAGGGGATCACAGTCCAAGCAATTTCTTGGCTTCAGCGAGGGCCGCCATCGATTCGGCGTGCTTGCCGTCCTTGTGTAGCTGTTCGCCCTTGGCGCGCAGCTCCTTGACCTTGGCCATCTGAGCATCAGACAACTTGGTCGCGGGCATTTTGGCATCGATGGCCTTCATCTCACCAGGGCAACCGTGCGCGAGGGCAGAGGCGGCGGAAAGGGCAATAACTAGACCTAGGATTTGCTGCATAAAACTTCCTTCTTTAAACAGCTTCTAATGGTAGCGGACGCCTAAAAACCTACTGAAGGTCGGGCCATAGTAGCCGAGGGGCCTGGAGAAAGTCTCGCGCAACTTAGCCACGACTTGCTCGGGCTTCAATCGAACACTTTTTGGCATAAATTAATCTTTTCGAATGATAAAAACACCCAGTTTCTCTCACTCATGCTGGATCAGTTTTTAAGCGCAGGTCACTAATGACCCGCGTCAAATGTTGATCCAATGTCAGTGAGAGTTTTCAGTCTAGCTGTATTTCATTGCAAACAGAACTGGCTCCGCAAATCTGAACAGGTGAGATAAAGCAGACTCCGTACGCGCCGCAAAGTTGTTGATAGTCCCCACTCCCTCCGAAAAACTCTCACTGCCATTGGATCAACATTTGACGTGGGTCAAGGGCTGAGTCCTTTTTCTTTGGGCTAGTACCGGGCTAGCATCAGCTTCAAAGATGGCGGCGCATCGGTGGCTCTAGGGACCGCTACCGCCGATCCTTCTTTTTGGGCCTCGGCTGTTTCAGTGGGGGGGGAGTGGTCTAAATGCACATCAAAGAGTTGTGGTGCCCCACTCCCTCCGAAAAAAGGGCTCGGCCTGGGCCATAGACAGATGTCTTGCCCTCACCAGCCGTACCACTCTAAAGTTAAAGAGGTGGTTGGGCCAAGCAAAAATGAAGCGATACCCGGCGCTG
>VGHR01000072.1 GCA_016868205.1 Betaproteobacteria bacterium
TCACCCCGAGTGCCCCGAGCGGCTCGCCGCCATTGAAATGCGTCTTCGGGCGTCGGGCTTGTTTGAGCAGTTGGTCCATCGCCAAGCCCCGCAGGTTGAGCGGACCGATTTGCTTCGTGCCCACGATGGTTTGCTCCTTGCCCAGGTACAAGAGCTTTCCCGGCAGGCGGCTTCGGGCCTTGACGGGGTGCACCATCGGCCCCTGGATCTGGATACCAGCGTCAACGCCCATTCCTGGGAGGCTGCCTTGCGGGCAGCTGGTGCCGCTGTTGCTGCTACCGATGCGGTCATCACCGGAGAGATGGACAACGCCTTCTGCGCCGTGCGTCCGCCGGGCCACTATGCGACCCGGGCCCAGGCCATGGGCTTTTGTTTTTTCAACAATGTGACGGTAGCCGCTTTGCATGCGCTGGAGTCCTGCGGTCTTAAACGGGTGGCCATCATCGATTTTGATGTCCATCACGGCAACGGTACCCAGGACATCGTGGCGGGTGATGAACGCATCCTGATGGTGAGTTTTTTTCAGCATCCTCTCTATCCCTTCACTGGCACGGAGCCGGGCGCGGTCAACCTGCTCAATCTCCCGGTGCCGGCGCACACCCGGGGAACGCAGATTCGCGCTTTGATCGAGACGCATTGGCTGCCTCGACTGGAGGCCTTCGCGCCGCAAATGGTGTTTGTCAGCGCCGGCTTTGACGCGCATCGTCAGGATGGTCTGGGTCAGCTCGAGCTGGAGGAGGACGACTATGCCTGGATCACCGGGCAACTTATGGGCGTGGCGCAGCGACATGCCCATGGGCGCCTCGTTTCTTGCCTCGAAGGCGGCTACCATCTTGATGCGCTGGCCCGTAGTGTTGAAGCCCATCTGCGGGTGCTGGCCGGACTCTGATTTTTTGGGGAGTGTTCAGTCATGGCTGCAGCGGGTCTATCGAGCCCCCTTGAAACTCTGCGCGGTGTCAAGCTCGAGCAGGCGTGGGCCACCATGACCTACGGCTCGGCGCTGATCGAGCTGGGTGTGCTCTGTGGCGGCCTGCTGCTGGCCTGGGCGCTGGTGCGTGCGGTCAGTCGGGCCGTGCCGCAGGGGTCTAACGCATCGGTTCTTCTGGGTCGCCGTGCATTCGACGGGGCCTTGTTCCCTCTGCTGTTGCTGCTGCTGATTTATGCCGCCCACGCCACCCTGAAAATCGCCGGCGTGCCTTTGTTTTTGCTGGCCCTGGCGCTGCCGGTTCTGCTGTCCCTGGCGATCATTCGGGTGGGGGTCAAGGTTCTACAGGCTGCGTTCAAGCAGGCGCCCCTGGTTCGCGTGCTCGAGCGGTCCATCTCGTGGCTGGCCTGGTTGGCGGTCGTTCTGTGGATCACGGGGCTCCTGCCCCTGCTGCTGGGCGAACTCGATAGCATCGTCTGGAGGGTGGGCGGATCCAAGTTGACTGCACTTGATGTGCTCGGGGGCGCCTTGACCGCCGCGGCTGTGCTGATCGTCTCCCTCTGGGTGTCTTCGGCCATCGAGGATCGCCTGCTCGCCTCGGCCACGGGGGGTGATCTGTCCCTGCGCAAGGCGGTCAGCAATGGGGTGCGGGCCCTGCTGGTGGGCGTCGGTCTGATCCTCAGCCTGACAGCGGTGGGCATCGATTTGACCGCCCTGTCGGTGCTGGGGGGGGCCATCGGTGTTGGTGTGGGCCTGGGTCTGCAGAAGCTCGCGGCAAGTTATGTGAGTGGCTTTGTGATGCTGGCCGAGCGCAGTGTGCGCATCGGAGACAGCGTGCGCATCGACAACTTTGAAGGCCGCATCACCGACATCAAGGCGCGTTACACGGTTGTGCGAGCCCTCTCGGGGCGGGAGTCTGTGGTGCCCAATGACATGTTCATCAGCAACCGCATCGAAAACCTCTCCTTGACCGACCCCAAGGTCTTGCAAACCACCACCGTACCGGTGGTTCACGGCAGCGATGCCGACCGCGTGATGAGTCTGCTTGAAGCGGCGGCGCGAACCCAGCCACGGGTGCTGGCTGATCCGGCTCCGGCCGCTCAGTTGAGTCAGTTTGGCCCCGACGGACTGGAATTCACGCTCTGCTACTGGATCGTGGATCCGGAGAACGGGCAGGGCAATCTCAGGTCCGCAATCAATCTCGAAATCCTGCGCTCCTTGCGGGCTCACGGCGTGGAAATCGTCTCCGCGCAGCGGGTGTTTCAAATTCAGAATGCAGCGCAGTGGTGAGGGGTGGTCGCGGGTACGCGTTGGCCGCCCGTGATGAGCCTTGACTTGGTGGGCGGGGCAGGATATAGTCCCAAAAAGAACGGTCGTGCTTTTTTGTGTTTGATGCCACAGCCCCTGCCTCAATCGCCTGAGACCGCCGTTTGGGCGGCGGCCGCTTAGAATGCGCCAATTGACGTAACGTCAACTGGATCCAGGGGCGCCAACGAGCGGCCCCGCCCCCATTTACCTAGTTCTGGAGAGCCCATGAAGGTTTTGGTACCTGTCAAACGCGTGGTCGACTACAACGTGAAGGTGCGCGTCAAGTCCGACGGCAGCGGTGTGGATATTGCCAATGTGAAGATGAGCATGAACCCCTTCGATGAAATCGCCGTCGAGGAGGCCACACGGCTGAAGGAAAAAGGCGCGGCCACAGATGTGGTGGCGGTCAGCTGCGGTGTGGCCCAGTGTCAGGAGACCCTGCGCACGGCCATGGCCATCGGTGCCGATCGCGGCATTCTGGTGGAGACCGCCGAGGAGCTCCAGCCTTTGGCCGTGGCCAAGCTGCTCAAGGCTCTGGTCGACAAGGAAGGCCCTCAACTGGTCATCCTCGGCAAGCAGGCCATCGACGACGACTGTAATCAGACCGGCCAGATGCTGGCGGCCCTGCTCGGCTGGCCTCAGGCCACCTTTGCCTCCAAGGTGGAAGTCGCTGGCGACAAGGCTACCGTCAGCCGCGAGGTTGATGGCGGCATCGAGACTTTGTCGCTGAGTCTTCCGGCCATCGTCACGACCGACCTGCGCCTGAATGAGCCGCGTTATGTGACGCTGCCCAACATCATGAAGGCCAAGAAAAAGCAACTCGATGTCTTCAAGCCCGAGGACCTGGGTGTGGATGTCAAGCCGCGCATCAGGACGCTCAAGGTCAGCGAGCCGCCCAAGCGCGGCGCCGGGGTCAAGGTGGCGGATGTGGCGGCCTTGGTGGACAAATTGAAGAACGAAGCGAAAGTCATCTGAGAAGACCAGGTTTGCGCGACAAATACCCCGGTCCTTGAACACAGCTTTTTATTTGCGGAGCGAAGGGCTCCGCCCCTAACTGATCAGGAAAGTCATGGCCTCTCTCGTTATCGCTGAACACGACAATGCCAGCCTCAAGCCGGCCACCCTCAACACCGTGACCGCGGCCGCTCGGTGCGGTGGAGAAGTGCATGTGCTGGTAGCCGGTCACAATGCGGCGGTTGCCGCTCAGGCGGCGGCTCAGATTGCCGGCGTCGCCAAGGTCATTCATGCGGACGCGGCCGGGCTGGCCCACGGACTGGCCGAGAACTTGGCGGCGCAGGTACTGGCCATGGCCAGGAATTACAGCCATATCTTGTTTCCAGCCACCGCCTCGGGCAAAAATGTGGCCCCGCGCGTGGCTGCCAGTCTCGATGTGGCGCAACTGTCGGATGTGACCCAGGTCGTTAGTCCCGACACCTTCGAGCGGCCTATCTACGCCGGTAACGCGATTGCCACTGTGCAGAGCGATGATGCGATCAAGGTGATCACCGTGCGCACCACCGGTTTTGATGCGGCCGCAACCGGAGGCAGTGCTGTGCTGGAGAGTGCAGCGGCAGTGGCTGACAGCGGCAAGAGCAGCTATGTGGGCAGCGAGCTGTCCAAGAGCGACCGGCCGGAGCTGACGGCGGCCAAGGTCATTGTGTCGGGCGGCCGCGCCTTGGGTAGTGCCGAGAAGTTCAATGAGGTCATGACACCGCTGGCCGACAAGCTCGGCGCGGCGTTGGGTGCCAGCCGTGCGGCGGTCGATGCAGGCTACGCGCCCAACGACTGGCAGGTGGGACAGACTGGCAAGATCGTGGCGCCGCAGCTGTATGTGGCTGCAGGTATTTCGGGGGCCATCCAGCATCTGGCCGGCATGAAGGATTCGAAGGTGATCGTGGCCATCAACAAGGACCCGGAGGCGCCCATCTTCAGCGTGGCCGACTACGGCCTGGAAGCCGACCTGTTTGCTGCTGTGCCCGAACTGGTGAGCAAGCTCTGAGGGCGGTCTGGACGATCGAAGGCATCCGGCGGGTGCCTTTTTTTAGGCTTTTGCCCTTGCAGGATCTCTGCTGCGCTTGGAACTGACCCCATTTGTATCTGAATGAAGGACCCGACCATGAGCTATATCGCCCCCGTCAAGGATATGCTGTTCAATATCAAGCACCTGGCCGATATTGACGAAATTGCCCGCATTCCTGGCTTCGAAGAGGCTGGGTTTGATACAGCGCAGGCCGTGCTTGAAGAATGCGCGCGCTTTAACCAAGAAGTGCTGGCCCCGCTCAATTGGGAGGGCGACCGCAATCCCTCGACCCTCAAGAATGGGATGGTCCACACCACACCTGGGTTCAAGCAGGCGTTCAAGCAGTATGTTGAAGGCGGCTGGCAGGGCTTGCAGCACCCCGTCCAATTTGGCGGGCAGGGACTGCCCAAGACCATAGGCGCGGCCTGCGGCGAAATGCTCAATGCGGCCAATATGAGTTTTGCCCTCTGCCCTTTGCTGACCGATGGCGCTATCGAGGCTTTGCTGACAGCCGGTTCCGACGAACTCAAGGCCACCTATCTGGACAAGCTGGTCACCGGACAGTGGACCGGCACTATGAATTTGACCGAGCCGCAGGCCGGATCCGACTTGGCTGCCGTGCGGACCCGGGCCGAGCCGCAGCCCGATGGCCGCTACAAAATTTTCGGCACCAAAATCTACATCACCTACGGTGAGCACGATATGGCCGAGAACATCGTGCATCTGGTACTGGCCCGTGTCCCCGGAGCGCCCGAGGGGGTCAAGGGCATCAGCCTGTTTGTGGTGCCCAAGTTCCTGGTGCAAGCCGATGGTTCGGTGGGGGCGCGTAACGATCTGCACTGCGTGAGCATCGAGCATAAATTGGGCATCAAGGCCAGCCCAACGGCTGTCTTGCAGTACGGCGACGGTATCGCCGGCAGCGTGGCTGATCAGGCCGGCCCCGGTGCGCTTGGTTTCCTGGTCGGTCAGGAAAACCGCGGCCTGGAGTACATGTTCATCATGATGAACGCGGCTCGCTACGCGGTGGGAGTGCAGGGTATCGCCATTTCAGACCGGGCCTATCAGAAGGCGGTGCAGTATGCCCGCGACCGCGTGCAGAGCCGGCCTGTGGATGGCTCTGTCCCGGGCAGTGCTCCCATCATTCATCACCCCGATGTCAAACGCATGCTCATGACCATGCGCGCTTATACCGAAGGTTGCCGGGCGATGGCAGCGGTGGCTGCGGCTGCCTTTGATGCGGCCCACCATCACCCCGATGCAGCGACCCAGCAGGAAAACCAGGCCTTCTACGAATTCATGGTGCCGCTAGTCAAGGGCTACAGCACCGAGATGAGCCAGGAAGTGACTGCCTTAGGCGTGCAGGTACACGGTGGCATGGGCTTTATCGAGGAGACCGGTGCAGCACAGTATTACCGCGATGCCAAGATTCTGACGATTTACGAAGGCACCACCGCCATACAGGCCAACGACCTGATCGGGCGCAAGACGCTGCGTGATGGCGGGCGTACGGCTAGGGCTCTGGCCGCTCGGATCGAATCGACCGAAGCGCAGCTGCTGGCCCAAGGCAGTGCATCGGGGCGGGCTGTGGCCGGTCGTCTGACTGCGGCGCGCGAGGCTTTTATCGATGTGGTTGACTTCATCGTCACAGCGGGTAAAACCTCGCCCAATGCCGTGTTCGCCGGCAGCGTTCCTTACCTCATGCTGGCTGGCAATTTGATGTCGGGCTGGCAGATGGCCCGGGCGCTATCGGTGGCCGAGCAATTACTGGCGGACGGACAGGCGGGTGAATTTGGCAGCGAGTTTTTGCAGAGCAAGATCACTACCGTTCGCTTTTATGCTGACCACCTGCTCACCCGCATTCCTGGTCAGCGCGATGCCATCGTCGATGGTGCCGATTGCGTCACTCAATTGGCGCCCCAAGCCTTCTGAGCCGCGCACCCTTGTTTTTTTGAAAGCCCTTTTATGTCGCGATTGCCCGGCGCCTTGGCGCACTTGCCTTTTCCTGTGATCGGCTCGCCGATGTTCATTTTGAGCACCCCCAAGCTGGTGATTGCCCAATGCATCGCCGGGGTGGTTGGCTCCATGCCCGCGCTCAATGCGCGACCGGTTTCCCAACTCGATGAATGGCTGGCCGAGATCACTGAAACATTGGCCGCCTACAACCGGGCTCATCCCGAGCAGCCCGCCGCACCTTTTGCCATCAATCAAATCGTGCACAAATCCAACGATCGGCTCGAGCAGGACATGGCTTTGTGCGTCAAGTACAAGGTGCCGATCTACATCACTTCGCTAGGTGCTCGCGAGGACATCAACCAGGCGGCGCACAGCCACGGCGGAGTGGTGTTGCACGACATCATCAACAACGCCTTTGCACATAAAGCGATTGAGAAGGGGGCTGACGGACTGATCGCCGTGGCCGCTGGTGCTGGCGGCCACGCCGGCGTGAAGAGTCCCTTCGCCCTGATTCAGGAAATCCGCCAATGGTTCGACGGACCGGTGGCGCTTTCGGGGGCCATTTCCACCGGTGGGGCGGTGCTGGCAGCGCAGGCCATGGGCGCGGACTTTGCCTATATCGGTTCGGCCTTTATCGCCACCGAGGAGGCCCGCGCCGCGGACGATTACAAGCAGGCCGTGGTTGAGTCCAATTCAGACGATATCGTCTACACCAACCTGTTCACCGGCGTGCATGGGAACTACCTGGCTCCCTCAATCCGCAAAGCCGGGCTGGATCCAGAGAATCTGCCCAGCAGCGACCCTAGCAAAATGAATTTCGGCGGCGATACAGCGGCCAAGGCCTGGCGCGACATCTGGGGTTGTGGGCAAGGTATTGGCACCATTGACAAGGTGCAAAAGGCCGGCGACTACATCGCCCAGTTGCGCCGCGAGTACGAGCAGGTCCGCCAGCGCGTGTGCGCTTGAGTCTTTAAGCGCCCGGGGCCGGCAGATCGGGCCCCACAGACAGGCCAAAAGACTGTATATTTATACAGTTCTTTAAGTTGTCTGTTCCCGTGTCCGATTCATGTGTCCCTGAACTTTCCCAAGTGTGGCGTGCGAGCGAGCTGGCGCGTGCCCGTGAGCCGGTATTGCCCACCTGCTACCCCGCTCTGGATGCGGTTTTGCCGGGTGGCGGCTGGCCGATGGGCAGTCTGACCGAGCTGCTGCAGGCGAGCGCTGTACACGCCGAGTGGGGCTTGCTGGCTCCTTCGCTCGGGCAGTTGGGCCTGCATGCGCCGGGTCGCAGATCCCGCGCCCGTGGCGCGCTCATGCTCATAGGCGCGCCCCATGTGCCGTTTGGTCCGGCTCTGGCCGCCCAAAATTGCGATCCGGGCACTCTGTTGCAGGTGCACGCCGAGAGCCTGGCCGATCGACTGTGGGCGGCCGAGCAGGCCCTGCGCTGCGCGCAGGTGCAAGCGGTGCTGTTGTGGCTTGAGCAGGTGCCCTTATCCGCCTTGCGGCGCTTGCAGATTTTGGCGCAGACCCAGTCGCGTCTGCTGTTTGTCTGCCGGCCACAAGCGGCTCGCCAGCAGGCATCGCCGGCTCCTTTGCGACTGGCCCTGCAGTGGTCGCCGGTCGCAGCCGGTGTGGCCGCGGTGCTGGAGGTCGAGGTGCTCAAGCGTCGAGGACCGCCGCTGTCAGCGCCCCTGGCGCTGCAAACTTCACCGGTGGCCCTGCGGCACTTATTGGCTGCCGGCCATGCACAAGCCGTGTACCGTCGCCAGGCTGTCCGGCGGCCGCTGAGCCTTCTGGAGGTGCCCGATGCTGTGGATCGCGCTGCGAGCCTGGCCTGCTGATGCCGTGTCGATATCCGCCGCGCGCGCATCGCTGGCCTGCCACGCGCTGCGCTATACCCCGCGGGTGAGCTTGAGCCACGATGCGGTGCTGATGGAGGTTGCAGCAAGCTTGCGGCTGTTTGGCGGTTTGCGATCGTTGCTGGTGCAACTGCGCGAACAAGTCACGAGGGAAGACCTGGTCGAGCATTCAGATAACTTGCAAGCTGCTGCGGGGCCTACCTCGTTGCAGGCGCTGGCTCGCCTGCGCTTGCAACGACCCTGGCGTGAGACTGTCCGCATTGCAGCCGTCGATCTGCCTCTGGCCACGCTCGATGCGGCACAGTCGCATCTGCCTTTGCTCAAGCGCCTGGGCTGTCAACGCTGGCAGGACCTGCGTTGCTTGCCGCGTCAGGGCGTGGCGCGTCGTTTCGGCCAGGATTTGCTCGATGCCCTGGATCAAGCCCTCGGCGAGCGCCCTGAAAGCCATGTATGGTGGCAGGTCCCCGAGGCCTTTACGGCGCATCTGCAGTGGCCCGGGGGTGTTGAGCAGGCCGAAGGCCTGCTGCGAGCGGCCGAGTGCTTGCTGCAACACTTGCGCACCTGGCTGGTGACGCGCAAGCTGGGTGTGTTGGGGCTGGAACTGGGTTGGCAAAGTGACAGCCGGCGCAACGCCGGCGATCCCCGCGTTTTGCCTTTACGCTTGCGGGAGGCCAGCCAGGACATGGGGCATGTGCTGCGCCTGCTGTCCGAGCATCTGCCCGTGGGGCGTTGGGACGCGCCGGCCCAGACGGTGAGCTTGCGCTCGTTGGAGACAGCGCCGCTGGCGGAGCGCAGCGGCACTTTACTGCTGGAGGATCAGCAACGCGGTGAGAGTCTGGAGCAGTTGCTTGAGCGTTTGGAGGCGCGACTGGGTCCGGCGCAAATCCGGCGCTGGCAGCCCGATGACCGCCATGAGCCCGAACGCATGCAGCAGTGGCTGCCGGCCTCGAGACTGCGTCACCACGAGAGCGCCCCGTCCACTGAATTTTCCGCAAGGTCCCGGTCGATCGCGCCGCCAGGGTCTCTTGCAGGCTCAAAAGCAGGGCCGGGCGCAGGGCAGGGGCTTGCGCTGCCGGCTCAATGGGCCCAACTCCTGCCAACCTGGCTGCTGTCGCAGCCGCAACCTCTGCGTCTTCAGGGTGACCGGCCTTGGTATCAAGGACCATTGGCCTTGCTGGTCGGGCCGCAGCGGCTGGAGGTGGCAGGCTGGATGCTTGCAGATCGGGGAGAGGACGGCGATCGCCGGATGCAGACCCCGGTCTTGCGCGATTACTTTATTGCCCGCAGCGCCCGGGCCGGCCTGCTGTGGATTTACCGTGAGCGTCGGCCACGCGTGCAGACAGCCTGGTTTTTGCACGGCATTTTTGCCTGAGTCCGGTATGCCTGCGCCGAGCCTACCCGACTATGCCGAACTGCATGCGCTGAGTAATTTCAGCTTTCAGCGCGGAGCCTCTGACCCGCAGGAGCTGGTCGAGCGTGCGCATGCCCTGGGCTATCGCGCCCTCGCTTTGACCGACGAATGTTCCGTCGCCGGTGTGGTGCGTGCCCATCAGGCGGCCCGGGCCCGCGCCTTGCCCTTTATTCCTGGAGCTGAATTTCGTGTGCACCAGGAGGCACTGCGTTTGCTGGTGTTGCCCCATGATGCGCGGGGCTGGGGGGACTTGTGTGAATTCATCACCGCTGCGCGTCAGGCCGGGCAAGGCAGCGCCGCCGTTTACCGGGTAGCGCGTGGCGAGGCGGCCTTCGAGCGCCTGCAGGCTTGCGAGATCATCCTGTTTCCATTGCTCGAGCAGCCGATCGATCCGGCGGCGCTGGCCGAGCAGTTGGAGTGGGCAAAACAGCTGTGGCACGGGCGCCTGTGGCTGGCTGTGCACTTACAGCAGCGCTTCGATGATGTGCTGCGTCAGCAGCAGCTCGCAGAACTTTCACGACGCAGCGGCGTACCTTTGGTCGCTGCGGGTGGGGCGCTCATGCACAGGCGTTCGCGCAAGCCCCTGCATGATGTGGTGACAGCCATCGGCCGGGGCTGTACGGTGCAAGAGGCCGGTCGCGCCTTACAGCCCAACGCCCAGGCCTATTTGCGTTCGCGTTTACAACTGGCCGAGCTGTATCGGCCCGAGTGGCTGGCCGCCACCTTGACGGTGGCTCAGCGGTGTCGATTCAGTCTGGATGAAATCGCTCTTCATTATGCCTACCCGCGTCAGGGTAGCTGGCCGTGCGAACCCTTGCAGTATTTGCAGCAACTCGCCCGAGAGGGTTTGCGTGAGCGGTATCCGCACGGCGTTCCGCCGGCTGTCGCGCGGCAGGTCGAGCATGAACTGGCCCTGATTGCCGAGTTGCGCTACGAAATGTACTTCCTGACGGTTTATGACATCGTGCGCTTTGCTCGCTCCGAAGGCATTTTGTGCCAAGGCCGCGGCTCGGCGGCCAATTCGGCGGTTTGTTACTGCCTGGGTATCACGGCCGTCGATCCGGCCGAGAGCAATTTATTGTTCGAGCGTTTCATCAGTCGCGAGCGACTTGAGCCGCCCGATATCGATGTCGATTTTGAGCATCAGCGGCGTGAGGAGGTTATCGCCTATATCTATCGTCGCTATGGCCATGACAGGGCTGCCTTGGCGGCCACGGTCATCCGTTACCGTCCGCGCAGTGCCTTGCGCGATGCGGGCAAAGCCCTGGGCCTGCCCCTGGATCTGATCGAGGCCTTCGTCCGCGATTGCAGCTGGATGGACCGCAGCGATGCCACCCCGGTCTGGCCCGAAGGTGTAGACCCAAAAGACCCGCTGATTGCACAGTGGTTGGCCTGCGCGACCGAGCTGCTGGGCATGCCGCGCCATCTCGGACAGCATGTGGGCGGCTTTGTACTCACCCAGGACAAGCTCACGCGTCTGGTGCCGGTACAGCCAGCCGCCATGGCCGACCGTTTCATGATTCAGTGGGACAAGGACGACCTGGAGGCAGTGGGTCTGATGAAGGTCGATGTACTGGCGCTGGGTATGCTCTCAGCCATACGCCGCTGTCTTGAACTGGTGTCGCGGTGGCGAGGTTCTACGCTGCAGATGCACCAGATTCCTGCCGATGACACGGCGACCTACGACATGATTGGCGCCGCCGATACGGTGGGCGTGTTCCAGATTGAAAGTCGGGCGCAGATGAGTATGCTGCCGCGCTTGCTGCCGCGCTGTTATTACGATCTGGTCGTGCAAGTGGCCATTGTGCGGCCGGGGCCGATCCAGGGGGGCATGGTGCACCCCTACCTGGAGCGGCGCGAGCAATTGCGCCACGGGCACAAGCCGCCCCTTGAGCATCCGGCGCTGGAGCCCGCGCTGGGTCGCACTCTGGGCGTGCCGATCTTTCAGGAGCAGGTGATGCAAATTGCAATCATCGCCGCTGACTTCATGCCGGGCGAGGCCGATCAACTGCGACGCGCCATGGCAGCCTGGAAACGCAAGGGTGGGCTCGATCCTTTTCGCCAGCGGCTGATCGGCCGCATGGTGGAGAAAGGCTATCCTCTTGATTTCGCTCAGCGTATCTTCAGTCAGATCGAGGGCTTTGGCGAGTATGGCTTCCCGGAGAGCCATGCGGCCAGCTTTGCCAAGTTGGTCTATGTCAGTTGCTGGCTCAAGTGCCATGAGCCGGCCTGTTTCCTGGCGGCCATGCTCAATGCCCAGCCGCTGGGCTTTTATTCGCCTTCGCAGTTGGTGCAAGATGCGCGCCGCCATCAGGTGCAGGTGCGTCCCGTCGATGTAAGCGCCAGTGCCTGGGACTGCACGCTGGAGTCGGCCGATGGGCAGACGCACGCGCCTTGGGGCCGCCCACAGCAACCGGCGGTACGGCTGGGTCTGCGCATGGTGGCACAGCTCTCGCAGGCCGGTGCCGATCGCCTTATCGAGGCACGCCAGCGGGCTGCTTTTACCAGCGTCGAGGACCTGGCATTGCGTGCCGCTCTGGGCAAGCGCGATTTGGATGCTCTGGCGGCAGCTGATGCGCTGGCCGCTCTGGCCGGGCATCGGCGCCAGCAGGTCTGGCAGGCCGCCGCCTTGCGACCGGCGCCGCAGTTGCTGCGCAACGCGCCGGTTCAAGAGCCTGGCCTGCTGCTAGCCCCCATGCCGGAGGCGCAGGATATTTTGGGGGATTACCGCGCCTTGGGCCTGAGCCTGCGTCGTCATCCGCTGGCTTTGCTGCGACCGCAGCTTCGGCATCGTGGCCTGCTTTCGGCGGGCGAGCTTGAAGCCCTGCCTGGGGGGCGGTCGGTGGCGGCTGCAGGGTTGGTGACCGTGCGCCAGCAGCCGTCGACGGCGCGCGGCACGGTGTTCCTGACCCTTGAGGACGAGACCGGCTCGGTCAATATCATCGTCGGTCGCTCGCTGCGTCAGCGTGAGCGTGCCTTGTGGATGCATGCTCGCCTGCTGGCGGTGTGGGGAACCTGGCAGCGCAGCGCTGAAACCGGTCGACAGCCCGGCTACGGCGCTGTGCGCAATTTGCGGGCGCATCGGCTGCAAGACCTCAGCCCGCTTATTGGCGAGTTGGCTTGCGCGAGTCGGGATTTTCACTGAAATTTAAAACAATAAGCGCGTCCGCCTGGGCGTGGCGCTCGCGTATCAGTTGACTGGTTTTGTCACCCTCTTGTCATTTCTTTACATCAGCGCCGAAATTCGCTCCTACACTGCTGCGCTGCAACATCCTACAAAGACGCCTCTGTTCCTCCCAGCCATCGGCCCCGGCCGGTCGCGCCTACCGTTCTTCATCGTGGTTTGAGCATGACGCACAAGAGCTTGTTCAAGGAAGCGGCCCAGCATTATGTGCAGCGTGGCCAGCTCTCCGATGTTTCGTCTGAGTCGGTCGGGCAGCCCGATGCGTCTGCGCCGGAGTCTTATCGCAATTCGGGGTCGCAGATGAATGCGATGGCCTTCGGTTCATCGCCTCAGCCCTCAAGGCCTCCTGCGGACAACCGTTCCGATCAATAAGCTCGCGATCGCCCCGATTGGGGTTCAGACGCCCGAGTGAAAGGTTTCCGGCACTTCGCCGCTGACCCACACCGGCCCTTTGTCCAGGGGTTCTACCGCATGGGTCTGGTCGATGTGCAAAACAGCGTCGAACTGAGCGGGCAGGCAGGTCATGAAATAGTGGCTGTGCCGCTAGGTCTCGGGCCGGTAGATAACGCCAATGGCCCTTTGCAGACGCTGTGCGCGGGTGAGTTGGGCCAGACTGCTGTTGCCGCGCAGCATCAGGATAAAGCGGTCGGTATCCGCTTGATGGAAGAGATCTTCCCAGCTGCCTGCCAGCCCAGGTCGAACCCGCTTGCGCTGGGCCGGTTCATCCCAGTCGCTGGCCGCGGTCACGGTTCCGGCGTAAGTGCTCAGCCCCAGGCTGAAGACATCCTGCCCGTGCTGCTGTTTGAGCAGCTGCCCCAGGTTCCATTCGCCACGCGCACTCATCTCGGTAGCGCTGGCATCGCCCAGGTGAGAGTTGTGAGCCCAAATCGCCAAACGGACCGGCCGCCCCATCCGCCCCAGGTGAGCTTGGAGGGCCTGCACGGTCTCGAGCATATGGCTGTCACGCAGATTCCAGGAGGCAACCCGCCCACCGAACATGTTGCGGTAATAGGCCTCGGCGTTGCGCACCAGTCGGGCATTTTGTTGGGTATCGAAAAGCTCGCTGAGCTGCGGCTCGGTATCCGCACGCAGGCGGTTAACTTCGCACAGCTGTTCCAGCACTTCTGCCTCGCAGCTGCGCGTCAGGCCCAGGCTGGCACCATAGCCGTAGGCTTGGCCATCGTCCCGCACATGGTCGAAGCAGGCATACCGTGCACGGGCGCGTTGAGCAGATTGGGGGTCGACCCGATCCAGATAGACCAGCACCTGCGCCATTGATCGAAACAGGCTGTAGAGGTCCAGGCCGAAAAATCCGACCTGTGAGCCGGTGCTCAGATTGTGGTTGCGCAGCCAGTCGGCAAATCGGACCACTTCGGTGTTGCGCCACATCCAGGCCGGAAAGCGCTCAAAGCCCTCGAGGGCGTGCGCCGCATGCACATCGGTGCTGCAACCGGTCACATACCGATGCAGCCGGTAGGCATCGGGCCAATCGGCTTCGACGGCCACCGCATCGATACGCTTCTCCAGAATCAATCGCTGGGTGATGTCGGCCCGTTCCCGGTAGAACTCGCGGGTGCCGTGGCTGGCTTCGCCCATCAAGATCAATCGCGCTTGACCGACAGCGGCCAGCAGTCGGTCATTGTCGGAAGGGTGACCAAAAAGCGGTTGCAGATGCTGCTTGATGCCGTGGACGATCTCGGCCGCGCTGGGTCTGACGATGGTGGGAGCTGCGGCGTGGTTCGATGCAGCCGCGTTGCGAAGACGGTTCATCGCGATGGCGCGGGACTGCCGGTCTGAGCGCTCTGGCGGATTGCCAGGGATCGCTCGGTCCGGGCCCTGTTCAATATTTCGCAGACTTCTTCATCGCTGGCCTGGGTCATAGGGTCGTACCACAGGCCCACGGCCTGAAAGGGCTCGGGCATGAAGGGGCACACCACTTCATCGGCCACATCCGCCAGTGCTTCGCAGCTATCGCGTGCGCCCACCGGCACCGCCACGATGAGCCGGGCGGGCGC